>NZ_CAFI01000298.1 GCF_000239775.1 Bradyrhizobium sp. ORS 375
AAAACCAATCCGGGCCATGGCAAAAATTTTGACGTGAGGCTCTTGAACTCCGCCTTGGTTGATCTAATTCGTTTGTCGCCGCTTCGGCGGCACCGGGTGCCCTTGGGGCCCGGTTGTGCTCTGGGCGCTGACCGGTCGGCTGGTCCTCAGACTTAAGTCCTGCATCGGCCCGGCGCTCCTTCGTATCCATCTTGCTCCTAGGAGGACTTGGCTATGAGGACGTATGATTTCAGCCCGCTGTGGCGTTCGACCATCGGCTTCGACCGGCTGTTCAGCCTGCTCGACGAGACCCAGCGCGCCGTCGAGGACAACTATCCCCCCTGCAATATTGAGCGGCTCGGCGACGACCGCTATCAGATCTCGCTGGCGCTGGCCGGCTTCGCGCCGGATGAGCTGAGCATCACGGCCGAGCACAATGTCCTGACCGTCGAGGGCCGCAAAGTCGAGAAGGAGACTCGCGAGTACCTGTATCAGGGCATCTCGTCGCGGCCCTTCAAGCGGCAGTTCAACCTCGCCGACTATGTCCAGGTGACGAACGCATCGTTCGACAACGGCCTGTTGCGGATCGAGCTGGTGCGCGAGATTCCCGAGGCCATGAAGCCGCGCCGCATCGCCATCGGCACTACGCCGGTGGAGCAGATCGCGCAGTCGAAAGCTGCCTGACGTTTTGCGACCCGCGACGCGGGCGCGTCATCGCCCGCGTCGACGCATCACTTGTTTGTTGTGAAAGGAGTGGAGGAGGAGACACGCCATGAGCGACCACCGTGTTTCGATCACCGCGGGCGGCGCCGGTTTCCATCCGGTCTCGCATTATGCGTCCCCGACGGACCTTCTGAATGATGCCAAACTGTCCCGGGCGGAGAAGCGGCTGATCCTGTCATCCTGGGCCTCGGACATGTATGCGGTGGAGTCACAGCCAGGCCTGCGCAAGATCCCGGGCCTCGCCAGGCCGCTCCGTCTGTCCGACATTCTCGGCGCGCTGCGCCAGCTCGATCGTGAGGATCAGCCGCCGCGCCCGCGCGGCGGCGCTGCCATGCGCATCGTTCCGCGCGTCGATGTCGAAGCCGATGCGGCTGCGGCGGACAATGTCCTCGGGACGGCTGGCCGGATGCGACCGGCCGCTCGGCTGCGGTTCTCCCGTGAGGCCAATGTGCGGCGCTATCGCAAGCTGCTTGCCACCCGGCTCGCCGAGCACGAGCGGCGGTTCGTCGAGCGCCGGCTGACGGAAGAATTACAGGAGCTGCATGGCCAGCCGGAGCGGCAGGGAGCGCCTCGGGCGGTGTGCTGCTGACGGCACAAATAAAAACGCCGCCCGGAATTGGGCGGCGTTTCATTCCAAATAGCGTAGAGGGTGATGACCCTTTGTAGCTGATCAGCGCCTGGCGATCAATTCCGGTAGCCGGGATTGACCCGATCGAGCCGGCGCAGCAACGGCGGCCAGACCAACTGGGTCGAGCGGAGTTCCATGCGCTCCTCGTTGTCGAACAGCTTTGCGTTCTTGTCGATGACCTCGTCGCGCACCGGATAGGCCGTGGGCCCGAGCGTGCGGGTGCGGACCTGGATCGAGCAGGCGCGCTCGAGGTGATACATGCGCTCGAACGCCGAGGCGACCGAGCGGCCGACGGTGAGCGTGCCATGATTGCGCAGCAGCATGTGGTTCTTGCTGCCGAGGTCGCGCTGCAGCCGCGGCCGCTCGTCATGGTCCAGCGCGACACCCTCGTAGTCGTGATAGGCCAGGTCGTGGGTGACGTATTGCGCGATCTGGTTCAGCGGCAGCAGGCCGTCGGCACAGCTCGACACCGCGACGCCATCGAGCGTGTGCAGATGAATGACGCAGCCGGCATCCTCGCGCACCTCGTGGATCGCCGAATGAATGGTGAAGCCGGCCGGGTTGATGCTGTACTCGCTCTCGGAGAGCTGGTTGCCGTAGAGGTCGACCTTGATCAGGCTCGACGCCGTGATCTCCTCGAACAATAGGCCGTAGGGGTTGATCAGGAAGTGATGCTCGGGGCCGGGCACGCGCGCCGAGATGTGGGTATCGACCAGGTCGTCCCAGCCGAACATCGCCACGAGGCGGTAGGCCGCCGCCAGGTTGACCCGTTGCGACCATTCCGCTTCCGTCATGTTGGACGGCACTTCCTTCAGGCGTGCTTCGGCTGGCGACATGGGCATTCTCCGATCTCTTGGGGTTGATCGGAGCCTAAGCGGCCTCTCCCGGCTCGGCAAGGCGCGGAGCCGGGAGGGCAGTCATGTCGTTTGGGAGAGCCGGCGCCTCACGGCGCGGGGATCGACAGCAGGCTCGAGATGCTGCGGCCGCGGATGTCGTAGACCCGGGCGAACACGACGTCGTCCCGCTTGATCTCGACCATCACGGGGGCGGTCAATCCCTTGCAGTAGAACTCGCCGAGCGTCATGGCGAAGTCCGCCGCGTGGCTGTCCCAGCCGATGGTGAAGTCCGGGCCGAGCGCGACCTGGGCCGGGCGCTGCGGACCGCACACGGCGACCTTCCATTTATGCCCGATCGGCGGCACCTCCTGGCGCTCGTCGAGCTGCTCCTTGAGGCCATCCGAGGCCTGCTTCAGCGCCAGGCCCCAATAGTCCAGCATGAAACGCGTATCCGCTTCGCGCACGGTGCCGGCGATGTAGTTGAAGTGGGTGTATTGATAGGGGTGCAGCCGGATCATCTCGGCCAGCGGCAGCAGCAGCCCGAAGCAGAAGGCGGCGATCGCCACCGGCTGCCAGCTGCGGCGCTCGTCATTGTTGAGCCAGGACAGGAGCCACGAAAACGCGACGCCGCCGAGCAGGGCCATCGGCGGGATCACGAACACGAAGTGGCGAATGCCGTTGTACAGCGCAGGCCGTTTGACGATCGCGATCAGGATCGGCAGCGTCGCCGCAAGCGTCAGCATTAGGAGGATGCTCTTCTGCCGGGCCGGCATGTCCGGCCGCGACAGCGACATTAGCGAGGCGACCACGCCGGCCACGAACAGCGCGATCATCAGCTCGGGGAGCTGCAGCGCGAACAGCGTCGGCAGATATGACCACGGCATGTCCGGCACCGAGACCAGTGCGCCGTCGAACATTTCCTTCCACGGCTTCTCGAAGAAGTGCGAGAAATAGGTCAGCGCCCGGAACGGGTTTGCCGGCTCGATGATCGACCATGGCCAGATCAGGCCCATGATCAGGTAGCCCAGGATGAGCCCGGGGATCAGCATGTAGAGCACGTTGGCAAAGCGACGCACCGCCTCGCGGACGCCCTGCGTGCGGTACTCCTCCAGGAACAGCGGCATGAAGCCGACCATGGCGTAGACCACCGCCATGCCGCCCAGGATGCGCGAGCCGATCGAGAAGCCGGCACCCAGGCCGAGGATCAGGATGGTGCGCGGCGAGGGGTAGGGGTACTCGTCGGCCAGACGGACCAGTCCCATCAGCAGCACCACCATCGCGACCGCGAAGGGAGCGTCCTTCGGGTTCATGAACATGTGGCCGTAGAAGATCGGGCAGAGTGCCAGCAGCAGCAGGGCGGCAAGGCCGGCCACCGCACCGCCGATGCGGCGCGCCAGCCGCCAGGTGACGGCGAGCCCGATCAGGCCGACGATCGCGCCGACCAGCCGGCGCGTCTCGAACAGCTCCAGTGGCAGGATCTTGTGCAGCAAGGCTGCAACCATGTCGAACCCACCGCCGTACATATAGAGGTTGGCGAACGACAGCGCCGCCTGATCCCTGAAACCGGAACCATACATGCGCAGCAACAGATCGGCATATTCGGCATGGGTGTAGTCGTCCCAACCCAGGCCGTAATCGCGAAATGTCAGCCCGGCCACCACCGCGACGGCGGCGAGGGCGAACATGGCGAGATCGTCACAAGTCCGCTCGAGTGTCCGCCGCGTCGGCGTCTCGAGGACCGAAGTGGTTATCGATGTCATGGCTGATAGTGACCCGGCGTCCCCCAACGACCCCGCTTCCGCGCTTCAGGCCTGTTTCCCAAGCTGCGTATAGCGCGTCCCCGTTTAGGAGGTGTTGGAAATATGAGCGTCACGCGTCCATCGCAGTGCAGCAGGGGCCCGAATTTCGGCTGCTTGACGCCATATTGACACGGCGACATGAACGCGTCCTGAACCGCAGGATCGGGACAAATCCGGAGGAACCGCTGACGGTTCCGGGGGTTGCAGGGTTCGAATGTGGCTTGATCGTGGCGCTTTCGGCCCCACCGCCGAGACTGAGGACCGCTCCGGTCGAACTTCTGCTGCAAATTGTCGCGGATTTCGACTAGAACCCGCATTCAACGGAAGCGGGCATCCGCAGATAGCTAGTGTGATAGGCTCGGGACACCGTCCGGATCCGGCGCATTAGGGGATAGGTTCGAATGATGAGTGCGATGTTGGCCGCTGGGGCCCTGGCCGTGCTGGTCGGGCTTGGAGCGATCGCTTGGGGAATTCCCGTCAAGGAGTTCAGCGTGGGCAATACGCTGATTCTGTCGGGGACCCTCGGCGTTTGCAGCGGGCTCATCCTGTTTGCCTTGTCGGCCGTGCTCGGCGAGCTCAAGGTCATCTCACAACGGCTACGCGCCCGCTCGCCCTCTGAAGGCGAGGTCAGGACCCTGCAATTGCCGGGCGTCGGGAGCAAGGCCGACCTCGATGCGCCTCCGGTGCCCCCGACGGAGGACCTCTGGCGAGAGGGCGGCTCGCCGCGGCCACGACCGCGGATGCCGGACCTGTCGGCACCGCTGTCCTCGGCGCCGCTGCCGTCGTCCCCCTTGTCCGCGTCCTTGCGTGCCGCTGCGCCGGCGCCCGAGGAGGACGAGCCGGCTGCGGAGCCCGCCGAGCGGCCCCGACGCAATCTCCTGTTTGCCTCTACGTCGCGACGCGAGCGGGAGCGGGCGGAAAAGCGCGCAACCGAATCGATGCCGACGGATTTCCGATCGCCGCCACTCAGCGAGCCCCCGGCGATCCCGCTCGATGAGCCAGCCCCCGAGCCCGCTTCGTCGGCGTCGGACGACAGCTGGTCGCGTCCCGAACGGGCGCGCCCGCCCGAGGCCTTGCGGCCGCCGTTTCCGCGGCGGCTGGCGCGCGCCGCACCGGCTTTTGTCGAGCCGGAGCCGGCTCCCGCCCCCGAGCCGCAAGAGGCGGATGCTCCGGCTGCGAGCATCATCAAGTCGGGCGTGGTGGATGGAATGGCCTACTCGCTCTACTCCGACGGTTCGATCGAAGCGCAGATGCCGGAGGGGATGATGCGTTTCGCGTCCATCGACGAGCTCCGCACGCACCTGGAAGGCCGCGGCTGACCCAACCGACGCATGCAAGACTGGCATGCCGTACACAGTACTGAAATCGGGACAGAAGTCCCAAGAAGAAGTCCTCACTATCTTGTCATTTTGCCGGTCATTTGCCCATATTGCTTGGAGAATTGACTGATGACGCGATCACCCGCTGCGGGTGATACTTGCGAATGAAAGTCAGCGGACGGGCAGGTGAGTTGGGATGACCGAAGGGGCCGGCAAGAGCTTTATCGATCTGACGGCCGACATTGTGTCGGCCTATCTCAGCAACAACCCGACGCCGGCGGCGGAGATTCCGTCGCTGATCAGCCAGGTGCATGCGGCGCTGACACGGGTTGCGGCCGGTCGCAGCGAGCCGGCGCCGGAGCCGACGCGGCCGGCGGTGCCGGTGAAGAAGTCCATCCACCCCGACTATCTGGTCTGCCTCGAGGACGGCAAACGTTTCAAGTCGCTGCGGCGGCATCTGCGCACCCAGTACAACATGACGCCCGAGCAGTACCGCGACAAATGGAACCTGCCGCCGGACTATCCGATGGTGGCGCCGAACTACGCGGTCACGCGCTCGCAGCTCGCCAAGAAGATGGGCCTGGGCCAGCAGCGTCCCGAGCGCGAGAAGTAGCTGAACAGATCAGGACGTCGCGGCGAGCGCTTCGCGCGCGTCGGAGCGGATGCGCTCGACCATGGAGCGCAGGCCGTTGGAGCGCTGCGGCGTGAGGTGCTCGCGGAACCCGAGTTCGTCGAATACGGCAGGCGCATCAATCGTCAGGATCTCCTGCGGCGTGCGACCGGAATAGAGCGTCAGCAGGATCGCGATCAGGCCGCGCACGATGTGGGCGTCGCTGTCGCCGAGATAGTTCAGCACCGGAACGGCGCCGCTGTGATCAGGGTGCTTGGACAACCAGACCTGGCTGGCGCAGCCCTGCACCTTGTTGGCGGCCGAGTGCTCGTCCTCGGGCATCGGCGCCAAGGTGCGGCCGAGCTCGATCACGTAGCGGTAGCGGTCGTCCCAATCGTCCAGCAGGTCGAAATTGTCGCGGATCTCGTCGATGGTCATGGTGCTCTTCAGTCCCGTCCTTGAGCCCTCATATAGGCGTTCGACGGGACGAAAGCGACAGTGGGTTCCGCACGCCGATCAGGGCGTCGGCGGCAGTTGCCACTCGGCGCCGAGATCGTCCGCCGAGAGCGTATCGGCAGGAGCCTCGCCCGCGGGAACCTCTGCGGTCACCGGCGCGTCGATCGAGCCGGTGTGATCATTGCCGCGCCGGTCGAGACCGGCCGGCTTCACCGGGCCGATGAACTTGTCCGCGGCAGCCGGCCTCTCGATGGTCTCAGGCTTGTCGGTGATGATCTGATAGATCTTGCGCGCGCCTTCCTGGGCACGATGACCGACCACGGTCGCAGCCTGACCGCCGACCTCGCAGGCCTGCGGCTGGCGCTTGCAGAACTGACTCATGTCCGAGATCGCTGCGGTCGCAGCCTGCACCGCCTCATGCGCATTGATCTGCGGCAGCTTGTCGGCCTCCGGCGTCTTCTCGCGCGGCAGCAGCACCAGCACGAGCCCGAGCCAGAATGCCATCCGAAGCAGAAAGAACATCACGCAACCCCGACCGTGCTGCTGACCCCGCGTCCGTCCTCACTCGCGCAACCGAGATCGCAGCTCTCTTGTTCTATGTCGCGACTGCTTGCTTTGGGCTTAATTGGTTGAGAATTAGCAAAGCGGAGTCCCGAAGTTTTTTCGGCGTAAATTTTTGGTTGGCGCGAGCCGAAAGCCGCATGCAACCGGTTGTGGCTTGCGACGGTTTCGCAACCGCAGACGCGGCCGGAAACGATGCATTCACCATCCCGCCCGAATGGCGTGGTTGCCGCAGTCTGGCCCTTAGCGTTCGCTTAATGCGAGTCTGACACGGTGCTTCCGACGACAGGGGGCGTCCCGGCGCGTTCTCTCTCTCTTGTTGAGAACGACCGACAGGCCGAGGCGCGAGAGCCGTGAGTGTGTTGAGTATCATCCGCGATTGTCTTGATGCGTTGCTGCATCCGTCGGCTCGAACTGATGCGATGACGCGCGCGCGCCATCGCGCCTTCATCGCGCCTCGCCTGCTTGGCAGCCTTGCCGCCTTCGCCGTATTCCCCGCCTATCTCGCGATGCGCGGCGCGCCCAGTGCGCTGGAGGTCGGCGCGCTGGCCTGGCTGATCGCGCCGATCCTGTTGTCCTGGTATCTGTCGCGCACCGGCCGTTACGAGAGCGCCTGCGCGCTGTCGTCTCTGGCGCTATCTGCGCTGATCATGGCGGTGTCGATCGAGACCGGCGGCATCGAATCCTTTGCCGCGGTCTGGCTGATCGTCGTTCCCCTGGAGGCGTCGTTCTCGGCTTCGCGGCGCGTGGTCGTGTTCTCCGCAGCGCTCGCGCTGTCCTGCGCGCTGCTCTTGATCCTGATCGGTCATCTCGGCTGGCTGCCGAAGCCGGAGACCAATCCGGCGCTGCGCACCGGCCTGCTCGCCTTCGGCGTCGCCTCCGCAACGCTCTATGCCGCCGTGCTGGCCTTTGCCGCCGACACCCTCGCGCGCACCAGCGTGAGGCTGCTGTCGATGGAGGAGGAGCGCTATCGTCTGCTCGCGCGCAACATGAGCGACGTGATCTCCCGCCATCGCCGCAACGGCGCGGTGATGTTCATTTCGCCTGCCGCGGAGACGCTGCTCGGAGCACCGGTCGCCCAGTTGCAGGGACACGGCCTGTTCGAACGCGTGCATGTTGCGGATCGGCCCGCCTATCTTACCGCGCTGTCCGAAGCAGCCAGCGGCAGCGAGGCCTCGAGCGTCGAGTTCCGCCTGCGCCGCGATGCGCCGGGCGAGGGACGTGGCGTGCAGCATCCGGTCGATTTCATTTGGGTCGAGATGCGTTGTCGGCCGCTCGATCGTGCCGGCCTGACGTCGGCGGGCGGCGAGCAGGAGGTGGTCGCGGTCATGCGCGACGTCACCGACCGCAAGCTGCAGGAGCAGGCGCTCGAGCTGGCGCGCAGTGCCGCCGAGCGGGCCGACGCCGCCAAGACACGCTTCCTCGCCACCATGAGTCACGAGCTGCGCACGCCGCTGAACGCCATCATCGGCTTCTCGGAGATGCTGATGCAGGAGCAGACGCTGGTGCTCAACGCCGCGCGGCGTCGTGAATATGCGCAGCTGATCAACGATTCCGGCCAGCATCTTCTGTCGGTCGTGAACGGCATCCTCGACATGTCGAAGATGGAATCCGGCAATTTCGAGCTGACCCCGGAGCCATTTGCGCCGCGTGCGGCGCTGTTCAATTGCTGCAATCTGCTGGCGCTGCGTGCGCGCGAGAACGGCGTCGATCTGGCCGCGGACGCGCCGCACGATCTTCCCATCATCACTGGCGATCCCCGCGCCTTCAAGCAGATCGTGCTCAACCTCGTGTCCAACGCCATCAAGTTCACCGAGCGTGGCGGCCGCGTGACAGTGTCCGCCGGCGTCGAAGGCACGCGCCTGCTGTTGCGAATCACCGACACGGGTGTCGGCATCGCGGCTGATGATCTCAAGCGTCTCGGCGATCCGTTCTTCCAGGCCGGCAAGACCTATCAGCGTCGTCACGAGGGAACCGGACTGGGGCTTTCGATCGTGAAGAGTCTCGTGACCTTGCACGGCGGCGAAATGTCGATAGAAAGCAAGCTCGACGAGGGAACGACGGTCACGATCGCGCTGCCGATCAACTGCGTCGCGGAGGCGGCGGCTGGTGCCACCGTGACGCCGCTCTCGCCCGCGCGGTCGGCCCAGGCAGGGCAGATGATTCAGGTGAAGAAGAGTGCCTAGACGAGCTGCAGAGGATGATGAGGCGCCGCCGCGCCGTCGCAAGCGCGCGGCTGCTGCTGCCGTCGTCGAGGCTGCGGATGAGCGTGGCTGGCTGATGCGCGCCATGCTCTACAGCCCGAAGGATCTGTTTGCCGGGCTGTTGGCCTGCGCCGCCGCGAGCGCGATCATCGTCAATGCCGTGTTCCTGCAATCGGGGCCGCATCCGGCGCCGATGTTCGGTTCCATCGTCACCATTCCGCCCGTTCTCACCAGCTCCAATCCCTTGCCGCGCCCGCGGCCTGCGGAGGCCATCTCGCCGTTCGATCCGAAGGCGATCGAGACGCGCCCGCCCGAGAGTCGTGCGACTGAGCCGAAGGTGGCCGAACCGCGCGTGGCAGAGACGCGCTCCGACCAGAAATATGCCGATCCGCTCGCCGATCTCGTCCGCTCCGTAAGCGGCGGCCAGGCTGCCACGCCACGTCCGCAGCCGACGCAGCAGGGCGCCAATGCGCGCCGTGTCGCCGCGGTCCAGCGTGCGCTGACCGAATATGGCTATGGTCAGCTGAAGGCGACCGGAATGGTCGGCTCCGACACCACAACGGCCATTCAGAAGTTCGAGCGCGAGCGCAAGCTTCCGGTAACGGGGCAGGTCTCGGACCGCCTCGTGCGCGAGCTTGCAATTGTCATCGGGCACCCGATCGAATAGAGCAGGCGACTGCTGCGATCAGCAGCGCGCTATCGATCGGCCTGAAGCATCATGCGACTGAAGACGAGCATCTGGGTCAGCGCCTATCTGCGCCGCTGCCAGTCGGCCGGCGTGTTCGGCGCGATCAGCCATCGCGGAGCGGAGGAGGCGGGCGCCGTCTTCATCAAGGTCGCGCTGATGGACCGCACGGCGCAGCTCTACGTTCCCGCGCCGCAGACCGTCTACGACGACAGTCGGCCTCTCGAACGCCTGTTCGTTCCGATGTCGCCGCAGCCCGTGCCGGAGTTCGAGGTCGACGAGCGTCTGCGCAAGGAGCTGCGCTTCGATCCCGACGCCTGGATCGTCGAGACCGAGGACAAGCAGGGCCGCCACTTCCTCGATCTCGCACCCGGCTAGCTGTTGCAACGTCAGCGCTTGAAGCCGTCGGTCCCTGTGCGCACGATCGGCTTGGCCGGCGCATGCGTGCCGGACCGCGCGCTGCCGCGCACATGCTGCCGCTCGTCGTCGTACAGCGCCGTGCGATGCTTCGCCCGGATCGCCGCCATCGCCGAACCGCGCCACGCCGCCAGCATGATCAGCGCGGCGCGCTCGCTGAGGCGCTCATAGAAGCGCGACAGCCTGAAGACGGTCTGCACGGACTGGCCCATCTCGGGCTTGAGGAACAGCAGCACGCGCTCGAACACCGGCGGCGGCATGCCGAGCGCCTTGGCGGCGCAGGCGAGCGGCTCGCCGTCCGGATCATTGACGACCTCATGGCTGACGCGCGCGGGCAGGATCAGGCTTTCGCCGAGCTCCGTCGTGAACGTCTCGACATCGGCGTTGAAGGCCGCCATCTCCAGCGCCTCGATCGCATGCACCGCGCGGTGCAACGGCGTCGGCGCCGCCGGCTTCAGCGGCGTGGTGGCGAGGTTCTGCAGAATGGCGATGCGCTCATGCGACGCGGCGCGCATGAACATCTCGCTGAGCTCGGCCGCATCCTTCGGCTGCATCGACAATCCCGCGTCATCGCGTGCGGATGTCGCTCTCGGCTGAGGCGAGCGCAGCGACGCCGGAATCAGCCCGGCGAGCGGCGGGGCCGGCTGGTCCTGTGCGGGGCGCAAGCCCAGTTTCTTCAGGATCTCGACCGGCGTCGCCGGATAGATCGCCAGCCGCGCGCGCACGGCCGCGCGGGTCGCATCATCGACATCGTCGACGAGACGCGACGCCAGCTCGACGAATTGCCGCTCCTCATCCGCGGAATGTGCGCTCGCCTGCACATAGAGATCGGTCAGGACGCGCAGCAAGGTCGGCTTGATGTCGACCCCCTCGCGGCGCGACAGCGTGAGCAGCCCGTCGAAGCCGGGGAACAGCGATGATCTTGTCATGTCGGGTACGCAACTTCGGCAATCGTTGCGCCGATTAGAGCCGAGTTGTTTTAATGGGCCGTTAAGGAAAACAACCGGTGAAGATGGGCCGAAAATGCCCGGTGAGACAAAGGCGCAACGCTGGCTTGCCATTTCCCCGATGATTGCACGCGATCCGTGTTCCCATCGCGTTGCATTAAGATCCTCTTAACCACGTCCTGATCTTAATCGATCCGTTCGATGATCTCGCCTTGGCCTCGTCACGCCGCCGGCCTGATCTTCGCCGCGTGGGATGCCGCGTCGTTCGGGGCATTCGTGATCGTCAGTTTGCGTGCTCCAGTGCCTGCGAAGTTCGGGCAGCGGGGAGTTTGGGGGTCAGAACTTCGGGCACGAAAGAGAGTCGACATGGCGACCATCATTGAATTCCCGGCGGATGTTGCGCGTCGCGCGCGGGCTGCCGTGACCGGCGCGCCGCAGGAGGGCATGGGAACGATCCTGATTCTTCCCGTCGTTCGGATCGAGCGCGAGACCACGACCGATGATGGCGGGCCTCGCGAGGGCACTGCGCCAAGCCGCCGCCGCCGTCGCCGCTGACATCGGGGGACTGGGAATGCCGGACGTGATGGTTCGGGTCCGGCGCGCCGCTCCGGCCGTCGCCCTCATTCTTTCGAGCGGACTGCTCGTCGCCTGCAGCGGCGGTGATTTCGGCCGCACCCGCGCCGACATGCGCAACGACGACATGCACAAATGGATCGGGGTGGAAGCCACCGCCAGCGTGGGCGTCAAGCCGTCGCAGTTCCAGCTGACCGACAACGAACGCCAGCTGCGCGATCTGGCTTATCCCTTGATCGAGCCGCCGCATTCGCGCCCCGCCTGGAAGGCAGTGTTCGGAGATTATCAGCCGTCGGCGTCGCCATGGCGGCAGAAGGTGGCGTTCGATCGCACCGCCTATGGCCGCGCCTTGATCGACGAGCCGCATCGCTCGCATTCGTCGCGCTACGCGCAGCTGATCGACGATGTCCGCGACGACATCACCCGCTTCGAGCCGTTCTTCGCCTCCGCCATTCGCGTGATCGATCTCGATCGCAAGCGCGATGCCAGCATGAAATACATGACCGAGCTGTCGCCGCGCGAGAAGGCCGATGCGGTGGCGCGGATGCAGGAGAACTCGCTGATCGTGCAATGGGTGCAGATCAGCCTGGAGCAGCGCGTGTCATCCTATCGCTGGGCGCTGGAGCGCCTGGTGCTGCAGGCCCCCGACGGACTGGCGGCCGACGCCGACCGCCTGATCAACGAGCTCGCCGCCCAGACCGCCAATCCGCCGGTGGCGGCGCGGCCCCTGATCGAGCGGCCGCTGACCACGCGCGGCTAGTTCGACGACAGCTTGCGGCGCCGGTCCGGCTTGGCCGGCGCCCGCTTTGGTCGCGGTGCCGCGGCCCGCGACTTCTGCGGCGCTGTTGCACGGAGCGTGGCGATCAGGGTCTTCAGCGCCTCCGAGGGAGCGCGCGAGGCGGGATAGGCCAAGCCGACCTGCCGCTTCAGGGTCATCTCGATATCGCGGACGGCGATATCGCTGCGGCCGTGCACGACGCCTTCAGGAACAATCGCAACGCCGACTCCGGCGGCCACCAGCGCGAGCGCCCAATCCTCCGTCTCGGCGATGGCGGCAATCTCGCGCGGCTTGCCGCCGCGGCCGGCCAGCGCACTATGCTCGCAATGGCAGCGGTCGATCATCGCGACATCGGCGAGATCGGCAGCTCGCAGGCGCGGCTTCAGCATCAGCGGATGGGCGAGGGGGAGCGCTGCGACGTAGCGCTCGCTCCACAGCGACAGGAAATGCTCGTCGTTGCCGGTGAGAGTTCGCGAGACGATGCGAGCATCGGCCGACTCGGTGGGGCCGACGATATGAAGCCTGACATCGTCCCGCGCGGTCAGCGGCTTCAGCAATGCGGTGACGCGCCGTCCGTCGAGCGTGCGCATGACGCCGAGCTTGAGCACCTGCTTCGGCGCGCCGTCGCGGAACAGATTACGGGCCGCATCGGCCTCCTCGACGATCCGACGCGCGATCGGCTGCAGCCGTTCTGCGGCCTCGAGCGGCACCACGCCTTTGCGGTGGCGAATGAACAGCTCGGTCCCGAGCTCGGTTTCGAGATTGGCGATCGCCAGCGAGATCGACGGCTGCGAGACGAAGCAGCGCGCGGCGGCTCTGGTCAGACTGCGCTCCTCGAACACGGCGGAGAAATAGCGGAGCTCGCGGATATCCATAGGATAGGCCTATGATTGTTATCATTGATCAATATTTTACTTATCGATCGGGTCTGCGCAAGGATGGCTCGCATCCCTGTTCAAAGCCCCGGAGGAAATCGATGCGCGTCCACCACCTCAACACCGGCACGATGTGTCCCCGCGGCGGCCGGCTGGTCAGCGGCGGTGGCAGCCTGTTCGCGCGTGCTCGCCTCGTCTGCCATTGCCTGCTGATCGAGAGTGACGACGGGCTCATCCTGGTCGATACCGGCCTCGGCACCGGGGACATCGCCGAGCCGGCGCGATTGGGGACGCGCTGGGTGCGACAGGCTGCCCCGCGGCTCGACGTGGCGGAGACGGCACTGCAGCAGGTGAGGGCGCTCGGGTTCTCGGCTGATGAGGTCAGACACGTCCTCCTGACCCATCTCGATCGCGACCACGCCGGCGGCATCGGCGATTTTCCGCGCGCGAAGGTGCACGTGCATCGCAGGGAGCATGCGATGGCGGTCGAGCGATCGCCCCAGCCGCCACCGGGCCGCTACGTGGCCGCGCAATGGCGCCACCATCCCGACTGGCAGTTCTACGGCGAAGAGGGAGAGGACTGGTTCGGCTTTCGCGGCGTCCGCGCCCCGTTTGCTCGCAACGCCGACATTCTGATCATTCCACTGCCGGGGCACACGCCGGGCCATTGCGGCGTGGCCGTGCGTCGCGGCGACCGATGGTTGTTGCATGCGGGCGACGCGTATTTCTTCCACGGCCAGCTCGATGCGCGGCCCCGCATGCCGCTGCTGCTTGGAGTGTTCCAGCGCAAGGGAGATCTCGACCGCGCCACGCGCGTCGCCAACCAGGAGCGGTTGCGGCGGCTGAAATGCGATCACGGCGACCAGGTCACGATCGTGAACAGCCACGACCCCACAGACTACGAGACGTGCCGCTGCGCGCAGCGGACCGCGTCCGTCAGTCCGGCCTGAGCAGGCGGAGGGCCTCCTCGAGCAGGTGCGGCGTGTGCTTGCCCGTGGAGTCGCGGCAGGCGCGCTCGAAATAGTCCGACAACGCCGGACGGAATTTCGGATGCGCCGCCGTCTCGATCACGGCGCGGGCGCGCTGCTTCGGCGACAGGCCGCGCAAATCGGCCAGCCCGCGCTCGGTGACCAGGATCTGCACGTCGTGCTCGGTGTGGTCGACATGCGTCACCATCGGCACGATGCAGGAGATGGTGCCGTTCTTGGCGGTCGACGGCGTCATGAAGATCGACAGATAGGCGTTGCGGGCGAAGTCGCCGGAGCCGCCGATGCCGTTCATGATGCTGCTGCCGCGGACATGGGTGGAATTGACGTTGCCGTAGATGTCGGCCTCGATCAGCCCGTTCATCGCGATCACGCCGAGCCGTCGGATCACCTCGGGATGATTGGAGATCTCCTGCGGCCGCAGCACGATGCGGTCGCGCAGGAATTCGATCTCGCGGTTGAACTCGATCGCGGCCTCCGAGCTCAGCGACAGCGCGGTCGCCGACGCCAGATCCATCCGGCCCGAGCGGAGCAGGTTGAGCATGCCATCCTGCAGGACCTCTGTGTAGGCCGTCAGATGCGGGAAGGGGCCGTCATCGAGCCCGGCCATCACGGCATTGGCGACATTGCCGACGCCGGACTGCAGCGGCAGCAGATTGCGCGGCAGACGGCCCTGCTTCACCTCGTGCTCGAAGAACTCCAGGATGTGGCCGGCGATCGCGCGCGAGACATCGTCCGGCGGCGCGAAGGTCGTGTTGCGGTCCGGGGCATGGGTCTCGACGACGGCGATGACCTTGTTGGGATCGCAGCGATAGGTGGTCTCGCCGATGCGGTCGCCTGGCGCGATGATCGGGATCGGCTTGCGATGCGGCGGCAGCCGCGTGCCATAGTAGACATCGTGCATCCCGAGCAGCGCCGGGTTCATCCACGAATTGACCTCGATGATGACGCGGTCGGCCTGGTCGAGCCAGGTCTTGTTGTTGCCGATCGAGGTCGACGGAATCAGCCGCCCATCGGGCAGGATGCCGGCGCATTCGATCACGGCGACGTCGAGATGGCCGAGAAAGCCGAACCACACGAACTGCGCGACATGGCTGAGATGCAGATCGATATATTCGATGCTGCCGGCATTGATGCGCTGGCGCGTCGTCGGATCCGACTGATAGGGCAGGCGCAGATCGATGCCGTTGGCCTTGGCGAGCGCGCCGTCGAGCTCCGGCGCGGTCGAGGCGCCGGTCCACACGCCGATGCGGAACGGCTCGCCGCGCGCATGCGCCTGCTCGATGCGGCGCGCCAGGGCCATCGGCACCGCCTTGGGATAGCCTGAGCCGGTGAAGCCGCTCATGCCGACATGGCTGCCCGGCGTGACCAGCGCGGCGGCATCGTCGGCCGACATGATCTTGGCGCGCAGCGCCTGCGACATCACCTGCGATGAATTCATCCTGCCAAACTCCCAGCGCGGACCGTCGGATCCGCCAAGCCCGCGCTGTCTAGGATGAGCGCTGCAGTCGTGTCTTGACGCTGGTCAACCGGCGCATCCGCGCATCACAGCCCTGCAAGACGCGCGCGTCGCAACTCCCGCACCGTCGCCGCGCGCGAACGCTCCGTCAGCATATTGGCCTTGCTGTAGCGCGGGTCGCCGGTGACCTCGTCGCCGATCCAATCCGGCAGGGTCACGACCGTCGCCTCGGTCGGCAGCTCGATCTCGGCGATCACGACTCCCTCGAGCGCACCGTGATAGACGTCGACCTCCCACATGCCGCTCTCGCCGGGCACATAGTGACGCGTCTTCTCGATGATGCGATCAGCGCAATGCGCGAAGATCGCGTCCGCATGATCACGCGGGATCTCGTATTCGAACTCCTCGCGTGACAGGCCGCGCCGGCCGCTCTTGACGCACAGCGTCGTCCGGTTGCCGTAACAGCGGACTCGGACCTTGAGCCCGTCCTGGCGCGCGACGAGACCGTCGCGAAGGTGCTCAGCGTGTGTCGCCTGATCCCGCCAGGAGTCGGTCCTGACCAGAAATTTTCGTTCGATTTCGAGAGGCATGACCTGATGATGAGCGACGCGTCGGAGCGCTGATACATCATATCAGCGGATTGGCCGAACCTCTATGCCACGAAGGGTGAAGAGAGCGTTGTCGGTGGAGCAGCCTTGCGGAACTTACCGCTTTCCGCGCGGCTTTTCCGCCTTGGCAGGCGCCTCCGCCTGCAGGCCGCAACTGGCCGCGGCAAGCGTGGCCTGCGCCTGCGGCATGAGCCCGGGTTCGGCCGCAAGCGCCTTCAGCACGATCAGGCCGGTCGTCGTCGGCGAATCGATGATCAGTCGGTCGGCGGCCGTGACCTCTTCATCCTCTGGCAGATCCTCGTGCTGGGCTTCGGTCATCAGATCGAGCTCGATGACGCGTTTGCCGGCCGAGCGATCGTTGATCGCGTAATAGGCGATCTCGTTGCGCGTGTAGAACGACACCGATGTATAGGCCTGACTGACCGGCACCGTGAGCTTGAGCGGGCCATCGGACAGATCATAGCGGCAGATCGCCATCGCGAAAGCCGGGTCCATGAACGGCATCGGCGAGTTGGTGGGATCGGCGAGCGGCAACGGCGTGACGGCGTTGAGCTTGGTCATCGGCGTCAGCCGCGAATACGCGTCCTGCGTCGAGATCCGCGGCAGCGCCAGCACGCTGACGAGATGAACCACGCCGCCGAGCAGCACGCCGACCACGACGGTGAACAGCAGCCGGATCATGATGGGCAGCCCACTGTCGTAATCGAGGGCATCGGCGCGTCACGCTGCGTGCGCGTGGCTACGCCCACCGGCGTGTCGTAAAGGCGCAGCATCAGCGCATAGCGCTCGATGCCGCCGGTCGGCAGCCAATTGCCGGCGCGGGAGCGCGCGGCGACCCGGATTTCGAACGAGCCGTCGGCGCCGCGCACCAGCTCCTGGCTGGTGAAGCCATAGCGCTGCAGCGTGTTGGCGACGAGGTGGCCCTTGCGGTCATACAGCGTGAGCGTCCAGAAGCGGGCCGGCGGCGTCACGCCGCTGACCAGGATGTCGCAGCGGCCATCGAGCGGCTTCTTCTTGTCGTCGGTGGTGGCGGTGAAAGCGACGCCGTCGCCGGTGCCGATCGGCAGCTCGCCGTTGCGGGTGATGGTGGCGCGCGCATAGGGATCGACGTCGGCGGTGCCGGTCTTGGGACGCGCCGTCCAGGCACCGATCGTCAGCGTGCCGAACTCGGTGCCGCGGGTGGTGGTGATCCAGGTCGCGCCGACGCCGACGCCGGTGGCGATCAGGAGCGCGAGCAAGGTGATGAAGAGCAGCCGCACGGGAATTCGCTGTCGTCAGTTCTTGCGCAAGGCAGGGGTGGTCACGCTGTCGGCGGTCGCCGTGGCGTAGTTCTCAGGGAAGGCCAGCGCGCTCGATGACACCGGCTTGCCGGGCTTCTTCGGATCGGCCGGCGCGGCCTTCTCGGCGACGCGCGCGGCGTCGTCCAGCATCTTCTCGACCTGCACCAGGACCTCGGCGCCGCGGCGGGTGAGGATCGGCGGTGGACCCGGCTTGATCTCGAGCGTCTTCGGCTGGCCGGCCTGGGCCATCGCGGCCGACGCCGGCTGCGGCAGCTTCTCGCCCATGCCGACGCCCGGCAGCTCCTTGACTTCGACGCCCTGATGCGCGGCGAGCATGATGTCGTGCCAGGTCTGCGCCGGCAGCGAGCCGCCGGTCATGCGGTTGGTCGGCGAGTAGTCGTCATTGCCGTACCAGACCGCGCAGGTGAAGTTGCCGGTATAGCCGACGAACCAGGCGTCGCGATACGCATTGGTGGTGCCGGTCTTGCCGGCAGTCGGAATGCCGTCGAGCGCGGCGCGGCGCGCGGTACCTTCGCTGACCACGTGGCTCATCATGCCCGCCATGTCGGCGGCGACGGAAGCGGGGATCGCCTGCTTCGGTTTCGGCCCGTCGCGGTCCCAGCGCCAGACCAGATCGCCGGCGCCGGTGCGGACCTCCAGGACCGAGTGTGGCGTGACCGCCTTGCCCTTGTTCGGGAAGGTCGCATAGGCGACCGCATGCTCCAGCACCGTCACCTCGTCCGAGCCGATCGGCATCGACGGCGTGTCCGGCAGCGGCGCCTTGAGGCCGAAGCGGCGGGCGACCTCGACGATCTTGGCGCGGCCGGCTTTCGGACCGTCCTTGCCGCCCAGCGCGATCGACAGCTTGACCGGCACGACGTTGATCGAGCGCGTGATGGCCTGGGTCAGCGTCACCGAGCCGGAATAGGAATGGCCATAGTTCTGCGGGCACCAGTTGCCGATGCAGACCGGGCCGTCGACCACGATCGAGGTCGGCTTGAAGCCGTTGAGCAGCGCCGTCGTGTAGACGTAAGGCTTGAACGACGAGCCCGGCTGCCGGTAGGCGTCGGTGGCGCGGTTGAACTGGCTGGCGCCATAATCGCGGCCGCCGACCATGGCGCGGATGCCGCCGTCGAGATCGGACACCACCGTCGCGGCCTGGGTCGCATGGTAGTCGCGGCCGAACTGACGCAGCTGGTTCTCGATCGCCTCGTCGGCGGCATGCTGCACGTTCATGTCGATCGAGGTCCGCACCACGAACACGCGCTCGGTGTAGGACTTCGGGAACGTGTCGACCAGCTTGCGCATCTCGTCGAAGGCATAGTCGAGGAAGTAGTTCGGCGAGCTCTCGTCGCGGCGGTCGACCGCGAAGGCCGGGTTGCGGCGGGCGCCGAACACCTGGCCCTCGGTCATGAAGCCGGCATCGACGAGGTTGTCGAGCACGACGTTGGCGCGGGCACGCGCCGCGGGCAGGTTGATGTGCGGGGCGAACTTGGTCGGCGCCTTGAACAGGCCGGCGAGCATCGCGGCCTCCGCCAGGTTGATGTCGCGCACCGACTTGTTGAAGTAGAAATGCGCCGCGCCGTCGACGCCGAAGGTGCCGCCGCCCATATAGGCGCGGTCGAGATAGAGCTTGAGGATCTCGTTCTTGGTCAGGCGCGTTTCCAGCCAGATCGCCAGGAACGCCTCGTTGACCTTGCGCTCGATGGTGCGCTCGTTGGACAGGAACAGGTTCTTGGCGAGCTGCTGGCTGATCGAGGAGCCGCCCTGGCGGACGCCGCCGGCCTGGGCGTTGGTGACCAGCGCGCGGGCGAGGCCGGGGAAGTCGATGCCGAAATGGTCGTAGAAGCGGCGGTCCTCGGTGGCCAAGGTCGCCTTGATCAGATTGTCCGGAAAGTCCTCAAGCGGGATCGAGTCGTTGTGCTTGATGCCGCGGCTGCCGATCGGGTTGCCGTAGCGGTCGAGGAAGGTGACGGCGAGGTCGGACTTCTTCAGCCAGTCCTCGTCCGCGGTCTCCCGGAACGCCGGGATGGCGAGCGCCAGCATCAGCACCAGGCCGCCGAGGCCGATCGTGGCGGCCTCCGACAGCGGCTCGACGAACACCCAGCGCTTCCAGCCGCCGACATAGAAGCGGTCCATGAAGGCCGAAAAGCGCTCGTACAGCTCGCGGGTGCCGCGCAGGGAGGAGAACAGCGCCGAATCGAACCGCGCGTCGAGATCCAGGCGGAAGTTATTGATCCGCTTCTTCCAATCGTCTGGAATGATCTGCCGCACGGGAACCCTAGTCGTTTCGAAAGCGTGTCAGCGGGCTTCGAAAGCACTCAGCACGCGGCTGGGGGCCATCGAAGGGTCTTGCGCGATTGTTGCGGCAAACCCAAGGCACCGGGCCGGATAGCCCTGCACACCGCCGCCGGAATGACTCAAGCCTCTTATGTAGCCGATATCTAGCTGAGCAGGTGGCACAAACCAACGGGTTCCCGTCACAATTTGATGCACAAAGCTAACGTGCTTGATGAACCGCCGCGTGCGCCCCTTGCGCGTGAAGGGGCCGGGCACCTAGATGGCGGCCACGCCGCGCCCCCTTGGAATCGCCCGATGACCGCACCGCTGAAACGTCCCTCGGGCCAGGAGGGAATGTTCTGGAAAACCAAGACCTTGGAAGAGATGTCCGAGGTGGAATGGGAAAGCCTGTGCGATGGCTGCGGGCGCTGCTGCCTGGAAAAGCTCGAGGACGAAGATACCGGCGACATCTACTTCACCCACATTTCCTGCAAGCTTCTGGATGCCGGCCTATGTGCCTGCAAGGATTACCCGAATCGGTCGGAGCAGGTGTCGGATTGCGTTCGACTGACGCCGGAGAATGTCCGGACCATCACCTGGCTGCCGCCGAGCTGCGGCTATCGCCTGGTTGCGGAGGGGCGCGATCTCTATTGGTGGCACCCGCTGATCTCGGGCGATCCTCAGACGGTGCATGAGGCCGGCGTCTCGGTGCGCGGCCGGGTCGAGGGCACCGAGGACGATGTCCCCGACGACCAGCTCGAAGATCACATCGTGCAGTGGCCGGTGCTGCTGCCGAAGCGCGCCAAGCTCAAGCGCCGGCCGCGATAGGCCGATCACTTCGCACGCGCAGCAAGTCACGATGATGCGACCGGTCCTGTGCTGTCGGGATACACCCATGCGCAGGCCCTGCTGCCGCAAGGGAAAATTATGCCTTAAGTAGTTCGCTATCTGGCGAATCTGCGCGGCGCCGGCCGCGCGCGGCATAGCAATTTACTTCCATGAACAAGTTTGATCGGCAGAGCCATTACCCTGCCGCGTCCCAATCCTTGCCCGAAGAGCTCGCCGCCGAGCTGCCGGCGATCCCGCCGCAGGTGCAGGCGATCGAGGATGCGCCCCCGCTCGCGGCCCAGGTGCCGCTGACGCCGGCAGAAGTGCGCACCATTCTGATGAGCCTGCTGCTGACGATGTTCCTGGCCGCGCTCGACCAGACCATCGTCGCGACCGCGCTGCCGACAATCGGCCGCGAGTTCCAGGATGTGACCAATCTCTCCTGGGTGATTACGGCCTATCTGCTGGCCTCGACCGCGGTGGCGCCGGTGTTCGGCACGCTTTGCGACATCTACGGCCGACGCTCGATGATCATCACCGCGCTCAGCCTGTTCGTGGTCGGCTCGGTCGTCTGCGCGCTGGCGCCGAACATGCCCGTGCTGATCCTGGCCCGTGGCCTGCAGGGGCTCGGCGGCGGCGGCATCATGCCGGTGGTGCAGACGGTGATTTCCGACGTGGTCAGCCCGCGCGAGCGCGGCCAGTACCAGGCCTATTTCAGCGGCGTCTGGCTGCTGGCAGGTTTGCTCGGTCCCGTCATCGGCGGCTTCTTCGCCGACCATCTGCACTGGTCGATGATCTTCTGGATCAATGTTCCGCTGGCGGTTGCGGCCCTGGCGCTGCTGCTGCCCAAGATGGGCCGGCTGCCGGTGTATCACCGGCTGCGCAAGGTCGACTGGGCCGGCGGTCTGCTGCTGATGGCCTCCGCCGTGGTTTTCATGCTGGTGCTGACCTGGGGCGGGCACAAACTGGCTTGGCTGTCGCCGACCCTCCTGGCGATGATTGGCAGCGCGGTTGCGCTGGGGCTCGCCTTCGTCTGGCACGCCAAGCGCGCGGATGAGCCGTTCCTGCCGCTGTCGCTGATGGGCGGCAGGGTGGTGCCCTATGGCATGTTGTCCAGCGGCTGCGCGCTGGGCGCACTGATCGGGCTCACCGTGCACCTGCCGCTGTATTACGAGCTGGTCTATCATTTGACACCGAGCGAGGCCGGCCTGGGCCTCATTCCGATTGCGGCGATCTCGACCTTCGGTGCGGCGATCGCCGGCCGCACCATGGCGCGCGTCAAGCACTACAAGCGCGTCGCCATCATCGGCACATTCGTCGGCACGATCGCCGCCGCGGTCATGACGGTGACGACGCCGTCACTGGGGGTGCTCATGGTGCTGCTGTCGGTCTTCGGCATCGGGCTCGGCACCGCGTTCCCGATCTCGGTGGTGTCGCTGCAGAATGCGGTCGACCGCTCGCAGATCGGCACCATCACCGGCGCGATGAACTTCTTCCGCTCGATGATGTCCTCGTTCACGGTTGCAGCCTTCAGCGCCATCCTGCTGATGGCGCTCGGCGCCGACATCTCGCTGGCCGAGGGTGCCCACGGCGCCGTCAGCGGCATCGCCGAAGCCGACATGATCCACGCCTTCCGCTACGTCTATGCGGCGGCCACCGCGATGCTCGCCTGCGCCTCCGTCTGCATGATCCTGATGGAGGAGCGCCCGCTGGCCGGCCCGTCGCGGAACGAGCCGGTGGAGATGGCGGAGTAGCGGTCGCACGTATCGAGCTCAGCACGGCCGTGCGTGAACGTCGGAAGATGGGTGCGGTGCTTGTGAATGCGCGCTCTCTCCGCAAAGGGGAGGGCACTGCATCTGACAGTGCGGTGGGACTTCGCTGATCGGCAGCGCTACTCGCGCGGCTGCACGATCTCGATGTTGTCCTGCCCGCGGGAGCCGTCGTCGAGCGATGACTTCACCAGGCCAGCCTCGACGCGCTTGGCGAACTCCGTCGTGCCGCCGCTTGCCAGCTCCTTGGCCTGGCTGATCCATTGCTCGCGCTCGATGCGGCCGGCGAAGGCGAGATAGGAGCCGACCCATTTGGCGTGCTCGGCGGACCAGGCTGCGATCTGATCGAAGTGCCAGATGCCGAGGCCATGCAGCCGCGCCTCGTTCTGCTTCCCGATGCCCTTGATCAGCTTGAGGTCGTCGGCCTGTCCACCTCGCGGCGCGGCGAGGCCGAGTGGCCGGCTGCCGGCGTGGGCGTCCTCGTTCTCGACCGGCGGCATCAGCGCCGGCAGGTGGGCGAGGAGGTAGCGGGCCTCGTCCTCGCTCAGCGGCGCATCGGCCTGGTCGTCGATGGTGATGGCGCCGGACTTGACCGCGCTGGAATGCGCGGTGTCGAGGCCGGCCGCGAGCAGCTTGGCCTGCGGGATCCAGTGCTCGCGCTCGATGCGGCCGGGAAACGCCATGTGGTGGCCGACCCAGTCGGCATGCGCCGGTGACCACTCGGCGATCTGGCTGAAATGGTGCACGCCGATGTCGTTGAGGATGCGCTCGTTCTTCGGGCCGATGCCCTTGATGAGCTTGAGATCGTCCGCGGTGCCATCGGGGGCGGGCAGGGCCGGCGGACGGCCATCGTCGGCGCCAGTGCTGCTGTCCAGAGCGGGCTCGGCGGCCGACGCCGCGACCTCGGCGGCGAGGCGATCGGCTTCCGCGCTCGCTGCGGCGTCCGCCGCGAGACGCTCGGCCTCGGCCTTGGCGGCCGCTTCGGCGGCCAGGCGATCCGCCTCGGCCTTGGCCGTGGCCTCAGCAGCGAGGCGTGCGGCCTCCGCCTCGGCCTTCGCGACGGCTTCTGCTGCCAGACGTTCGGCTTCTGCCTTTGCGACAGCTTCAGCAGCGAGGCGATCGGCCTCGGCCTTTGCAGCGGCTTCGGCAGCAAGACGATCGGACTCAGCCTTTGCTGCTGCCTCAGCAGCGAGCCGGTCGGCCTCGGCCTTTGCAGCGGCTTCGGCGGCGAGACGCTCGGCCTCGGCCTTTGCAGTGGCTTCGGCAGCGAGACGCTCGGCCTCGGCCTTTGCTGCAGCTTCGGCAGCGAGGCGATCGGCCTCGGCCTTTGCAGCGGCTTCGGCGGCGAGACGATCGGCCTCGGCCTTTGCTGCAGCTTCGGCGGCGAGACGCTCGGCTTCGGCCTTTGCAGCAGCTTCGGCGGCGAGACGCTCGGCCTCCGCCTTCGCGGCCGCCTCCGCGGCGAGGCGATCGGCTTCGACCTGGGCTGCGGCCTGCGCGGCCGGCGACGGGCTGTCGGCCCAGGGGCGGGCGGGCGCCGGCGCCGTGAACGCCGTGACGTTGCCCGGTCCGCCCGGGGACATCGCGCTTGAATCACCGATCCCGACATAATCCTTCAGCTGCCCGCCGACCAGGCAGCCGACCACGTAACCGCCGACCATCAGCA
>NZ_CAFI01000297.1 GCF_000239775.1 Bradyrhizobium sp. ORS 375
TAAGGACAGTGCCCGCTTGCGGGCAGGAAATTGATCATGCAAGTTGTCATTCCACTCAGGAGCCATCGTTGAGTTTCGTCGACAAGCATCAGCTGTGGACCGCCGAGCAGACTGAAGCCGCAGTTCGCATGCGCCGTCTCGCTGAGGAGCGCGGCCTCAACACCATCCGCCTCTCGTTCCCGGACCAGCACGGCACCCTGCGCGGCAAGACGCTGGCCGTCGATGCGGCGCTGTCCTTGCTGGAGGACGGCTGCTCGATCACGACGACGCTGCTCGCCAAGGACACCTCGCACCGAACGGTGTTTCCGGTGTTCACCGCCGGCGGCGGCTTCGGCATGGCCGAGATGCAGGGCGGCAGCGATGCGCTGATGGTCGCCGATCCCACCACGTTTCGCGTCCTGCCCTGGGCGCCCGGCACCGGCTGGGTGCTGTGCGATCTGTATTTCGCGAATGGCGCACCCGTTCCATTTGCCACGCGCAATCTCTTGCGCTCCGCGCTCGCCAAGCTCGATCAGCGTGGTTATCAGTTCAAGGCGGGCCTCGAGGTCGAGTGCCACATCTTCAAGGTCGAGGATCCCCGCCTGGCTCCGGCCGATGCCGGGTCGCCCGGCCAGCCCGGCACGCCGCCGGCGGTCAGCCTGCTGACGCAGGGCTATCAATATCTCACCGAGCAGCGCTTCGATCAGATGGAGCCGGCGCTCGAGATCATCAGGGCTAATCTCACCGCGCTCGGTCTGCCCTTGCGCTCGATCGAGCTCGAATATGGCCCGAGCCAGTGCGAGTTCGTGCTGCAGCCCGGCATCGGGATGGATCCCGCCGACACCATGGTGCTGTTCCGCAGCGCCGTGAAGCAGATCGCGCAACGCCACGGCTATCACGCCACCTTCATGTGCCGGCCGCGCATTCCCAACGTGATGTCGTCGGGCTGGCATCTGCATCAGTCGCTGGTCGCGCGCGATAGCCGCAATGCGTTCATGACGGAGGAGGCCGAGGGGCTGTCCGCGCTCGGCCGCGCCTACATGGCCGGCCTGCTCGCGCATGCCCGCGCGTCAGCGGTGTTCTCGACACCGACCATCAACGGCTACCGGCGCTATCGCTCCTACTCGCTGGCGCCCGACCGCGCGATCTGGGGCCGCGACAATCGCGGCGTGATGATCCGCGTGCTCGGCGGGCCTGGCGACGCCGCGACGCGGCTGGAGAACCGCATCGGCGAGCCCGCCGCCAATCCCTATCTCTACATGGCCTCGCAGATCGCGGCCGGCCTCGACGGCATCGATCGCAAGCTCGATCCCGGTCCATCGGCCGACGTGCCCTATGAGACCAAGGCGAGCCTGCTGCCGAAATCGCTGCGCGAGGCCGTCGATGCGCTGAAGGACGACGCGTTCTTCCGCGCAGCCTTCGGCGCCACCTTCATCGACTACTACACCTTCATCAAGAACGCCGAGATCGAGCGATTCCAGCAGGAGATCTCCGACTGGGAGCAGCGTGAATATTTCGAGATGTTCTGACGCCCCTCACACGCTCCGCGTCAATCCGCCGTCGACGCGGATGTTCTGGCCGGTGATGTAGGCCGCTCCCTCGGAGGCGAGGAAGGCGATGGTCGCGGCGATCTCCTCGGCCCTGCCGTAGCGGCCCATCGGCACGCCTTTGCGGCGCTCCTCGGTCGCCGGCAGGCTGTCGATCCAGCCCGGCAGCACGTTGTTCATCCTGACGTTGTCGGCGGCGTAGCTGTCGGTGAAGATCTTGGTGAACGAGGCGAGGCCCGCGCGAAACACCGCCGAGGTCGGGAACATCGCCGACGGCTCGAAGGTCCAGGCGGTCGAGATATTGATGATCGCCCCGCTCTTCTGGGCCTGCATGATCGGCGTGACCAGGCGCGTCGGACGGATGACGTTGAGCAGATAGGTGTCCAGCCCGGTGTGCCACTGCTCGTCGGTGAGCTCCAGGATCGGCGCGCGCGGGCCGTGGCCGGCGCTGTTGACGAGCACGTCGATGCGGCCCCACCGGTTCATGGCGCCGTCGACCAGCCGCTTCAGATCGTCATTCGACGTGTTCGATCCGGTGACGCCCAGGCCGCCGAGCTCCGCCGCCAGCGCCTCGCCCCTGCCGGAGGACGACAGGATCGCGATGTGGAAGCCGTCAGAGGCAAGCCGGCGCCCGGCCGCCGCGCCCATGCCGCTGCCGCCCGCGGTGACCAATGCGACCTTGTGCGCTGTCATGACGATTGCTCCTGCCGATCTCGAACGATACGCGGTGATTTAGCCTGCGGCTCGGGCGGCGTCGAGCGTGGCATGAACGCGCCTTGAAGCACTCCGCGCTCGGCGAAATTCGTTCCCGCGGCGCGTTGTCGCTTTTCTGTGAAGCCGTCTTCTACAGTTTCCGCGCATGGCTGTCTGCGGGAACCGGTTCCCATCGAGCGGCATATCAAGGGACGCGCAGCAGCCGGCATGCTCGCGCGGCCGAGTGCAGCGAGATGAGATCAGCGGAGCAGGAGAGAATGTCAGACCACAAGCCGCCGCGCGATCGCGCGGTCGTCGACAGCGGCGATGCGTCCGACCTTTCGACCGATCATCACGACATCTTCTTTGCCGCTGTCGAGACGACGCGGATGCCGATGATCGTCACCGATCCGCGTCAGAACGACAATCCGATCCTGTTCGCCAATCGCGCCTTCCTCGAAATGACCGGCTACGATCTGTCCGAGATCGTCGGCAGCAATTGTCGCTTCCTGCAGGGGCCGGACACCGATCGCGACACGATCGACGCGGTGCGCACCGCGATCGCCAACCGGCAGGACATTGCGGTTGAGATCCTGAACTATCGCAAGAACGGCTCGGCGTTCTGGAACGCGCTGTTCATCAGCCCGGTCTACAACCGCGATGGCGAGCTGGTGTATTTCTTCGGCTCGCAGCTCGACGTGTCGCGCCGGCGCGACGCCGAAAGCGCGCTGGTGCAGTCGCAGAAGATGGAGGCGATCGGCCAGCTCACCGGCGGCATTGCGCACGACTTCAACAATATCCTGCAGGTGATCATCGGCTACACCGAGACCTTGCAGGGCGCCGTCAGCGAGCTCGCCCCGCGGCATCGCCGCGCCGTCGACAACATCCGCTCCGCCGCCAACCGCGCTGCGACCCTGACGCAGCAATTGCTGTCGTTCGCCCGCAAGCAGCGGCTCGACAGCCGGCCGATCAACCTCAACAACATGATCGAGACCATGGTGCAGATGGCGCAGCATACGCTCGGCGAAAGCGTGCGCATCGTGGTGAAGGCGCAGCCGGGGCTCTGGAACAGCCGCGTCGACCAGACCCAGGCCGAGGTCGCGCTGCTCAATCTGTTCGTCAATGCGCGCGACGCGATGCCGCGTGGCGGCACGCTCACCATCCGCACCGAGAACAAGGAGATCGCGGACGAGGACATCGTCCAGTTCGGCGTGCCCCGGGGCGGGCGCTATGTGGCGCTGAAGGTCTCGGACGACGGCGTCGGCATTCCGCACCACATCCTGGCGCGCGTCGCCGAGCCGTTCTTCACCACCAAGGACGAGGGCAAGGGGACGGGTCTCGGGCTGGCGATGGTGTACGGCTTCACGCGCCAGTCCGGCGGCAGCACCTACATCTACAGCGAGGTCGGGCTCGGCACGACGGTGCAGCTCCTGTTTCCCGCGACCGAGCAGGAGATCGCGGCGCCGTCGGTGCGCGCGCCGATGGCGATGGACCGCGCGGGCAGCGAGCGCATCCTGATCGTCGAGGACCGCGCCGAGGTCGCCGAGCTCGCGCGCTCGATTCTGGACGATTTCGGCTACCGCACCGAGGTCGCGACCAACGCACATGCGGCGCTGGAGCTGCTCGATTCGGAGACGCGCTTCGATCTCCTGTTCACCGATCTCGTGATGCCCGGAGGCATGAACGGCACCGTGCTGGCGCGCGAGGCGCGCAAGCGCCAGCCGAAGCTGAAGGTGCTGCTGACGACGGGCTATTCCGACGCCGCGGTCGAGCGCGCCGACGCCAATATCGGCGAGTTCGAGATCATCAACAAGCCGTATCGGCGCACCGACCTGGTTCGTCGCATCCGGCAGCTGCTCGACGGCCCGACGGGCGTCACCTGATGCGACGCTTGACCCGCCGAGTCCTTGCGTCGAAAGTCGGTCTCGAGAGCGGAGAATGGGGCATGCGCCACGTCACGATCCAGCCAGCAACCAACGTCCCGCGCGAGCCCGGCGTGGTCGCGGCCGGCGTCTACGCCAATGGCCGCCGCGTCGCCGACATCGCGATCGACGAGGCTGGCGCCTGGAGCAGACGGCCGGGCCACGTGGTGTGGATCGGCCTGCACGAGCCGCAGGCGGCGCTGCTGCAGCGGATCGCGGATCAGTTCAACCTGCATGAGCTCGCCATCGAGGACGCCTCGAAGGCGCATCAGCAGCCGAAGGTCGAGCGCTATGGCGATGCGCTGTTCGTCGTCGCGCGCACCGCGCAGCTCGTCAAGGAGCACATCATCTTCGGCGAGACCCACATCTTCGTCGGCCCCGGCTTCGTCGTCTCGGTACGCCACGGCGCCTCGACCTCCTATGGCGCGGTGCGCGAGCGCTGCGAGAGTTGCCCGGGCTCGCTCGCCAAGGGCGAGGACTACATCCTCTATGCGATCCTCGACTTCATTGTCGACAACTACCGCCCGGTGACCGAGAGCATCATGGCCGAGGTCGAGACCCTGGAGGAAGTGGTGCTGCAGCGGCCGCTGGCGCGGCATGAGGTCGATCGTCTGTATCGGCTGCGGCGCGACCTGTTGCGGCTGCGCCGTGCCGTCGGCCCTGTGGTCGACGTCTGCAAGCGGCTCGAGCATGTCGACAATGTCGCCATCGATGCCGAGATGGCGCCGCTGTTCCGCGACGTGCTCGACCACGCCAAGCGCGCCGAGGAGGATGCGGACTCGCTGCGCGAGATCCTCGCCTTCGTGTTCGAGGCCAGCATGATGGCCGGCCAGGCGCAGCAGACCGATATCGCGCGGCGACTGGCAGCATGGGCCGCCATCCTCGCGGTGCCGACCGCGGTGGCGGGCATCTACGGCATGAACTTCGAGCACATGCCGGAGCTGAAATGGCAGTACGGCTACTACGCGGTGCTCGGCTTCATCGCGGTGGTATGCAGCGTGCTGTATTGGCAGTTTCGGCGGCGCGGGTGGCTGTGAGGGGAGTTTTGCCGTTCCCCCGCCAAGCAAGCCGTATTTCACCTGTAGACATGCGCGAGGTGTTGCCTGGAGGTGTTGCTCCAATGTCCGGATCATCCCGTGCGACGCGCGCAAGCGCGGCGAGTCCGGAATCCCTCGTGCCATGCGTTCTGTCGCGAGATGGATTCCGGGCTCGTGCTGCGCACGCCCCGGAATGACGAGCACCTACCCCTTCGCGAACTGCCGGTAGTCCGGCTCCCTGTGAAACCAGAACTCGTAGCCGCTCACGGCCTTCTGCATCGCGACGTCGTGGATCGGCTGGTTCAGCGGCACCACCGGCACCTCGCGCATGCAGAGTCCGATGAAGGCTTTCACGGTGGCCTCATATTCCGCCGCATCGGTGGTGAAGCGCGCCTTGTCGATCAGGCCGTCCATCTCCTTGCTCTGGTAGGACGAGATGTTGAAGATCGAATTGCGGCCGTGGAAATTCCAGTAGAAATAGTATTCGGGATAGTCGAGCCAGCCTGAGAAGCGATTCAGCGCCATCGGAAGTTCCTTCTTGTTCAACGTCGTCCGCCAGTTGGCGCCGGGGATCTTCTCGATGGCCGCCTTGATGCCGATCTTGGCGAGATTCTCCTGGATCAGGATCGCGGTGGGCTCGCCGACCGTCGCGGTGCCCGCGTCGAGCGACAGCGTCGTGTCCAGTCCCTCCAGGCCGGCCTCCTTCAGCAGCGCCTTGGCCTTGTCGAGGTCGGTGACGTAAGGAAACGGCTGCGGCCAGACCGGCTTGGTCACCTCGGCAGCCCCGCCATACATCGGCACCGCGCGGCCGAAGAACGCGCTTGCCTGGATCTGCTCATAGGGCATCGCCCAGGCGATCGCCTGACGCAGCTTGACATTGTCGAACGGCGGCTTCGCGGTGTTGAGCGCGACGTACCACAGCGCGTTCGGGATCGGCACGCCCGTGACCTTGACCTTGCCCTCCTTGATCAGCTGGTCGAAGTCGCGCGGTGCGAAGCCGCTGGAGAGATCGGCGTCGCCGCGCTCGAGCATCGCGCGCCGTGTACCGGCGGAGGGAATGTCGCGCGCGATGATGCGCCTGATCTTCGGCAGCGGGCCGCATTTCCAATTGTCGAACCGGCTCAGGATCGTCTCGGTGCCCGGCTTCCAGCTCTCGACCTTGTAGGCGCCGCCGCCGGCCTCGTTGGCCTTGAGCCACGCCAGCGCCCACGGATCCTCCGCCGTGGCGTTCTTCTTCGCGAGCTCCGAATTGATCACGAAGGGCACGACGACCGCGACGTTGAACAGCAGCATCTTGTCCTTGCGGATGTAGTCGATGCGGAAGGTGTGGTCGTCGACCGCCACGAACTGCTCCGGCTTCTCCAGTGAGCCCGCCGACATCTGGAACGTCGGAAAGCCGCCGACCGACACGGCGCGATCGAACGACCATTTGACGTCCTTCGCGGTCACTGGCGTGCCGTCGTGGAAGGTCGCGTCCTTGCGCAGCTTGAAGGTGCAGGACATGCCGTCGGCGGCGACCTCCCAGCTCTCCGCGAGCTCCGGTGCCAGGGTCGCGCGATCATAGGACGTGGTGCCGTCGGGCAACGTCTTCGCCGCATAGCTCAGCAGCCGGTCGTAGCAGTTCCAGGCAAGGCCGTTCACTGTCTGGTTCGATCCGACGCCCTGCATGTCCAGCGAGTTCGGCCCGAGCTCCTGCACCACCAGCAGCGTCTCGGCGCGGCCTTGCGCCAGCGCGAAACGCGGGCCGAGCGCACTCGAACCGGCAACGCCCAATCCGCCGAGGACGACGCTGCGGCGCGTGATATCGAAATGCGAGCTGCTCATGGGACCTCCCTGCGGACGAAAGATTGCCGGAGAGGAGGCAAAGCGCGTGCCATGCCGCGCGATCACGCCGCGGCGGATCGTCCCTGATGCGCCGACCACCAGGCCGCGATTGCGCCGGTCAGATCGTCCCAGACAGCCGTCGGCAGATCAGGCACCGCCACGCGCACGCTGTAGCGGTCGGTGGTGGCGTCGTGAAACCATTCGGTCGCGGCGAAGTCGAAGCCGAAGCTGCCGGCGTGGCGGATCGGCAGGCCGGCGCGCTTGAGGTCGTCGCTCATGGCGGCCGCGGCCTGCCGTGCGGCGGCCTCGTCGAATGGCGCGCGGCTCGCGAGCGTGACATAGAGACCGTGCGCGAAGTCGAGCTCGGCGGTCAGTCCGCGCAGCGTCGTCGCAAACCGGCGCCGCGCGCGACGGCTGTTGCGCAGGATCGCCGCCAGCCGTCTGTTTGTCAGATCGCGGTAGCGGTCCGTGCCGACATAGGGCGGAAAATGCGCCGGCAGCGCCGCTCCGCCGAGCAGCCTCACCGCGTTGCGCGTTTCCTCCGGCAGGCCGCCAAGCGCAGCGCGCTGCGCCGAGCGGGGGCCGATGAAGGCCACGGAGCCCAACCGGCCATATTCGGCGCCGAGCGAATCCAGCTTGGTGTGACTGCGCACCATCACGACCGGCACGGCCCAGCGCCGCGCCCAGGCGAGCACGCGGCGGATGCGGCCGGAGCCGTGGGCAAAGCAGGTGGTGTCGAAGATCAGGAGATCGATGGAAGGACGCGCGCAGCGGAGGATGGCCTCGAAGCGCGCCGCGGTCGCGCTCGAATCGAGCAGCAGCAGCCGCGGCGCCGGTGATCGCGGCGCTGTCACCGCGGCAAGATCGCGTGAAAGCGTCAGCAGGCGCAGGTGTCGCGCATGGGCGTCGACCAGCTCCTGGGTCTCGCCATAGGAGCCCGGCAGCATCAGCAGGTCTGACTGTCCGAGCACCGGCCGCGTCGCCAGCAGCAGCGCCGCGATCGCCGCCATGCCCGAGATCGTGTAGAGCGTGTCCCCGATGTCCTCCCCGACCGCGTAGAACGAGGGCCCGCTTACGTCGAGATCGGCGCGCTGATAGTCATAGCTGAACGCGAACGGACCGGCGCGGTGATGGTCCGCATCCGCCCAGGCCGTTTCTGTCGCGGTCCAGTCGGCCAACGCGTGCTCCGCCTTCAGGGCGGCCGCGAGCTGAAACTTCTGCCTGACGACCTCGCCGACCGAGCGGGGCATCGGCACGGCATGCGGTCGCCGCAGGCAGCCGTTCAGGAGCGTGAGCTCCTGATGCTTGCGGGCGAGATAGGTGTCGACGGTCTCCATCGGACTCTTTCACTGCGGCCAGACAGAAACGCGTGGGTGTTGCGTTGGGTCCAATCCGGCAGGAGATGCTCCGTCGCCTGCCGTCCGTCGCGACGCCCGCCTCCGGCGGGCTCTTCAGGCTGAGGTCTTGATTTGCGGCGATATCTCCTCATGGTGAGGAGCGCCGCGTGCGGCGCGTCTCGAACCATGAGGCCACCGAGGGAGGACGCGATGACCAGGGAACTCGAGGGCAAGGTGGCGGCCGTCACCGGTGCGGCGTCGGGCATTGGGCTGGCCAGCAGCGAGGCGATGCTGGCGGGCGGCGCCCGCGTCGTCATGATCGACCGCGACGCGGCTGCGCTGGCGCGCCTGCGCGAACGCCATGGCGAGATGGTGATCCCGGTCGTCATCGACCTGCTCGATGCCGCCGATTGCGCCACGCTGTTGCCGCGGATCCTCGATGCGGCCGGCCGGCTCGACATCTTCCATGCCAATGCCGGCAGCTATCTCGGCGGCGACCTCGTCGATGCCAAGACCGACGCGATCGACCGCATGCTCAATCTCAACGTCAACGTCGTCATGAAGAACGTGCGCGACGTGCTGCCGCACATGATCGAATGCGGCTCCGGCGACATCATCGTCACGAGCTCGCTGGCCGCGCACTATCCGACGCCGTGGGAGCCGGTCTATGCTTCCTCGAAATGGGCGATCGACTGCTTCGTGCAGACCACGCGCCGCCAGGTCTTCAAGCACGGCATCCGCATCGGCGCGATCTCGCCCGGCCCGGTGGTGACCGCGCTGATCGCCGATTGGCCCGCCGAGAAGCTGAGGGAGGCGCGTGAGTCCGGCAGCCTGCTGGAGCCCACGGAGGTCGCCAACGTGATCCTGTTCATGTTGACCCGTCCGCGCGGCATGACCATCCGCGACGTTGTGATGCTGCCGACGAATTTCGATTTGTAGATGCGTGAGATGTTGATCGGCGCTGTCACGGCGCCCTCGGCGTACCTCGCCCCGCTTGCGGCAGGATCATCGCATTTGGAGATCGCAATTTTGCGCTCGTCTCTCGCCACGACGTGGATGCCCGGGACAAGCCGTGCATGACGGAGCAACTCATCGGCAGGATCCTTCGCAGCGGCAGCTCCGCATCTCCAGAGGCGATGCCCATGCCGCAAGCGGCCCATGGTCATCGATGTCGGGGGGCGAAGAGCTACTCAGCTTCCGGCGGAAGCGGCGCAGTACGAAACGACTCGCGCAGCGCCACAACCCGGTTGTTCAGGCCCATGACCTCGGCTGCGCGTTCCAGGTCGCGCCAGAAGCCGTCGCCGGGCGAGGTGAGATGGCCGAGCTCCATCAGCGTATCGAGCGCAAGCTCGAGCTCGTTGTGCTCGAGATATTCGGCGAAGTCCTCATACAGCTTCGCGCAGGCTTGCACATGCCGGAGGGGAGGAGACGGAAGCGTGGCTTGGGCCCGGCCGAGCAGGGCCCTGACCATCGTCGATTGCGCTGCTAGCTCCGGACTTACCATCTGATCGCTCCTGCTGCCAGTAAGGTCTATGATCGAGGCATGGGCGTCAACGATCCCTGCTCGCATCCGGTTCGCTGGTCGCTCGTTGATCCATTCTCCGTTGCTCCGCAATCTGCCTGATCGCGCCGAGCATGCGTCTCCGGATCAGGCCGCTCGCCGGCCGGATCACCAGCCAATACGGTAGGAACATCAGGAAGGACGCCCGGTCGGGACAGTGCACGCGCGTCTCGGTGACGAGCCGCGTCATCTCGCCCTCGGGTTCGACCATGAAGCCGAGCACGAGCTTCGGCGTGCGGGGCGCGCTGAAGGCGATGAATTCCTCAGGCCCCGCGATTCCCACCAGGCCAAAATCGTTGCGCCAGAACTGCCCGATCAGTCCGCCGGCCATGGCGCGGTCGCCGTCACGGCCGAGCGGCGCAAAACTCTTCAGGCTGAACGGCTTTGGCGCCGCATGCCGTGACGGTGCCATGGCGTGCATCAGCCGCGCCGGCATCTGGCGCAGCGCCATCGCGATCTCGGAGAAGCGATCGCGTGGCGGCTCCCAGCCCTGGATCAGGTCGAGCAATTCGCCGGGCGGGCAGCGTACGCGCGTCTCGTGCCGCTCGGAGAACTGATAGGTCGGCAGGAGATGGTCGATCAGGGACATGTGCTCGGCTCAGAATCGTCGTTCCGAGAGACATACGGTCGAAGCAGCTTTGCGCGGTCGTTTTGATCGTTTGGGTCTCATTGCGCGGGTTTCGATCAACCGCTGACTTCGAGACCCAAAGGCGCTTTCGCAAACCTCTTATGCCCAAACTGCTCGTCGTGCCAGTTTGCCGCAGCAGTCTGCCTTGTGTCGTCGGGCAAATCACCTGCACAGTTCCGGCCGTCCCGTGCTCATCAACGAGGGGCGCTTCGCGAGTCGTCACGAGCGTTGAGCGCGGGATGCGGTGGCCGGATCGGAGTTGCAGCTACGCATTCGCGAGCGGACGAACGACTTCGATGCGGACGATGAAATCGCGTGGTCCTGGCCTCCCGACGCTGAGGTCAAGCTTGCTGGTGTGCTCGCGCGCATCGCGGGTGATGGAGGCAAGACAGCCCGGTCTCCAGGGAGAGCGCGTATAAATCGTAAGCCCACCGCGCAGGGAGGGCCGGGATGTCCCAGCCGAACCTGTGGTGACTGCCGCCTGCATTCTTTTTCTGCAGGCGGGCCATGGGGGCGGCAGGCTCCCGGCCTTCCCTGCGCCCTCGATGTCGAAGAGGGCGGTCTTGCAGCAAAGCTCGGACGCGAATTGCGCCGCGAGGATGCGTTGTCACGGTCCGCGATCGGGCGCTGTCATTCTCTCGTCATCGTCTCGCGTGTCGCGATCTGGAACTCCGGTCCCGCGCGCGCTTTTGATTGGGCTGGCCCGGCTGGTGCAGGTAACGAGACCGCAAGGCTCGGCCGCTACGTTCGGCGCACATCTCATCACCAAAGGATTGATCAGATCATGGCCACCATAGCAGACCAGATCGTGGAGACGCTCGAGATCGCCGGCATCAAGCGCATTTATGGCGTCGTCGGCGACAGCCTCAACGGGCTGACGGAGTCGCTGCGCGTCCGCAAGACGATCGACTGGGTGCATGTCCGCCATGAGGAGGCCGCGGCCTTCGCAGCGTCAGGTGAGTCGCAGATCACCGGAGAGCTCGCGGTGTGCGCCGGCTCCTGTGGGCCCGGCAACCTGCATCTCATCAATGGTCTCTACGACGCGCAGCGCAGCCGCACGCCGGTGCTGGCGATTGCCGCGCACATCCCGTCGAGCGAGATCGGCGGCGGCTACTTCCAGGAGACGCATCCGCAGAATCTGTTCCGCGAATGCAGCGTGTATTGCGAGCTGATCTCCGATCCCACGCAGATGCCGTTCGTGCTGGACAACGCGATCCGTGCCGCGGTCGGCGAACGCGGCGTCGCCGTCATCGTCATCCCCGGCGACGTCGCGCTGAAGGCGGCGCCGAAGCGCGCACTGCCGCCTTCGATCGGCCTGTTGCCGCCGAAGCCGGTGGTGCGCCCGGCCGAGCCGGAGCTCGATGCGCTGGCGGCGCTGCTCAATGGCGCGGAACGGGTGACGCTGTTCTGCGGCCGCGGCTGCGCCGGCGCCCAGGCCGAGCTGATGCAGCTCGCGGCGGTCTTGCAGAGCCCGATCGTGCATGCGCTCGGCGGCAAGGAGCACGTCGAGTACGATAACCCGTTCGATGTCGGGCTCACCGGCTTCATCGGCTTCTCCTCCGGCTATCACGCGATGCACAGCTGCGACACGCTGGTGATGCTTGGGACGGATTTTCCCTACAAGCAGTTCATTCCCGACGGCATCAAAATTGCGCAGGTCGACATCAGGCCGAGCCAGCTCGGCCGCCGCGCGCGGCTGGATGTCGGCGTCGTCGGCGATATCAGCGAGACCCTGCGCGCGCTGCTGCCGAAGCTCAATGCGAAGTCCGATCGCAGCCATCTCGACGACAATCTGAAACGCTACGCCGCCGCTCGCAAAGGTCTCGATGATCTCGCCGTGGGGACACCCGGCCGCCTTCCGATCCATCCGCAATATCTGACGCGGCTCATCAGTGAGCAGGCCGCGGGTGATGCGGTCTTCACTTTCGATGTCGGCACGCCGACGATCTGGGCCGCGCGCTACATTGCCATGAACGGCCGCCGCCGCCTGGTCGGCTCGCTGGTGCACGGCTCGATGGCCAATGCGATGGCGCAGGCGATCGGCATTCAGGCGGCGCAGGCCGGACGGCAGGTGATCTCCTTGTCGGGCGACGGCGGCTTCGCGATGCTGATGGGCGACCTCATCACCTTGAAGCAGATGAAGCTGCCGGTGAAGGTCGTGATCTACAACAACGGCACGCTCGGCTTCGTCGCGCTGGAGATGAAGGCCTCGGGCTTCGTCGAGCACGGCACCGATCTGGAGAATCCGGATTTCGCGGCGATGGCGCAGGCGATGGGCATCCATGGCCGCCGCGTCGAGGATCCCGGCGAACTGCCGGGCGCCGTCAGCGACTGGCTCGCACATGATGGCCCCGCGGTGCTCGATGTCGTGACCGCCAAGCAGGAGCTGTCGATGCCGCCGACCATCGGCCTCGAACAGGTCAAGGGCTTCAGCGTCTGGCTGATCCGCGCCGTCATGAGCGGCCGCGGCGACGAGGTGATCGATCTGGCGAAGGAGAATCTGTTGCCGCGATGAGGAGAGAGCGGCTGGATGCAAGGCATGTCTTACTCGGGAGAGCCGATGTGTTTGCTTCAAGCTCACGGCTTGTGGCCGCGACCGCGGCGCACCTCCCCCGCCTGCGGGGGAGGTCGCAGCCCATGCGGGGCGTGGGTTTCGGGCTCCAACTCACAGCGACGCCGTCACCCCTCATGGCGAGGAGCGCCGCGCCCGGATCCGAGCGGCCGTCACGACTGCCAAACACGGCGCGTCTCGAAGCATGAGGCCGAGTTGGTTGAGGAGCTGTGCTGTGGGGAAACGAGATGGTGCTGCCGGACAGGATTGAACTGTCGACCTCTCCCTTACCAAGGGCGAGGACCATTGCTAATTGCGTAAGTATTTCAATATTTTACAGAATGGTTGAGAAACTATGCACGGATAATACACGGATCGGTCTTGCGTTCTCGCGGTGCTCGCATTACGTGCAGAATTAGACGAAGCGTGGGTAGGGTCGCGGAGTCTATCAAAAAGCTCGAAATCCCTGCCGCCGCTGGTCAACCGCTTAGTGTTCGTCACCGAAGGTTATGCCTTCTGGTTCGGGATGATCTCGATTGCCCCGAGCCGCACTAAGCAACGGGAAGGGAGGGCACATGACCGTGCTGCTCACTCTCGAAGCCAGCAGGCCCGGCGGTGCGAGTTACCGTCTTGGCTTTGGGTGCAATTTGCCCCTGGCTTGGATTGTAGCCGTCTTGTCGCGGCTGTTCTGACGAGAGGGGCACCACGGGAAACCGGGTGCCCTTTGTCGTTAGTGCTTCCGTCGAGCCTGCCGCATGATCCGCTTCAGGGCTTCCTCGACTTCCTCTTGCTCGATCTCGTCTGCGATCGTCGGCATCGAGAACGGCGCTTCCGCCTCGACCACGAAGCCGTCCGGCAGGTCGGGTGTCGCGTCGTCGTCGGTGGCGTTGCAGATCGGGCAGGGCGCTCCCGCGCCGCATTGGCAGCCCCGTAGGCTGTCCGTCCAGGGGCGGTCGGGGTGGTTCTCGCAAACCCACCGAGCGTCGTCGCAGCGCAGGCAATGCTTCATGGCGCGGCCCTCAAATGGCGCGGCCCCGTGCGACGGGGTGTCCGCACGGGGCCTTTCAGGTGACGCCCCCCAGGTGCCGCCCTGGGTGAGACATCGGGTGAGTGGACTCTGATCTCGGGATTTCGTTCCCGGCGTCAAGCTGCGCGCCGCTTCTGCCACGCCTCGAAGGCGCGCTCGCCCGCCTCGCGTTCGGCTTTCTTCAGCGGCTTCGCCCAACGGTGGGCGTGCTTGACCGGCTCGCGCATCCAATCCTGATCAAGCCACTCTTGGATCGTCGGCAGCTTGTTGATCGCCTCGATCAACGGGGCTTGCGGTACGTGGGTATAATGGCGGCTCATGTCGTCAGCGGAATGGCCGAGTATCTGATCCTTCGTGTGAGGGTGGACGCCCTCGATCACAAGCTGCGTCGAGACGGTGTGCCGGGCGGTGTACGGAGCCACGTCGAAGATATGCGTCCGCAATCGAGCGGCAATGATCGCCTTCTTCATCTGCCCGCCAGCGTTCTCAACGACCGTGAAGTGCTCATTGTCCCAGGTGCGCACTAATCGCCCCGGCCTGTTCTCGACCATGTCGGTGAGCATCGGGACAAGCGCCTCATGGATCGGCACGCCGCGCGGCTCGCCTATCTTCGACTTCGCCAGCGTGATCCATCGGTTCTTCACGTTGACCTGCGACGTGTCCATGGTGAACAGCTCGATCGGCCGCATGCCGCTGTAGAACAAGATCGTGAAGACCGTCGCGTTCGCGACACCAAGGCCCTTGATGAACTCCCAAGCGACGCCATAGGGCACTGGATAGGAGCCTACGCGCTTCGGTCCGAAGCTCTCGACGTTGGTCCCCTTCGGCTTCTTCGGCCTGATCCAGCGCTTCGGCTGAGCCCATTCCATCCGCTCAGCATGCGACCATATCGCGATGAAGGGTGTCCATAGCTGCCGGTTGAGTGTGTCCGGCCTGACGTTCGGATACAGCGCCTTGCCGATCTCATTCATCCGCGCCTGCGTGATGTCCTTCAGCGGGACGCCCATGAGGTGTGACATGAGGCCGGACCATTTGCCCGTCTCTTCATCGAACGTGCCAAGGAAGCGCGGTGATCCGCCGTTGTCGAGATAGGACTCGGCCGCCTGATCGAATGTGACCACGGCCTTCTTGCCGTGGACGACTTCGTGCAGAAGCTCGGCCTCTTTCTTTATGCGGATGCCTTCGGCCGCCGCTTTGTTAGTCGTTTTTGTAGACTGGTTGACTTCTCGCCCTTCGGCATCCGTGCCCCGGATGATCCAGTTCGACGTTTCGGTGCGCCGCCAAAGGTAGAGTCGCATGATCCCCTCATTCCGTTGAAGATAGTAATGATGTCCGCTTCGATGAAGCGATAATCGCGGCCGACGCGCGCGGCGTTCGGCAGATGCTTCGCAACCAAAGCGTAGAGTGTCTTCCGGGAGACGCGGAGGCGCGCCATCACGTCCGCGGTCGTGAGGACCGTGTTCAGCGGGGTGTTGTCGTTGGCAGCCTTCATCATTTGGAACTCACGGACGGTCGGCGGATAGATACGGTCTTAAGCCGGATATTTCACGCAGGCAAGGCCATTAGCCGAACAAGGTGTGCTGCACAGCGGGCGCGCTCGGAGAGCCGAGCCGCGAGAGTTCTGAGCGCATATGCTGCTTCCAATGGGACAACGCCGTTTCCGAGCAGGCGAAGCCGGTCGATGCGAGAGACCAAAGCGGGGGCCACCCCATCAGCCATTCGACAAACAGCGGGTTCAAGAAGCGGCGCGGCTTCGAGGACTCGTCGCCACTCGGCAAGGTCGTTAGGTCCGGGTGGGAAAGAACTTGGCCGGTCAAGGTCGGGTAGGGCCGCGTCTTGTCCCCGTGGCTGTTCTGATACTCGCCGACTTCGTTCGCTCGCGGCGTCATCCAAACATTGCGCGAGTTGTCGTTCGCAGGCGGCGTCCACAAGACGACCTGATCCTGAAGGTTGATCGTGTTGCCCCGCTGAACCCGCTTCAGCGCATTCTCGACCGAGACGCCCGTGCCGAGCGCATTTTCGTTCAGCGCCGTTGGCGTCCGCCAAAGGTGCGTCACGAAGTTCGGCAACTGATCGAGATGCAGCGCGCCCGAACTGTTGTCGAGATGGTCTTCGCTGTTCGGGGTCCGATAGTCCCGCATGGCCGGCGTCGGCCACCACGCCGTTGCCGTTTGCAGATTGAGGCCGCCTTCGCGTCCCTCCGTGCCCGCGCCGGTCGTCATGCTCGAAGTAGGCGTCGGCCAACACGGCGAGGACGAAGCAGCGCTCGCGCCGATGGCTTGCGCCAACTTCTGACGCCGTGAAAAGTCCGATCTCAGGTTCGTAACCAAGGCGGCAAAGATCACGCCAGACTCGTTCGAGGCCGCCCGACGTGACGAAGCCAGCGACGTTCTCGATGAAGACGAAGCTCGGACGCGATTGGACGATGATTCGGCGCGCTGCCGACCATAGGTCGCGCTCGTCATTCTCTCCGAGCCGAAGCCCGGCGACGGAGTGAGGCTGACACGGGATGCCTCCAATGAGGCAATCCACGACGCCACGCCACGGCCTGCCGTTGAAGGTGGTGACATCGCTCCAGACAGGCGCGTCATGAAGGAGACCTTGCCGCATCGCTGAGACCAGGTGAGCGACGGCGAATGCTTCCCTCTCCACGTACACGATGCCGCGAGCGCCTGGGATTGCCAATTCAAACCCAAGATCGAGTCCGCCGCCTCCGGTGCAGAGGGAGACAACGTTGAGTGGGGGACGTGCAGCCACATTCATGCGCCCGCCTTCGGCGCTTCGCGACCGGCGACATACTGGATATGGACATCGGCCTCGACCAACATCGACGCCGCGACATCCATGTCAGCCGACCATTGCGCGTCGTTGTCGTCGTGCGTGACGCAGACGATGCGGGAAATGCCGGATTGAATGATGGCGCGAGCGCAGTCGCTGCACGGAAACCACGGCAGAAAGATCGTGCAGCCATCGGTGCTCGTTCCGCGCCGCGCGGCGTTGAAGATGGCGTTGCGCTCCGCGTGCTCGGTCCATTTGTACTTGGCCGGGCGTTCATGGCGGGCCTCGACGTTGTCGTTCACGCCGCGCGGAAAGCCGTTCCAGCCGGTCGAGACGACGACGCCATGGCGCTCGTCAACGATCGCGCAGCCGACTTTGCGGCTGCGATCCTTGCTCTGCGTGGCAGCCAACGCGGCTTGGTCCATCCAATAGTCGATCCGGTCAGCCATCTCAGCGTTCCAAGCTCTTGAAGATCGGGAGCCTCAGAATGGCTTCTGCGGCATTGAGAGCGTCATGGCGCTCGCTGTCGGACGCCATGCCCCAACAGCACTCACGCAAAGCCTCTAGCGTGTAGGACGACCCGGCTGGCACCGGAAGGCGCGGGCCAATGATGCAGCGTGCAATGGCTGCGGTCGCTTCGCTCTCGGCCATCACATGGTTTCCGTGACGAAGCTGCCGGACACGGCGCGCACGCCAGCGATCACCGCGTCGATCCGCATGGTGATCTCCCAGGGGCGGAATTGGGCGTCGAGCAGCGCGAGCCCGACCGAGTCGATGTTGGGCGTCGCTCCGCGCGAGGTGGCCGCTTCGATCATCCGCTGCGTGGTGATGTCGTTGATGTCAGTGGGAGACATGCGTGGGGGCGTCCTGCAAGAGGGAGTGTTGATCGGGGTGGATGGTGGGCCGTCGTTCCTTCGGCTTGCCCTTGAAGCGGACCGGCTTGATCGCAGTCGGGTCGCGGAGGAAGGGGAAGCGTTCGTGGATGCCGGTGACGATCTCGATCAGCGCCGTGATCGTCTGCGGCATCGTGAGGCCGAGCTTGTCGGCGATCGGCTGAAGCTCTGCGCGGACTTCGTCGGGCAGCACCTTCGCGCGGGGCACCGCAACGAAGTCCCACCCGAGAAAGCCGAGCACGGCTTCGACCGACTCCAATCCAGGCCGGTTCTTCTTCCGCCACGCCTTGACGGAAGCCCTCCGCACGCCCGAGCCGATCTCGACTTCGTCATAGGTGATCCGCAGGCGGGCCATCTCTGCGAATACAAGCTTCACATGAGGGCCGACCCGCTCGGGCATAGTGACCGTGCGGCGATTTGCACGGTCGCGAGTGCGGCTACTCATGCTTCGGACCCGATGCCAGATCGGTCGCGATGTTCATCATCGCAATGACGCCGGTGAGATGTTCGTCGTCAGCCAGAAACAGGATGCGGCGATTGCGGGCGTCCGGATGAAGCGCAATGCTGCTCGCACGGAACGAGTTGAGCATCGTCTTCATGAAGACGCCGTTGATGCCGAACGCTGCGATCTCGCCGCTGATCGTCGCCTCGACCACGTCCACGCTGCCGCCGGTCGTGCCGCCGACTGCGATCACGAAGCCTTCCTCTGAACCGGCACACTGCAAGCGGTGGCCCAATTCCTTCGACGCGAAGGTTTCGAGCAGTGCGACGGTGCTCGCACACGATTCGCGGCTGACGACGATGCTCTCGGCAACCGGGTTGGAGACGAGCGGCAGATAGTTCGGATAGGTGCCAACCAACAGCGACGAGCAGAAGCGAGTCGTGTCGGTGTAGAAGAAGATCGAGTTCGAGTTGACGATCACGTTGACCGTGTCGGCATTGCGGAAGAGACGCAGCACCGAGCTAACCGTCTCGGATGACAGGATCACGCCGGGACGGTTGTCGTTCAGCGGCATGTCCTCCGCTCCATCCGGCACGGGCACAGTGGCCTTGAACAGGATCGTGCCGGTGGTGCCCACTGCCGCGAGGCGCTTGCCGTCGTCGGCGAAGTGGAGGAAGACGCCCTGCATCGGCGAGTTCGGGATCGTCGAAAGGGCTTGGGCGGTGTGGCCGAACAGACGGATCAGGTCGCAGCCTTCGAGCGCGAACTTCGCGCCGTCCGTGGCGTACTCGCGAGCAGGCCAGTCCTCTGCGGCGAGCGTCGGGAAGGTCGTGCGCGAACGGCCTGCCTTGCAGACCAGTTCGTACTTCGCCGTGTCCATCGTGATCGAGACATCGACGCCTTTCGGCAGCCGATCGACGACGGCCTTGAGCTTCATGGCGTCGATGGTCGTCGCGCCGTTGGCCTCGACTTCGCACTCGCCGAACGCCTCGACCATCATCTCGAAGTCGGTCGTGGCGATGGAGATCGCGCCGTCCTGGGCAATGATGCGCGCGTTGTTCGCGATCACGGCAGGCGAGTTCTTCGGAGCGCTCGATACGCCGCGAGTAACGATGTCGGCGAGTTTGTCACGGTTGATCTTGAACTTCACAGAAGGCTCCCTGATTGGACGTGGTAATGGCCGGTCTCGCCGACGTGCTCGACGCAGTCTTCGAGAGACGGGAATTTCGGATTGTGAAAAATGCGCAGCCGGTGCGCGGCTTCATCGAACAGGCCATCGCGAATCAGCGAGTCGATCTCGTGCGCGAAGGCGCAATCGGCAGCGGCGAGATGGCGGCGTGCGACCATTGGATCGCCCTCGGCCAAGGCCGCTTCCGCGCGCATGAGCGCAGTCCTGTCTTCACTCGACATGGCCTCACGCATGGGCGGAAGCCGTCGAGAGATCGACGGCACTGAACAGGTCGGTTGAGATGTCGAAGGGGTCGGGGAATTGAACCGCGCCGTCCAGGGCGCGCAGCTTCAAGGGGCGGCGCTCAAGAAGGGCGCTGCTCAGCGCGGCGATCATCCCGTTGGACCATCCCCGATCCGTGTAGAAGACCGAGTAATGAGCGACGGACCGCCACGCGAGACCGAGCGCGATGCCAAGCGCGCGCTCGTCTACGTTGGTGTCGTCGAGAACCTGAGTGAGAAGAAGGTGCGAAGCCTGGGCGCTTTCGCCGCGCAGGGCACAATCCTTGAGGCAACGCCGCGCATAGGCGACGTTTGCGAAGATGTCGCCAGCGTATGGCGACTCCAGAATGACGAGTTTGATGCTTTCCATAGTCCGTTGCCTCTCCCGAGCAGCAACGGACCATATGGGTGTCTATCCGTTATGTCAACGGATAGCGACGGACCATCCCTTAAAGTAATTCACAAGAACCAATGACACGCTCAAGCGACTTCACGTTTGATCGAGCGATGTCGATGACGTTTTCGCCATTTAGCATCCGCACACTGATCTTATCCGGCGAGATCGAGACGACTTCGCGGATTGCGACTCGGTCGTCTGACTGTCGGACGATCGCAAACCCGCCGTGAGCAACCGGCTTGCTGGGGCTCACGACCACGACTTCACCGATTCGATAGCGCGGAGCCATCGTGTCGTCGGGAACCGTCACCGCGTAGGTATCAGAGGGAGTCGCCAGCGGCGAAGTCCATGACGTGCGGCGGCTTGGGTTGAGGGAGAAGAAGCCGTCTGGATCGGTGAGACCGATCTGGAACAACGGGATCGTCGAGTTTTGCGGGGCTTCCTGCATCCGCATCCCAACCGGCGCGACGTTGGGCTCAGTAGTTCCGATTCGTGGGAGCGACTGCCTGCCGAAGAAGTAATTCACATCGGTATCGAGGATCGCCGCGAGCTTGCTGAGACCTTCGCGGGATGGGTTTAGCGATTTGCCCGCAAGAAGATCGTTCACGTAGCTGAGCCCAAGGCCAGCCCGGCGAGACGCTTCGTTCTTCGAAATCCCCTTGGCGGTTACGCGCTCTTCGACGCGGGCCTTGATAGTTTCTAGCTGCGGGTGCGGCCGTGTGGACGCCTTTGCATTCATGTTCCTTAACCCCCTGCGCACTCGACTGATCACCATGCGTTAGACCCTTCTTAGACCACGTCTTTCTGGATCGCTACCCGAAGCCCGGTGCTCATACCTGTGGGTAGCGACGGATCATCATCACGGATTTTCTGTTTTCATCCGTCGCCATCCGTTGACACCCCTAACCCGGTCCGTTACATAAAGTTCAACGGTTTCAGGAAAAAGTCGCCAACTGATTCGGCATAAAGCCGTAACGGCGACGGATGTCAAGCGGTAATCAACGGATGATCCACGTCAAGGAAACGCGAGAAGCGCTCGCGGCTAGGGTTGGGCATCTCGAACGCAAGTTCGCTGATCTCCGTCAATCCATGGTCGTGTCCACGGCTCTGCCGACGCAATGGCGTCTCACGCCGAAGGAGCGCGACCTGTTCCTTTCGCTGCTCTCGAACGAGACCGTCACGAAAGAGATGGCGCTGCTCGTTCTCTACGGAACCGAAGATCGTCCGGAACACAGTGTCGCAATGTTCATGTCCCGCGTCCGCGCGAAGACTGAAGCTCATGGCGTGACGATCGAGACGATCAATCGCACCGGCTACCGTCTCGTTGATCGGCTGGTGTGGGCGAAGACTTTGAAGCTCGACGCCGTCGAGCACTAACCGGGGAGCCTCATGGCGATCTCACTCAAGGGCAGCATCAAGAAGAAGTCGGCTGCCGAAGACCAACCGATCATCACGATCTATGGCGTGCCAAAGATTGGCAAGTCGTCGCTTGCCGCGGAATTTCCGCGTCCCGTTTTTATTCAGACGGCGGCTGGCGAAAGTGTCCCGGCGGGCATCGTCGCGGACACGATCGAAGTGCGCAGCTACAACGATCTGTGCGAGGCCATCGGCGCGCTCGTGATCGAGGATCACAACTACGCCACGGTGATCTTCGACTCGACGACCGGCCTCGAAAATCTGATCCGTGCGGAAGCGTGCGCCCGCAACGGATGGAAGAACATCGAGGACCCCGGCTACGGCAAGGGCTACAAGATCGCCGCGAGCATTTTCCTCGAATACATCGACGGCATCATGACGCTGCGTTCGCAGAAGCAGATGGCCGTGGTGCAACTCGGTCACTGCGACATCAACCGCTTCGAGTCGCCGACCACCGACCCGTACTCACGCTATCGCGTCAACCTGCACAAGGATGCCGCCGACATCATCGAAGCGAACAGCGACGTGATCGCGTTCCTCAACTTCAAGGCTTCGATCAAGAAGGTCGATGCGGGCTTCAACAAGCAACTCACCCACGCCGAAGGCGGCGGCTCCCGTTGGATGTTCCTCGAAGAGCGTCCCGGCTTCATCGCGGGCAACAGGTTCGGCATGCCTCCCGAGATGCAGTTCAAGAAGGGTGAGGGCTACGCTGCACTCGCCAAGTACCTTCCCGCTCCGCTCGCCGCAGCGGCCTGATTCACCAACGCCAACCCGACACTACCAACAAACGAACGCCATAGGAGATAATCATGGCACAACTGAACGTGAGCCTCGCCGACGTTAACGAGAAGGACGCAGAAGGCGGCGGCGGGCAAATCATCCCGCGCGACCGCTACCTGCTCAACATCATTGAAGGCGAGGTGAAGCAGAACTCGAAGCGCACCGGCGATCTCTTCGAATACAAGGCCGAAGTGGTGGAGGGCGAGTTCGCGGGCGTCAAGGTCTTCGGCAACATCAACGTCACCCACACGAACCCGACCGCGCAGAAGATCGGTCAGGCTCAGTTGGCGGCGCTCGCCGAAGCGACCGGCATCGGCAAGGCCAATCTGTCGGACACCGATCAGCTTCTCTTCCAGCCGTTCTACGCCGATCTGGATGTCGAGACCTACAAGGATCGCAACCAGAACGACAAGGAACGCATGGTAGTGAAGAAGTTCATCCACGCGGGCAACGCAAACGAGCCGCCGCCGAGCAAGGCTGCCGCGAACGACAACACCAAGCAGACCACGAACGCCGCGACCACCCCGGCGACGACGCCGAAGCAGACCGCGTCCCCGGCTCCCGCCCCGAGCGGCGGCGGCCGTCAGATGCCGTGGCAGCGCAGCGGCTAACACTTCCTCCCTGACTTGCTGCCGGGACCTCGGTCCCGGCGGTCTTCTCCATCCCCCCTGACAATTCAGTCTGCACAACGCGCTTCGGCGCGAACGATAGAGGCTTGCCTGATGGCTCCGTTGCCGCGTCCATTTAGCGCCACCACCGAAGCGATCTATGAGGCTTACGCGAAGTCGCGCGCCCAAGCGTGGGACTCGCTCGGCATCTCGATCTCGGTTCTCGGCGAAGAGTGCGAGCGCGCGCTTTGGTACAGCTTCCGCTGGGCGTCCAAACCGGAAGTCATCGACGGTCTGAAGGCGATCACGTTTGAGACCGGCGAGATCGAAGAGACGCGGCTGCTGAACGCGCTGCGCATGATCGGCTGCGAAGTGGACGAAGCCGATGAACGCGGCAAGCAATATCGCGCGACCGCGATTGCGGGTCATGTGCGCGGCAAGACGGACGGCAAGGTGCTCGGCCTGCCCGAAGCACCGAAGACCTGGCACGTCGTCGAAGCCAAGTCGATGAAGGATACCTATTGGGACAAGGTGAAGAAGGTGGGCGTCCGCGAAGGCTACTTCACCCATTGGGTTCAGTTGAACACCTATTGCCATCTCTTCGGCTTCGAGCGCGGCCTTTACATCTGCCGTAACAAGAACACTGGCGAAGTCTACAGCGAACGCATCGAGACCGACCACGCGGAAGCGATCCGGTTGCTCGCTCGCGCTGAGCGGATCGTCAAGTACGCGAACCCGCCGCCGCCGCTGCACAAGGACCCGAACGCCAAGATGGCGTTCAAGTGCCGTACCATGTGCAATCATCTGGCGATCTGCCATGAGCACTCGTTTGCTCGGCTGTCCTGCCGGACCTGCATTCACGCAACCCCCGAGATGTTCGGCGACGCGGCGTGGTCCTGCGCGCGCTGGAACAAGCCGCTCTCGCTCGCTGAGCAGAAGCAAGCCTGTCCTGCGCATCTCTTCCTGCCGTCGCTCGTTCCCGGCGAACTGATCGACGCGAGCGATGAAGAGGAATGGGCGCTCTACACGCTGCACGATGGGCGCGAATGGCGTGACGGCGTGAAGCCCGAGCCGCAGCGCACTTACTTCCATCATGCCGAAAGCGGCTCCGTGTTCTTCACGTTGCCCGGCGAGCCGGACCCCCGTGAGGGCGGCTTCGATGGCGGGCTCTGCGAAGAGATCAGCTTCGAGGACTTCATCAAACTTACCGATCACTACGCCTCACAAGGGGAATGACGCGCATGTCCTACTATCCGAAAGCTGTTCGCTTCATCGAGTCGACTACCGAGCAGTGCAAGTTCTTCCTGCCGGGGCAGTCCGGCATGGATGGCCTCGTTTGCGGCGAGACGACCGATACCGAGCGCTCTTACTGCGATTGCCACCATCGCCGCATCTATCAGCCGGGCTCCACCCCCAGGGTGTTCTTCATCGACGCATCGTCGCAGGACGCACCCGGCTTCACGGACCATGAGCCCGATCTGACTGAGGTTCTGCAATGACGCCGCAGTTCTTCTACGCCGATCCGGCGTGGACATTCGAGACGTGGTCCGAAGAAGGCAAAGAGCGCTCGCCTGAAGAGCACTATGATTGCATGTCGCTCGAAGACATTATGGCGCTGCCTGTCCGGCAGATCGTCCCTGATGACGCGGCGTGCGGTCTGTGGGTCATCGACACGATGATCGACAAGGGCATCGAAGTCCTCAAGGCGTGGGGCTTCGATTACAAGACCGTGCTGTTCTACTACGTCAAGGTCGGCAGGGCTCTGCGTCCGCATATGGGCATGGGCTATTGGACGCGCGCCAATCCCGAGATTTGTCTGTTCGGCACGCGCGGAAAACCGCAGCGCAAGGGGAAGGGCGTCGAGCGCCTGATCCTCGACCTCGACCCCAATGAGCGCACGATCCTCGCGCCTCGGGGCGAGCACTCTGCGAAGCCGCTCGACGCTTACAACAGGATCGAACGGCTGCTCGACGGTCCCTACCTCGAACTGTTCGCACGTCACGCCCGGCACGGCTGGCACCAATGGGGCAACGAAGTCGGCAAGACCGGCGGCGTCCCGAACCTCTTTCACCTTCCGGGTCATCCGGCCCGAGCAGCCAACGACAACTCACTTTTTGCGGGAGCTATGTGATGGCGTTCCAGCTTCGCTACTATCAGCGCGACGCGATCAATGCTGTCTATGACTATTGGACGAAGAAGCCGGATGGAAATCCCTTGATTGTGATCCCGACCGGCGGTGGAAAGTCGCCAGTGCTCGGCACCATCACAGAGGAGATGATCGGGTTCGAGCCGCAGACCCGCATCGTCATGGCGACGCACGTCTCCGAGTTGATCGAGCAGAACTACGCCGAGTTGATGGGCCTTTGGCCGTTCGCCCCAGCGGGCATCTTCTCGGCTGGCCTCCGTCGAAGGGATGCTCATTCGCAGATCATCTTCGGCGGCATCCAAACTATGTGGCGGCACGCCGATCGTATCGGCCACGTTGACCTTCTGATCATCGACGAAGCCCACATGCTGCCGCCCGACGCGGAGACCATGTACGGCAAATTCATCGCGGCGTTGAAGCGGATCAATCCCAGGCTGTTGATCCTGGGCCTGACCGCAACTCCGTATCGCACCAACTCAGGCATGCTGACGGACGGCGACGACGCGATGTTCGACGCCATCGTGTACGAAATCTCGATCCGCGAGCTAATCGAGAAGGGCTTCCTCTGCCCGTTGGTCTCGAAAGCGACGGCCACCGCGAAGACGATGGTCGATCTGAGCAAGCTGCGTCGCGCCGGTGGCGAGTTCACGGACAAGTCGTTGAAGGCGGTCTTCGACAAGAGCGAGGTTACGGAGGCTGCGGTCGATGAGATCATTGGCTTCGCGTCAAGCAACGAGAGGCCGCGGAAATCATGGCTCTTGTTCTGCGCTGGCGTGGAACACGCACTGCATGTTCGCGATGCCATTCGCGCGCGCGGCTACTCTTCTGAGACGATCCACGGCGGCACCGACAAGGGTGAGCGCACCGATATCCTTGAAGCTTTAAAGGCCGGGAAGCTCACGTCCGTCACGAACTTCGGTGTGCTCACGACCGGGACCAACATTAAGCGCATCGACCTGATCGCGCTGTTGCGGGCCACGGATAGCACGCAGCTCTATGTCCAGATGTGCGGGCGCGGCACGCGCCTCCTGGGCGACACGATCGAAGAGTCCATCCGCAACGGTAAGGAAGACTGCCTCGTTCTCGACTTCGGCGGCAACGTCCGAAGGCACGGGCCAATCGACTGTGTGCAGATCAAGAAGCCGGGGAAGGGCGCTGGCGAGGCCCCGGTGAAGGAATGCCCGCAATGCCACTCGCTGATCTTCGCAGGTCTCAGCGAGTGCCCCGACTGCGGTCACAAGTTCGAGCGCGACCCCGAGAAGAACATCAAGCAAACCGCAGACGTGACGCCGATCATGTCAACGTCGAAGCCCGATTGGGTGCCGGTAAAGCGCCGCACGTTCTTCCGCCATGACAAGCCGGGTGGCACTCCGAGCATCCGCGTCGAGTACCTATGTGGCTCGGTCTCTCACAAGGAATGGATTTGCCCTGAGCATCAGGGCTTCGCTCGCGTGAAGTTCGAGAAGTGGTGGCGGCAGCACACGGGCAACGACAACGCTCCGTTCTCGATCCAAGAGACGTTCGATCGCGCCAAGGAATGCCGCGAGACGAACGAGATCATGATCAAGGCGAACGGCAAGCATTGGGAGATCGTCGCGCGGAAGCTGGGCGAGATTGCGCCTGAAGGCGAGTCCAAATCGTCGGACTCGGTCATGCCTCCGCGTGACGAGATGATTGCGCTCAATTACCAACTGAACGGGAAGCCGGAACGTGCGGCCGAACATCGTGCGGCGGTGGCAGCGCGCAAGCCGTGGCAGACCGCTCCGGTCGCGAACGACAACTCGCGCGCCGTGATGCCTGGGCACGTCAAACCGGCGGCGACGGTTCGGGCCACTGCTCCGTGGAATGCACAGATCACGCCGCCGTTGCCCAAGACGAGCCTCGCGCCTTGGGACAAGCGCGATCTTGATCTCGACGACGACATTCCGTTCTGAGCGCGCATCGTGGGGAACTTTCACAAGAAGCTTCGTCGCAACGAGTCGTTCAAGAAGCTGAGCGACTACCTCAACCAACACGGCTACCCCTTCGAGCCGTTCCAAGCTGGAAAGCATCCGTATCTTGTCGTCCAACTCGGCGAGGGGAAGAGCGTCAAGTTCTTCTTCCCGTCGAGCGCAAGCGACTGCCGATCTGCCGACAACTGCGTGTCGCAGATCAAGCGGGCGATCCGCCAACGACTAGCGAGCAACGACAATGCGCGTGTTTGACAAAGAGCCGGTGTGCTGCGGCGTCTGCCGCCGCGAGGCAACCGGCATTGGCTATATGCCGCCCGGCACCAAGGGACGGCAGCCGGTCCTTTGGCTCTGCGAAGAGCCGCAATGTATCTCACTCGGAAGGGGAATCTTTCACATGATGCCAAAGACGCTGAGCGCCACCGAAGCGCTCGCACTTCAGGACGCTGGCGCTGATGCCGGTGCGTACCTCGAACGGTTGGGCAAATTCAATCTGTCCGAATTGTCCGAGAAGGAATGGACGAACTTCCTCACCACCATCCTGAACTCATACGGCGACAACATGCGTAAGCGCGTGACCAACGCCATTGCTCCCTTCTAAGGACGCCAGACGATGACCGAGTCACCCTTCGCCCAAACCGGACCGGGCCTGTTCGAGAACGGCTACAACCCGTTGCCGATCATGCCGAACAGCAAGTTGCCGGGGCAGTACGCCGACGATAGCTGGCGCGCCTACAAGGGCTGGAACGACTTCTGCACCACGCGGCCGAGTCAGTTGCAGGTCAACTATTGGTCGAAATGGCCGAACGCCGGTGTGGGCGTGGCGTGTGGCCTTGGCTTGATCTGCATCGACATCGACTTTGAGCCCGCGATGGATGCGATGCTCGCCATGCTGCCACCTTCGAATGTGCAGAAGAAAGGTCGCAAGGGCATCTCGCTCTTCTATCGCGGCAACACCGATCAGATCAGGTCGCGCAACTTTCGCACGCCGGACCGCATCGGCCTTGTCGATCTGCTCGCCGAAGGGAAGCAGACCGTGTTGCCGCCCTCGATCCATCCCGAGACCGGGGAGCCCTACTATTGGTGGACGGACGACACGCTGCTCGACGTGCGCCTCGACCAACTCACGGAGCTTCCTGACGACATCGCCGAACGCATCGGCGAAGTCCTGAAGGCGTATGGCTATGACCCGGTGACGGAGCGGCGCTATGAGCCGCCGACCGACATCCCCGATGTCAGCCAGATTCATTCGACCGACTTCTTCCGGCGGCTGAACGAAGACGCGCTCTCGAACCTCCATGCCTGGGTGCCGAAGCTGGCGCTGCCGAAGGGCCGCTGGCTCGGGGCGAAGTATCGGGCCGTCGCGCCGTGGCGGTCATCCGGCTCGGGCCGTCCCATGGCGAAGCGCCACCCCAACCTGTCGTTCGATCCGAGCGGCATTCAGGACTTCGGCACCATGGAGACCTTCACGCCGATCAACGTCGTCATGAAGGCGATGGAGCTTGGCGAGCCCCAGCGTGACGCCGCCGTTCAGTGGCTTGGCGAGCAGCTTGGCTACAACTTCGGTGTCGAGATCGACCTGCGCTCGCGCCGGAAGGAAGCCGAGCAGATGGCGGCAGCCGCAGCCCGCGACGCGGCCAAAGACGCGGAGCGCGAGGGGCAGCCGATCTTGCTGTCCACGCCCGACCTGGCCGGACCGTCCTGGGTCGAGCGCCAGATGTCGGCCGGGCTTACGCCCTGGGTGAAGACCGCCCCGCCGCAGCCGCATCAGGTCGCGGCTCTTGCGAAGGTCAAGAGCACCCCCGCCAAGGCCGCTGCGGAGCCCGCTGGTGAGCCCGTCGCAGATCCTTCCAATGCTGCCGACCATCCCGAGACCGCGCCCACGATGGCGGAATTGGAAGCCCTGTGCCATCCGCCGGGGTTGGTCGGGGACATCATGGATTGGATCACGGCGTCAACGTCGAGCCCTTCGCGGCCGTTGGCCCTGGGGCCTGCTCTGGGCTTCGTGGGGACGCTCGCCGGGCGTCACCACGCCGGACCCACCAACCTGCGCACCAACCTCTACATCGTCGCCCTAGCGCCTTCTGGATATGGCAAGGACCACCCCCGCAAGGCGTTGTCCCGGCTGGCGGTGGAAGCCGGTCTCGATCGCTACATTGGGCCGGAAGGCTTCCTGTCCGACTCGGCGCTCCGCAAGACGATCGAGCACAACCCGTCGCAGTTGTCGATGATGGACGAGTTCGGCGGCTTCATCGCGAAGATCATGGACCGGCGCGCCGGGACGCATCAGTCGAGTATCCGTCAGATGCTCATGCAGTTCTTCACGTCGGCCGATTCGCTCTACAAGGGAACTGCGTCGGCGGCCGAAAGCGCGACGCCGATCTACAACCCGAACTTCTCGATCTACGGAACCAGCACCCCTCACGACTTCTGGCCCGCGATGTCCGGCAAGGGCATCTCGGACGGCTTCCTGCCGCGCTGGCTTGTGCTGACCATCATCGGCGATCCCGTTGATGGCGTAGAGCCGACGATGACCCTCGAACCGCCGACGAAGCTGATCGAGGATTGCCGGGCGATCATCACCCACAACGGGGCGGGCAACTTGGGCGATTCGTCGTCCAGGCCGATCCTTCGGCCCCGCGTGGCCGATTGGGGCGCCGGCGCTAAGGAACGGTGGATGGAGTTGCGCACGGCCTTCAAGCGGCGCGGCGAGGCGTGCTCGCCCGATCTGGCGGCCCTGTGGACCCGCTCGATGGAAGTTGCCCTGCGCGTGGCCCATATCGTCGCCATTGGCATCGACCCCATCCGGCCGGTCCTCACGCGCGATCTGGTTGATTGGGCGGCGAAGCTGATGGACCTCTCGACTCGGTCCTGCATCGTCGAAGTCAGCGACCGGCTGGCTCTCAACGATAAGCAGGCCGAGTACCTGAAGGTCCGCCGCTGGATCAAGGAAGCCGGGTCGGCTGGCGTGACCAGCTCGGTCCTGAAGAAGATGGTCAACGGCGAGTTCGATCTGAGGCGGCTGAACGACATCACCCAGCAGCTTCTCGAGTCGAAGCAGATCGAGCAGCGGTTCGCCTCGACGCCCACCGGCGGCCGTCCGTCGCATCGGTGGTTTGCCGTACAATGAACGCTTAGGATTCATAGCTTTAACGATGCACCTTCTCGAAGGCTGGAATCCGGAGTAAAAGTTCCCATGCTTTGGTCTAGCTTTCGGAGAGGGATCGTTGAGAAGGGTCAACGCTATTGTGGCAGCTTGCATGCTGCTAACTTTGGGGCAGTCAACCTATGCTGCCAGTGTTTTTGATATTGTGGCAGGTAGCATCAATCCTAGGGCTCTTGAAGCTATAGAGAAAGCGCAGCGAGACACTGCGAAGGCGATAGAGAAGACTGCGGAGGAGAATGCCGCAAAGACGACGGCTCCCGTGGACGCGAAAGCAAAGGTCGTGCTGCTTCAATCGTCCACAGATGGGGTCTTAGGGCAGCTCAGGACCGTTCCTCTGGAAAAGCTGTATGGCCTCAAGGTCGCTCCTGACATTTGTACCTTGGGTCTCGTCAACTGTGGAATTTTGGAGAGCAATGGCGTTCGACCATTCGTCGATCTCGAAATTGACAGGCGAAAGGCGACGTTCGAAGTTGAGGATAAGAATCGCTCGTTTTGGGTCTCGGTGGCCAGCCTCGCGATTAGCGTGTTGGCTGTGGTGATCAGTATTCTTGCCTTCAGAAAAGAAAGCGCCCCCAAGCCTCCGCCCCCTCGAAAAAAGAGGGCAGCGTAACGAGATAGAAAAATGCCCGCTGCGAAGCGGGCTTTGTCGTCTGAGGTGGCGAGGTGACGATCAGCTATCGTCGCGCCCGAGCGCTGCGACGAAGCTCTGTATCGCGATGGACTCGGGCGTCGAGTGAGCTACGGGAGCGACGCGGTGCTTCATGGCTTCGGCGAAATGGTCGATGGCGATTGCGCCGTCGCTCATGGAGATGTCGCCGTTGGCGCGAGTGATGATCGCTGTGGAACCGCTGAGCCCGATCAGGATCGCGATGATCAGGGCGGGGGTCCGCATCATGCTCAAAGCCTTCGAGCGAACTTGTGAGTTCGCGTAGAACGTCAGGGCCTTCGCGCACATTTCGCTGTCACTTGGCCCAAGAGTCACTTCTTCCCCAACACCCAGCGCCACGGCAAGCGCGAGTGCGTCACCCCTATTGATCACGATTTTATTTTCCCTTGTTACCGCAACTGTTCCGGACTTTGCGCCTTGAGTTTCGTCCCCGACCCCAAGGCACGGCGTTTGCGCCGTGTCTGGAGGTAATTAGGCAGGCGACGGATCATCCGTCAATGTCAAAAGGTACATACCCCGAAAATTCTGTGGCGTACCCGACACGAAGATTAATTCTGAAAGCGCTTAGTGCGCAGTCGCCCCACGCATGACCTTGCGGCCGTAGGCCGTGCATGACGGACGTGCATAAATGCCGCGCTGATAGAGGCTCACGCCTGCGCAATCAGCGCCGCCCTTCGAGATCGCGATGCGCAGGTAGAGCATCCCCGCGCGCAGGCCGGTTGAACAATCGTACAGGTTCCCGGTGATGCCGATCTCGCGCGCCGTGGTCGGCTTGACCTGCATGATGCCGCGCTCGCCTGCGCTGCCGCGAAGGTGGCAGTTGTAGTTGCTCTCGACCTTGACCACGGCATGGGCGAGGGCACGCGGAACTCCCTGGGCGTCCGCCGCAGCATCGACCATGGTTCCGAGATTGGACCCGAAGGCGGGCATGGCGGTTCCCATCACGGCCGCGACTGCGACCGCGCTGATGAGGCGTTTCATGTTCTGTCTCCTATTAGGCCGCTACGGCTTCACACTCGAAGCGCTTGGCCTCATCTCGGCGACGCATGTTCTCTTTGTGCGTCACCATCTCCAGGTGATCCGGGTTGACGCATCGGCGCGCCCGGCAGCGGTGATCGAGTTGCTTGCGAGGGGGGATCGGACCATGTTCGAGCACGTACATTACGATGTGAACGGCCATGGTGCCGCCATCGAGAGACATGCGTGCGTAGTCCTTCCCCCTTCCCTTGCTTCCCGACGTTGGTCCCGTCCACAAGTGGCACGGGGTGTCGAGAGGCCCTTCGACGATCTCGACGCGAGACATCACCTTCTCGCGAATCTTCTCCCTGCGCGTGCTCATTCCAATCGCCCTTAAGCGCGCGCCTGCCGCGTCTTGAACGCCTCGATCTGAAAAGCCCGGCTTGCGGGAGTGTCGTCGATACGCCAAGGCATGCGAGAAAGGGCAGCGCGCGGCTGCCCTCCCTCGACCCAGGTGTGAAGTAGTTCGCAGAAGGGGGCTCCATCTGCGCGAACGCGGTTGACGATCTTCACTGCCACGTTGGTCATGATGCGAGCGGCGGTCATTGCGCTTCGCTCCACGGCGTGGAAGCCCGCTTCCAGAAGGGACCGTCCGCCTCGACGAACATCGTGAGCAACTTGATGAATGCTAAGTCGGTCACTGCCGGGCCGGTATTTCCCTTTTCGTCATCGCCGCCGATGATCAGTGCCTTGCCCGCGATGGCGTCGTGGAGGCCAGCGATACGGAAGCCACGCCTCGGGTTCTTCAGCTTGCCTTCGTCGTCGATCATCATCAGGTCATGGCCCGCCAGCACCCGCAATCTCAGTTCGGACAGGCACGTCACCGGCATGGTTTCGTGCGAGAGCGCTGAGTAGAAGTCGAGATAGTGGTCGAGGATCAGGTCAACGTGCTCGACGACGCAGCGAAACGGATCGATCAGGATAATTCGGACAGGCGATGTCATTACGCGGCGTCCTTTTTGGTAGTGACGCCAAGGGCGAAGAGCTTCTGATCGACGACGGCGATCTGCTGTTCCAGAATCAACAACATCTCGGGCCGCATCTTCGCGCAAATGTCGGGGCGCACGTCGGTCCCCCCGAGCCTGATCGTGTGGCCTAGACCTGCCTTAGTCTTCAACGAGATCAGGTAGTCGCGCTCCTTCATCAGCTCAGCGACGGCGTGGAAGTTCTCAAGTTTCATGGTCGTTAGTCCCCAGGTGATCCAGTCCATAGATGCGGCGGAAGGCGTCGTGATCGAGATCGTTTGCATCGATCTCGACGACGCTCGGTGGAAGGGCGCGGTCAGGATCACGTTCGAGCGCGATCCCATCCATGTTGATCTGACCGCCCGTCATGAAGACGTGGTCATAGCCATGCTTGCGAAACTCTTCGGCGATCTCTGAGAACGCGGCCTGAGAGACGCGCATCTTGACGAGCGTCCTCATGCTGCCGCCTGTGCTGCGGCGAGCGCCGAGTGGCCCGCCTCGGTGAATTGCCACGTAAAGCCGCTGTTGCCCTCGCGCTTATCGCTGCGCGTGAGCCATCCCTTGTCGGCCATCGTTTGAAGGCGGTTGGCGATGACATAGGCGGTCGGCGGCATCCCGCCGTCGCGGACGCGCACTTCCCACATGCGCTCGACTTCACGGTAGACGTGGAACGACTTCGGCACCGCGACCCTGGAAAGGGCCGCGAGCACGTCGAGTTCGGTCAGGTACAGCCTCATGACCCACCGTCCACAAGGTAGGCAGCGCGCAAGGCGGTGAGGCGCTTCTGACTGTCGGCGAGCGCTGCTTCGAGTTCAGCGATGCGGTCGTTCTGTGCGCGCTCAGTGAACGCAGCGATCTCGCGGGCCAGATCGGAGCGTTCCGCGGTGATGTAGGCGAGGCCCAATGACTTCTGCCGGGCATCGGCCTGTTGCACGTAGGTACGATCGACGAACGACTGAGCCCGCGCGAGCAGGCCGGGTTCGGGCATCTCGTCAGCGGTGACGAAGCGATAGCGCTCGCCGTCACGGACCCACTTGCCGTCGCAGACTTCAATAGTCTGCGGGAAGGGTTCGTCGCTCTCCCATCCGAACAGCTCGCGCAGCTCGGTCTCGCTCGCGGTGTCGACGCCGCGCTCAGGCACGGGCTCGCCGATGGCGACGGCCTTGGCATCGATCAGCTTGCGCATGCGATCGGCGGCGAGGCTGACGATGGCCTGGATCGGAATCCAGCACTCGACGGCTTCAATGTTCGCGTCGGCGAGATCGTGCGATGCACGCATGAGCCGGTAGGCGAAGTCTTCGTCGTTCAGCTTCTCAAACCACGCAGCGTCGCGACCCTCGCGGTAATACGTCTGCGCTTCGTCGTCTTCGTCGTCGATGCGGAAGGACACGAAGAAGCGGGTTGCCAACTGGCGCGCCACGGTATTGAGGCAGTAGGGGGCGGGGGCGTGCTTGGCGATCTCGTCTCCGATCAGCTTCGCGACCGCCTCGATCAGCGCGTCGGGGATGCCCGACTTGTAATTGGGGTTGATCGCGACGTAGTGGGTCGGGATGCGCAAAGCGCGTTCGCTGGTGGTCATGATCAGGCTTTCAGTTAGAGGCTGCGAGGCTGGTGTCGGTGAGGAAGTCGGCGACGGCGTCGTGAGCGACTTCGCGGGCCGTCTCGAAGCGGCCTGCATCGATCGCATCGCGGACAGCAACGAGACCGGCCCTGTAGAACACTGCGTCTTGGGCGTTGCGCGCGCCGGTCTCGATCAGCACGTCGATGTTGGAGCGCAGGATGTCGTTGTCCGCCTTGGTGGCGGTCTTTTCCTTCAGATCGAACCAACCGAAGAAGAGCAGCGACACGGTCAGAACGCCGAACAGCACGGCGAGCGGAGCGCTACCGAAGAGCGCGGAGTCGATGGTGGTCGAGATGCCGACACCGGCGAAGACGATCGATGCGTAGAGACGAAACATGGAGGTGTGACTTTCGTGAGGGGATGAACCTGCAAGGATCGCTTGCAGGTTGGGGAGGGCTCAGGCGGCGATGGCGGGGGTGAAGACGAAGGCGGCGGGGAGCCGTTTGCCGAGCGCCTTGGCACCGGCGGCGGTGACGCAGAAGACGCGCATGGAGCCGTAGTCACGCGAGGGATCGCGAACCATGTAGCCCTTGCCTTCGAGGCGTCCGGCAACCTCGATGTCGCTGCCGGTGGCGTGGCAGGCGACGTGGTTGCGGTTGACGGAGTTGCCGTGTTCGAGCCCGAGCGCGCGGCGCGTGAGCATCATTTCGTTGTGGGTGAGCAGGAAGGCGGTCGTGGTCTCGGTCATCGTCTGCGCTCCCTTCAGCCGAATAGGGCGTTTTGGTCGGTGTGCATTGCTGGCGGCGCGGAGCGACGCGGCTTTGCAGTGGTGGTGGGCTGGGGGAGATCGACGGCGGTGAGGCTGTCCTTGTGGCGAAGGACGTGAGCCGTCATGCCGCTCACGTTCTTGCGGCGGTCCTTCAGCTTGATCAGCGTGCCGGTCTTGACGAGTTCCGAGACGCGGGGACGGATCGCCAGAACGCTCTCTCGAAGCTGGGTGGCGATCTCGTCAGCGGTCAGCCGGTAGCCGTTCGCCATGAGGGCGGTGATCGCCGAACGCAGCTTCGAGGCCCGCGTCACGATCTGCTCGGCGGCGTCCTTCGAGGCCCCACCGCCCTTCGATCCCGGCGACTTCGGATAGTTCTGAGACATAGGCAAAGCTCTCCCGTTCGCCCCGAAGGGCGCTTTCCAGATCAGCGATTTGCGGATGGTGTTTCCCGACCCCGACCGGCCTGAATCAGGTCGGTCCCGCTGGAATCAACGGATAGCGAAGGATGATCCGTTGCGCAAGGACTTTGAGAGGACTATCGACGGAACAGCGTCGGATGGCGCTCGGAGCAGGCCATGTTGGCGAATTAGGGAGGCTCGATAATTCGCACTTCCATATTATGTTTTGGAGGACGGTTTGGGTTTTGCGTCGAAACGCCCGCAAAACTAAACCCCCCGCTTTTCGCAATGGCTGGGGGACCATTGGAGGGTATCACCTATATGTATAATAGTAATATATAGGTGTAATATATTCTTCTAAAGATATGACATGAGGGGGTTACTTCTATATGTAGGGGGCAAACCCCGGAAATCGGCCCTTGATGTTACGCCGACCAACGGATAGTTCCGTCGAATCGACGGATGGAGTTGATGTTTTCCGATGCGCAAAAAGGTCATGTCTGAGTGGGACGCTAAGGCGGCCTATATCAAGGTTCCTGACGACGGCCTGTCTCTCGTTGGCTTCGCCAACGCCTTGCCGTGCCATCCGAGCGAGGCTGAAACCATCGCCCGGTATCTGCACCGGAAGAAGCTGGTATGGCTCTCGATGCGCGCTGGGCACGGCAAGGTGTTCCCAGCGGCGATGCGCCCCGGTCGTGGACGGCCGAAGGCTCTCGGTGTCGAGGATCGCCCGCTGCTCGATCCTGATCTCGCCCGGTTCCTCGGGACGGTGCATCCGATCTTCCTGAAGATCAGGCTGCTGCTCGGGAGCGATCCAGGCGGGGCATGGAATGAGCATCAGGCGCTCAAGGCTGAGATCAAGTTCGCCGTCGCCGTCGAAGCCACGAAGCTCACCACGGCCTGCCGGGCGTTCCTCGCGAAACACCCCGCCATTCCCGTTACGGCGCTCCGTGGTGCGCTCTGGCTCGACCGGCCTCACACGATGCCCATCGTCGCGCAGACGCAGCCTGACCTCGCCATGGCTGGCTCAGAGCAGCTCCAGGCCGAGAGGCCGAAGGGGAGGCCGCGTCTAGCGAAGAGCCTCACCGACGAAGAGCGGATGATCGCCTACATCGAAGCCGCCGGACCGGCTGGCATCGCGGCGTATGAGATCGTGAACAAGGGCAAGATCGCTCGCGACCGTGTCGAGCGGATCGGCGAGATGTTCGAGAACATGGGGACCATCCGGTCGGCGGTGGTCCGGCTGTCCGATCGAGGGCGGAAGGGAACGCGGTACTTCATGCGCAAGTACGGCGAGCCGGTGATCGGGGAGGGTGGTCGGCTGATCGTCGTCTAAAGTCGGCGAATAAGCGACTTGATCCAGATCATCGATTGCTCGATTGCCCAATCGGTTTGAGGTTCAGTCAGGCTGGGCATCGGTGCTGATCCAGGGCCGTGTCCTAACGGATTGCGAACCTTTGAAAAGAAAAGCTTGAGCATGTCGGTTTCCCATACTTCGATCAGTTGCGCTCCACGAAGATTGTCTACGAAGTTAGCTGCGCCCTTCTCCTTGCCGTTCGTCAAATTCTTCTCGTCTGAAATGATCTTGATTGTGCTTTCGAGCGACTTCGCGGCATACATGGCCGCGTCGCGACCGCCGGTATCTCGCAAGTCGATAGCTTCTTTCATGTCATGATCAACGTTACGCCACTTGGGAGCGGCCACTAATGTCCAAAATGGCGTCTCAATCTGGTCTCCGATCTTCTGGTCTTCGGAGAACTGTATGAAGCCATTGTGGTAATGCAGCTTGCAACCTGCCTGACGGAAGCGCGCGTTCAGTTCGATTACAGCCGTTTGAATTTTAAGATTGGCTGCCGCATTTTTTGCTTTCTCATTATCGACGGACGCCGATAGTTTGCCGATGCCCCCTCTGCGCTGATCGCGCAACTTGGCCTGGGCTATTTCCTTTGGCAGATCGGCGTTAAGTTGAGCCACCCAGCTCTCGTGAAACCGAAAGCCGATTTCTACTAAGCTAAGTCGTTCCTTTATGAAGCGGTCCGCCGGTATTGTGCCATCGAAGGTCGCTAACATCCAAGTTTCGCACATTTTGACCACGGGGTAGAACCCGCTGCGCCAAAATTTCTGTGCGTCAAAGTAGCCCCATGCGCTGGGGGACAACTCCTGAAGGCCAAGCTCTCTCGCCAAGCTATCATGCATGGCTTGCCAGCGCGCCCTTCCGATTATGTCTTCGTGGCCACCAATGTAGTAAGGGCAAATTTGGTTGAGAAGTTGATAGCCCTGTGTAATGAGGCGACGTGACTCCTCAGTAAAGTAATCCCACACGACCGGCTGAAGGTAGCGGTGGGCAAAGATGTCGGTCAGCATTTCCCAGGGTCCTCAGACGCAAATCTGCACCGGCGGATGCCAGATTGTAGAAATCGTACGATTCGCAACTGTCAAGATACACCGTTCCGGGGCGGCGATCACCTATGGCGGGATACCGGATCGGTCTCTCCCGACGCGGTGATCTGCGCGAGCATTCGCGCATGGAAACTCGCATCGTCAACACCATCCCCGAGTGGCGCTATCAGGCGGAAGTCATCGCGCGTCTTCACAAGCTCGAAGACGATGGCCTCCCGTTTACGTGTGCCGGTGATATGAACCGAGCGCGTCGCAATCGTCGCGAGCGCATGGAGGCCAAGGTCACGGGCCTCACGGCGGGTGAGCCCGACGTTCGCGTTTATATCGCTGGCGGCGTTCTGCTCAGCTTCGAACTGAAGACGCCGACCGGATCGCGCTCGAAGGATCAGAAGGCGCGACACAAGAAGCTGATCGACCTCGGCTTCGAGATCATCACCGTCAAGGCTGCCACCCCCGAAGCGATGGCCGACCTGATCGAGGCTGAAGTGCGAAGGCGGCTGCCCTGATGCAGATCACGCTGACGCTCACGAAGGGGATGCTCGACCGGCTCGATCAGCTTCGTGATCGCAGCGTCAACACGGCCACGGCAAAAGCGCTAACCTTCACCGCGAAGGATGCGCAAGCGGCGCTGAAGGCTCAGGTCCCAGGCATCTTCGTCCTGCGTCGCAATTGGGTGCTCAGCGGCATCCGCATCCGGCCTGCCAACGGCAACAACCTCACGGCCGTCGTCGGCTCGATCGACAAGTACATGGAGCGCCATGTCATCGGGGCGGGCAAAGAGAAGCAGCCCGACAACGCGCTCTCGATCCGCTCCAAGCGCGCCGCCGGCAGCGGCCGTCTCGCCACCGGCGGCATCCTGATCAAGCCATACGGGTCGATCGGCAGCGCGCCGATCCACACCGTTGTCCGCCGCCAGTTGAAGCGCGTGGACACGCAGAAGCGAAAGACGTTCCAGATCGTGTCGGGCAAGAAGGTGCTGATTGTCCGCCGTAAGACGAAGAAGCGGCTGCCTCTGCAAGTCCTAGCCGTGCTCCAGGGGAGCGCGACGATCAACGAGCATTGGGATTTCCTCGGGACCGTGTCCGGCGTCGTCCAGGCACGCTTCCCGCAGCATTTCTATCGCGCGGTGGTCAATGCAGCGACGCGGTAGAGGCTCAATGACCAAATCGACTCCCACCCCCTTCATCCGGGAAGGTTCATGAGCGAAATGACTCCCACCCCCCCCTATGGCCTAAGCCCATGCGCGTCCTGATCCTGACCATCGCGCTCGGGGCCACGTTAGGCCAGGTCGCCGCCAGATCGGGGCCGGGCCTCGACGCCATCAACGCGCGAGACATAGCCACCGACCGCATCGAGTACGAAGTCACCCACTGGCACCATGACGACGCATCACCAATCGACCGCGACTACCGGCCTGCTCAGGATCAGCGCACCGCACTTCTGCGCTGGGGCGGATGTCACCGGCGGGATCGTGTCCGGCACCATCGCGCCCATCATCAGCTACATGCGGGGATGGCAGATCGAGCGTGTGAGTGCCTATTGTCGCTTGAAGCGATGGGAGCTATTAGTTCGTGGCGCGGACCACGCGGACCACCACGCGGAAAACTCGCGGGGAAAAAAATTTTTAGGCGGCGAGTTCTCCTTACACAGAACCGCCGCCTCGACGTTTTGGTCAAAATACCTCGTTAGGTCGTCACCGATCCCAAAAATGGGTCCGGATCGATGTAGAAAATCCTTCTCGCACGCAACAGGACGTGCCCGAAGGTCCCGCTTTCGAGGGGGGCGCCAGCGGGCAGAGATGCCCCGCCCATGCGCGTTCTCACTTCGGAGGCTACGCGACACCGGACGAATGGCGCGCCTCTGTACGGGCTCCTAATCGCGTTTGGAGTGCGGTTGCAAATCGCGAGCGGCACCGCGTCGCCGCGCCTCGAAAGCGCAACTAAGCGACTACTTCTCACAGACTTGTGATCACGCGCGCGCTCGCAACCGCGCCAATCGAGACGCGGCGGACCGTGACGCGCGACGCTACAGCCGCGCCGCATGCGCTGATTCCCTCCTATCGATGGTGCCGAAGGCGCATAGCGAAACGGCCGAACAAACAAGCGCGGCCGTTCTTCCTATGCGTCGCGGCGTGCAACAGCCTTGCGAAGGTCTGCAATCAGCTTGGACTCGGGCACGTCGAATAGATCGCAGACGAGCGCGGCCGTGACGCTGATCAACTGCGGTTCAGCGTTCAGCCATTCGGTATCGTCGTTTGACGCAATCCAGGCCACGGCCGCGCGGTAGCTCGCCCTAATCATGCGGCTGGCCCCGATCGATTGAGGCGACGCAATCCAAGACCAGTTGCCAGTCATCCGAGCAAACCAGGTCGCGCGATTCGCCATTGGGTAGCGTCTCCGAGACGCAAAAACGCGCGTTGCTCGGAAACTCACGCTGCGATGGGTCGGGATGGTCGCACCATATCCGGAGGCAAAGCGCCGCGTTGTCGAATGACGGGCAAGCGTCATTGCGCCATGACGAGTCGACGAAACCCGCTGGCAAGGCGGGTAGGGTGTCGGCGGGGTAGCCGGGAAACTCGCGCGCGAGATCAGCCATGGGCTACACCTTGCAAGCGGCGGACAGCGGGAGTCCGCGTTTGAGCATGACGAAGAACGGCTCTTGCTCGTTCGGTCGGCGGACTAGCAGCGCGTCGTAACCCGCGCGTCCCGCTGGCATGCGGGAAAGCAGGTCGGCGGGTTTCCCCCAAACGCAAATGCGTTGCGCCTCTGTTGCGCCAGCGGGGACGGTTAGGAGCGCGAGCAAGGCCGCGCAAGCTAGACGTTTCATCCGGGTAGCCTCTCGACTAGGCCGCACCGCGCGGCCTTCTAACGCCGCAAGGCGGGTAAGCTTGCGCTACCCGCCGTGATGCAATGTGGGGACGTTCTAGGCGTGTTTGCGTCGCCGCGCCGTATGCCTCCGGACTTCGCTAGGCGAGTACCAAACGACCATGCCGAACGTTCCGCGCCATGCGTGACCGGCTGACACCGCGTCCGACTCGGCTTGCCGTAGCGCCTCGCTCGTTTGAATGTCCGCCGACAACAGCCGCAAGCCTTCCGGCTCATTGGCTAGGGCAGACTCCAAATCCGAGCGGCGAACGTTGCCGTAGCCGTTCGCAATGGCCCAATCGCAGAACGTCTTAGACGCTGCATCCCACTTCGCGCGCGCGCGCTCGCAAATCTTGCGGTGTGACAGTCCCATAGCTTTCAGCCTTTCACGCCATGCGCGTAAACGATCGTCAGGTTTCTGCCGTGTCTGTCTCGAATGCAGACATGAGCGCTGTCACCTTCGAACCACCATGCACCACCCGCACGATCGAACGCCTTCCGCCAGCGATACGGCAAAGCAGCGCGTACCGCGTCGTTATCGGGACGGTAGGGGACTCCCGCTTCATAGCAGCCGACCAAACCGGCTTGCTTGGCGGGGACGGTGCAGCCTTTGAAGCCTTCGCCATTAATCCGGAACGTGATCATGCGATGCACACCTTTCCGGCCTCCGTGTAGAAGAGATCAACAGACGAGTAGCGGCAAGCGTCGCTCAACTTGTCGCCGATATCGCCGAGTCCGCGGTCCCAAAAGCCGCAACCGTGGCCGTTGCGCGTGTACCAGTAATCATTTCCAGCGCGGTCCGCGTCATAGTGACCGGACTCGTATGCCGCTTCTAACAGCGCCTCATTGTCCCGTTGGAACGCGGCGCAATCGCTGATGATATCGGCGAGCGCGTCCGCCGATAGATCGTCAAAGCCGGTATCCCCCGGAATGGTCCCATCGGCGCAACCGTCCTCTTGAGCCTTGCGGCACTTCTCACTGTGCCATTCGTCCGAGTCGTAAGCGGGGCTTGTCTCAGTGAAAAACATTGCCTCGATATAGCCGCGCGTGAACTGGTCCAGCTTCTCAAAGGCGCGGTAATCGTCAACGTTCAGGATAAATTCAGGCATCTGCCGCGCTCCTCAAATGTCAGTCTTGGCAATGCGCGCGGCCAATTCGTCACACTCTTGCATGACGCTGGCGCGGTGCTTTTCGATCGCAGCGGCCGTGTGTGCCTTAGCGTCGATTGCGTTCAGCACGTCCCACATAGCCTTGCTCGCCTGCTCCGAGCGGCGGAAAGCGCCGTCAATCTCAGTGCGGGAAAGCACAGTTCCGAAAATGTCAAAGATCACGAAACGGAAGCCACGCTTTGAGTTTTCGAAGTTGAGCGAGTCGCTAGTGACGATCGCGAACAACAGCCCGTTATCGACAACGCGGGCAGAGATGATGCGCGACTTATGGAAACGGAGCGTTTCCGGATCAACGTAGTGGGTCCGACCCTGCAGGTTGCGTTGCGCGTTCACGGTCGGATTGTGGGAAGCGGTTTCAAAAAGCTTGATCATTGTGACTAGTCCTGATTGCGAAACTGATTGGGGGGAAGTCGAGAGGGGAAGGGCTGATCAAACGTCCCATGCGGCGTGAGACGCGAAGGCGTCCCGAATGTCCGCGCGCTCTTGCCGTGCTCGCCCAATGCTTTCGAGCAAATCAGCAACCGCACCGCGCAACGCTTTGCAGGTAGCCGGACCGAACGAGCGCATGCGGGGCTTTAGTTCAGCGATCAAGGCGAGGCATTGCTTACGCTCGCCGCTGATCTCGTCTCCGAGATCGTCGAAACGAGCGCGCGCGCTGATGACGCGCTGAAAGTCGCGTTGCGCTTCCGCGTAGCGTTCCGCCAATTGGTCCGCCCAAAGCGCGGCCGTGGTTTCATCGTCTGTTGTGTCGAAAGAGACGATTGCGGGACCATCGTTGTATGGGTCCGCGATACCAGCAACTAGCAGCGCGCGGCCCTTGCGCGAGGGCATGCGGTACACGACGCCTTGCGCCTTTTCGCCCATGCCTTCGTCATCAAGAAACCATCCCGTGTGACGAATGGAGCGCGGCGCGATATGTTGCGCGTAGCCGACAAAGCGGAGTCCGTATTGGTCGGGAGTCTCAATCCAGCGGCAGAAATCCCCGCCGACCTTGAAAGGCGCGCCAATGGTCGCGGCGGGGATGAAAGAGGTATAGCCGACGCAAGAGGTATTGCCCGTTTCGAGCGCGTAGCGCGCGCGGCTGATAGCCAAACCCGGCTTAATGCCGTTGCCGCGCTGCTTACGGTATTCGTTCAAAAGCTTGCCGTTCATTGCTCGCGCTCCTCTTAGTTCGAAAGAGCAGCGGCGAGCGCGGCGAGCGCGCGGACTGTGCGACGCTCCGTCTCTGCGGCAATGATCGCGCGGCGGAAGCCTTTGAACTCTGTGCGGGTGATGCGGCCTTCCTTGAGCGCGCGGCGATAGAAGGTGATTTGGCTTTCGTTGGGCTGGCGCATTGTGGCTTTCCTCTCGTCTTGTCGGCGGACGGTCCGCCGCTGTCCGTCAGTAGCCATACAATGCGGCGGACCGTCAAACGGTTTCGACGGCGGAAAAGCGGACGGCGGGGGATGTGACCGGCTTAAGACCGCTCATTATTGTAGAAGAAAGCGGTTTTTGCGGAATAGCTGCGCTATATCAGTGGCTTAGACGGATTGATCCGAGCCGCGTTGATCGCGCTCGAATAGCAGTGCAAGGCGCGCGAATACAGCGTGTAACTCCACGCAACCCATTGATATAACTGCTCTATCTGCGCTGATTGGCGCGGCCGCGGCGCGCTCGCTTGTGAGGGCATTGCACGCGCTGATTGCAGTGGAAGCGGAACTCAAGAGTTCGAAACAGCATCATTCTTCTGCGCAAGGTCATGTTCCTAGCATGAAGCCACTGTTTGTGCGCTGCACAAAGGCTTTTGGGTCCTTCCGGGGGCCTCCCTCATGCGGGTGACGCGCGACCACCGGATTTTGGCAGATATAAAATTTCAAAAGTGGGTTTTTGTTCTCCGAAGGGTTGCAGGAAGGGGTTCCGGGGCACCGCCGATAACATGGAGTTCGCGATATTTGTCCGCGAAAAATGGCGTTTTATCCGTTTTCTGTCCGTTGAACGTCGAAGGGATGCCGAAACAGCCTCGAAAGAAACAATACGGCGTAAGACCGTATAACTCCCAACGGAGCGTTCCACTCATGATCGTCATCGGCATCAAGGGCTTCATCGGCGCTGGCAAGTCCACGGCTGCCGATTACCTCGTTGCGCGTCACGGCTTCATCCGTGGCCGGTTCGCGGGAGCGCTCAAGGAAATGCTCCGCGCTCTGCTGCTCTATCGCGGCTGCGACCGCGTGACGGCCGAGCGCATGATCGACGGGGACCTCAAGGAGGTGCCGTCCGAATGGCTCAATGGGAAGAGCCCGCGCCACGCCATGGAGGGCCTTGGCGGTCCCTGGGGGCGCGAGTGGATGTCGCCGGACCTCTGGATCGCAACCGAGACCGACAAGCTCTGGCACACGCAGCCCTCGCGCGTCGTGTTCGAGGATGTCCGCCATGCGAATGAGGGCGAGGCCATCGACCGGATGGAGGGGCGCGTCATCGAGATCACCCGACCCGGCTTGGTGCCCCAAAACCAGCCGACCGAGCGCGCGCAGGCGGGTGTCACGGCGCACGAATACATCGTCAACGAGATCGGTCGGATCAATGAGACGTACCGGAAGCTCGACGACCTGGTCCACCGGCTGATCATGAAGCACGACGGCCTGCCCCCGATGCAGATGCAGCCGTTCTGGCCGTGAGATGGGCAAGGTCGTCAACCGCCAAGAGCTTGCGGACATCTTCGGCTACTCGCTGCCGACGATCTCCGCATGGGTCGAGAACGGAATGCCGGTCAAGTCTCACGGGGGCAGGGGGAAGCAGTTCGAGTTCGATACTGAAGACGTGCTGAAGTGGCTGCTCGCGCGCGAGCGGGCAGAGCGCAAGGCTCACACCGCCGCCACGCTCAAGGAAGGCGGCGAGGACATCACGATCGACAAGGCGCGTCTGCGCAGCGAGATCGCGAAAGCCAAGCTGTCCGAGTTGCAGTTGGCGAAAGAGATGGAGCTTGTCCGTCCGATCGCCATGGTCGCGAAGGTGCTCTCAAATGAGATCGCGAACGCGCGCGCTCGACTGCTCGGCATCCCCTCCAAGATACGGCCTGCAATCCAACTCGAAGTTGGCGCGCCGGAAGGCACGAAGAAGCTGGTCAATGAGGTTGAGCGCCTGATCCTCGAAGCGCTCACCGAAATCAAATCCTACGCAGACGAGCCGGTCGAGGAAGAGCCTCACGCTGAGCCGTCGTCAGATCACAACGAGCCGACCGATGACGAGTGAGTTCAAGCCTTCGTGGATGAAATGGCCGCCGAATAGCTGCGAAGTTTGCACCGGCTGGGAAAAGCAGGACGACTGGATTGGGGTGTGTCGGCGCGCGGAGTCCATCCATTGCGGCGAGCGCACCGACGCGCGCCAGCGCTGCTTTGAATACAAGCGCAAGCCGGACGCCTGATGACCGCAGCCGTTGCCGTTGTCGATGAATTTCATGAGGACAGCGCGTATGAAGCCCGGCTTCGTGCGCAGGTCCGAGAGATCATCGCGCAGAGCTTCAGTCCGCCGCCGAAGCTGACCGTCTCCGAATGGGCGGACGAATACCGCGTGCTTTCTCCGGAGGCGTCCTCCGAGCCCGGCAAGTGGTCCACTGCGCGCGTCGAGCCGTCGCGCGGCATCATGGACGCCTTCGCCGATCCCGAGATCGAGATCATCACTTGCATGGTCGCGGCTCAGACGGTGAAGACCGAAGTCATCAACAACGTGGCTGGCTTCCACGTCCACCTCGATCCATGCCCGATGCTGATCCTGCAACCGACGTTGCAGATGGCAGAGGCATACTCGAAGGATCGTCTCGCGCCGATGATCCGGGACACGCCTGCGCTCGCGGCGAAGCTCGGCAACAGCGCGCGGGACTCCGAAGACACGATCCTCCACAAGAAGTATGCGGGTGGCCATATCACGATGGCGGGTGCGAACTCGCCTGCCTCGCTCGCTTCGCGTCCCATCCGCATCCTGCTCTGCGACGAAGTCGATCGCTATGAGGCAAGCGCAGGCAAGGAAGGCGATCCCGTCTCGCTGGCAATCGAGCGAACCACGACCTTCTGGAATCGCAAGATCGCGCTCGTCTCGACGCCCACCATCAAGGGCGCATCGCGCATCGAGTCGTCTTATGAGGAGAGTGATCAGCGCCGCTTCTTCGTGCCCTGCCCGAAGTGCGGCCATCTGCAACATCTGCGGTGGGCGCAAGTCCGGTGGGACGACAACGATCCCATGTCGGCGCGCTATCATTGCGAGTTCAGCGACTCCGAGACGGGCGAGCTTTGCGACTACGGATGGAGCGAAGCCGAGCGCCTGAAGGCTATTGCGAAGGGCGTCTGGATCGCGACCCGGCCGGAAGTGAAGGGGCACGCGGGCTTCCATCTCAACCGCATCGCGTCGCCGTGGCGGGCGCTTGGGGAGATGGCGCGCGACTTCGTTTTGGTCAAGAAGCATCCCGAGCGGCTGAAGACTTGGGTGAATACGCGCCTCGCGGAGACCTGGGAAGAGCGCGGCGAGCGCGCCAACCCCGAGTCGATCTATGCGCGGCGGGAGGAGTATGACGCCTCGGTGATCCTGCCGGGTAGCGTCGGCTGCGTTACCGCGTCGGTGGACATTCAAGATGATCGCGCTGAGATCGAGTGGTGCGGGTGGGGACAGGACGACGAGTCGTGGTCGCTCGACTACAAAGTCTTCTATGGCGCACCCAACTCACCCGGCTTTTGGGAGGTGGTCGATAACGCCTTGATGCGAACGTTCAAGCATCCGGCGGGCGTCGAAATGCGTGTAGAAGCGGCCTGCATCGACTCGGGCGGCTCATTCACGCAGCACGTCTACAACTTCGTTCGGCCGCGCATCGCGCGCAGGGTCTACGCGATTAAGGGTGCCGGTGGACCCGGCCGCCCGATCTGGCCTGTGAAGGGCACCGTCAACAAGGCGAAGAACGTCACCGTCTTCGTGCTCGGTGTCGATCAAGCCAAGGACATGCACTACAAGCGCCTCGAAATCAAAGAGCCCGGCCCCGCATACTGCCATTACCCGAAGCTCGAAAACTATGACAAGAAATTCTTCGAGGGGCTGACTGCGGAGAAGGCCATTCTAAAGACCGATCGGCGCGGCTTCGTCACCAAAGAATGGCATAAGGTCCATCAGCGCAACGAACCGCTCGATCTGCGCGTCTACAACATCGCAGCGCGCCTCTCGCTGGGCATCAACATGGAGCGCCGCTTGATGGCCTTGCGGATGGCAGCGGCGAACGCCATGAACGCGGCCCCCCGGCCGACCCAGGCGGCCGAGCAGCCCGTCCAGGCGGCTCCCCAGGCCCTTCCTGGCCGTCGTCGGGTTCGCAGCCGTGGCGTTGAAAGTTAATCGATGTCCGGCTAGATGGAACTCATGATGACCGGAGACGATGTTCGCGATGCCCGCGTGAAGCTGGGCGAGATGTGGAAGCCGGGCGGCGATCCGCTGACGGCCCAAGAGCTTGTCCGCGCGCTCGGTCTCTCCGAGAAGCACGGTGCCGACCATGTCTACAACATGGAAAAGGGCAAGACGGCGGTGTCAGGCACGATCGAAATGCTTCTGCGCATCTATCTCGCCGGTGGCGTGCCTCCAGATGATGTCGTGATCTTCAGGGACCGCCTGAAGCGAGCGCGCTAAGGGAGATCGGAACGATCTCTTTCGGCTGAGCCATGTCCCTTAGCTTCGGGGCATGGCAAAGACCGTCGAAGAGCAGCTTGAAGAGACCCTGAACTCGATCAACTCGGTCGAGAAGAACGGGCAGCGCTACACGATCAAGGATCGTGAGCTTTGGCGCGCCGATCTGCGGCAGCTCGATCAGCGTGCTCAGCGTCTCGAAAAGCAGGCCGCGCGTGAGAAGCGCGGCGGCGTTCGTATCCAGCGGGTGATCCCGCTGTGATCAAGCCCGTCGCACCGACCTTCATGGACCGCTTTCTGGCGGGCGTCGCTCCCAACTTCGCGACGCGCCGCTACCACGCGCGGCTCTCGCTCAACTACATGGGCCAGTACGCCGGTGCGCGCTCGAACAGGGCGGCGCTGAAGGCGTGGAAGACGCATCCCGGTTCGGCCGACTCCGACACGCTGGGCGACCTCCCGGCGTTGCGCAGCCGCTCGCGCGATCTCGGGCGCAACAACCCGATCGCCACCGGCGCGAAGCAGACCTCGAAGAGCAACGTGGTCGGGCCGGGCCTCCGCGTGCGCGCGAAGCTGAACCCCAAGCTTGTCGGCCTCACTCCGGAGGCGGCCGAGTTGTGGGAGCGTAAGGCCGAGACGCTGTTCGATTTGTGGGCTGCGTCGAAGCTCTGCGACATCACGCTCACGCAGAACTTCTATGAGCTTCAGGGACTCGTTTTCAACACTGTCTTCGAGTCCGGCGACACGTTCTGCCTGCGTCGCGTTCCGAAGCGCCCCAACGCGATCCTGCCGCTCGCGCTTAATATCATCGAGGCCGACCGCGTCGCCACCCCGAGCGAGCTTCAGGGCGACTATCTGATCCGCGATGGCGTCAAAATCGACGAAGATGGCGCTCCGGTCAGCTATTTCGTGCTCAATGAGCATCCCGGCGAGCGCCAGACGTTCACGGTCAACGGCTATCAGGAAATCCCGGCCTTCGGAGCGAAGTCCGGCGAACAGATGGTGCTCCATATCTTCGAGCGCCAGCGCCCCGGCCTGAACCGTGGCATTCCGCAGCTTGCTCCGGTCATCGAAATCCTGAAGCAGCTCGATCGCTACAGCGAAGCCGAGTTGATGAAGGCTGTAGTGTCGTCGTTCTTCACCGTCTTCCTGAAGACTGCGGGCGACGACGGCCTGGCCGGGGCGACCCCCGGCTTCCCCGGCATGGGCGCGAACGACGTGACGATGGGGCCGGGCACCATCGTTGATATAGGCACCGACGAAGACATTCAGACCGCTCAGCCCGCCAACACGGCGAACTTCGATCCGTTCTTTCAATCGGTCGTTCGCCAGATCGGCGTTGCGCTCTCGATCCCGTTCGAACTGCTCATGATGCACTTTACGGCGAGCTACAGCGCGTCGAGGGCATCGCTGGAAATGGCCGCGCAGTTCTTCCGCGACCGTAGGACGTGGCTTGTTCGCAACTTCTGCGCGCCCGTTTACGAGTGGTTCCTGACTGATGCCATCAACGCGGGCCTGATCGACGCTCCCGGCTTCTTCAACGATCCGGTGAAGCGCGCGGCGTGGCTCGGCGCTCAGTGGATCGGCCCGGCCCGGATCATCCTCGACCCGCTTAAGGAATGGAAGGCCGAGACCGAAGCCGTGAACCTGGGCGCTCGCACGATCGAGGCCGTGATCATCGAGCGCGGCGGCGACGACTTCGAGCAGACCACGGCTCAGCGCGCTCGCGAGCATACCGCGCGCGCAGCGGCGAAGCTCGAACCCGAAATCCTCGCCCCGTCCGGCATGGGCTCGCAAGTCAAGGAAGACGTGAGCGCAGAGCCGGACGACGACGAGCCCTCGAAGCCGAAGAAGCCCGAGAAGAAGCAATGACCTTGAACGTCCGCAACCCGCTGATCTTCGACGCCGCGCTCACCGCCGATTGGGCGATGGACGAAGCTGCGCTTCGGCAGATCATGGAGATCGCCGCGCGCGAGCAACAGCTTACGCCGCAGATGCTCGAAGCCTATCGGGGGCAAGAGCTTGAGCGCGCCGATCGCGCGACCCGTCGTGGCAACGTCGCCGTGATCGACGTGGCAGGTCCCCTGTTCAAGCGCGCCAACCTGATGACTTCGTACTGCGGCGCGACCGCATACGAGACCGTCCGCCGCGATCTTCAGGCTGCAATGGACAACACCTCGATCACGGCGATCCTGCTCAACATCCATTCGCCGGGAGGTGAGGCCGCTGGCGTTGCGGAGCTTGCCAGTGCGATCCATGCCGTGCGCGGCCGTAAGCGCATCGTCTCCTATGCGGGCGATCAGGCGGCCTCCGCAGCGTTCTGGGTGGGCGTCGCCGGTGACGAGTTTCTGATCGGCCCGACCGCCGCGCTCGGCTCGATGGGCGTCGTGGCGGGCTATCGCGATACGTCCGCGCAGGACGCGGCGCGCGGCATCAAGACGATCGAGTTCGTGTCGTCGCAGTCGCCCTACAAGCGCGTGGACATCAACACTCAGGAAGGCCGCGACCGTGTCCAGGCGCGCGTCGATGCCATGGCCGCCGTGTTCGTCGAGACCGTCGCTCAGTATCGCGGTGTGAGCGTCGAGCACGCTCTTGCTCACTTCGGACAGGGCGATGTTCTGATCGGCAAGGCGGCGGTGGACGCCGGCATGGCCGATGGCATCGCCACGTTCGAACAGGTTCTCGCGAGCTTGTCTCGCGGCGAAAGTCCGAAGGCTTCCTTCGGTTTTAACCCGGCCGCGAAAGGCCAAGTTGGAGAAGTCGAGATGACCGAAGAAGAGAAGGCCGCCGCCGCGCAGGCGGAAGCCACGGCCAAGGCGGAAGCCGAAGCCAAGGCGAAGGCCGAAGCCGAAGCGAAGGCCGCCGCTGCCGCTGCCGAGACCGTCGATGCCGCTGCGGAGGCTCGCGCAGGCGAGCGCAAGCGCGTTACCGACATCATGGGCCTGACCCTGCCGGGCTATGAGGACGCCGCCGCAAAGGCGATCGAAACGGGCTCTTCGGCCCATGAGTTCTCGGCCATGATCATTGCTGCGGAGAAGGCCAAGCGCACCACGCGCGCCGCTGACATCAAGTCGGATACCGAAGCCAACGCTGGCGTCGCTCCGTCGAGTGGTCAGGAACAGGCGAAGGGTGACGAAGCCGCCGCGAACGCAATTCTCGGCGCGATGAAGCTCGCGACCGGCAAGTAAGGAGCCTCAACGTGGCGAAGTTTGCTAACGAAGGTGAGTTCGTCCCCAACCAGTGGGCGCTCGGACACACTCGCGCTCGCGTCGTGACCATCAAGGCCGGTGCGGGCAAGCTCGATGCAGCGACCGTGCTCGGCATGATCACCGCCGACACGAAGTACATCAAGTCCGTCAAGGCGGCGAACGATGGTTCGCAGGTCCCCGACGCGATCCTCGCCGATGCCGTCGATGCTACCAGCGCCGACGTTCAGGCGGTCGTCTACATCGCTGGCGAGTTCGATCAGGACAAGCTGATCCTCGGCGCCGGTCACACCCTCGGGTCGGTGGATGCGGTCTTCCGCACGAAGTCGATCTGGCTCGTCAAGCCCATGGGCTAACCGAGACAACCACGAAAAAGCAACGGGAAGCCCTGACTATGGACCTCTTTTCGACCACCGCACTCAACCGTGTTGTCGAGGAACTGCCGCTCAACCCGGCGTTCTTCCTCAACACGTTCTTCACCGCGATCGAGACTTCGGACACCGAAGACGTGAAGTTCGACAAGGTGAAGGGCCGCCGGCTGATCTCGCCGCTCGTCTCCCCGATCGTCGCTGGCAAGGTTGTCCGCGAGGCGGGTTACAAGACGCAGTCGCTCGCACCGGCCTACATCAAGGACAAGCGCGTCTTCAAGCCCTCGGGCCAGTTCAAGCGTCGCGCTGGCGAGAAGATCGGCGGCACCCTGAGCCCCGAGCAGCGCCTTGCCGCCTCGGTCGGCTTCGCCGTCAGCGAGCAGTTGGATATGTGGGTCCGCCGCCTCGAAGTCATGTCGGCCGAAGTCCTGCGCACCGGCAAGCTCGTGCTGAAGGGCGACGACTATCCGGAGCAGATTGTGGACTTCGAGCGCGAGCCCGAACTGTCCATCGTCCTGACCGGCAACGATCAGTGGACGAACGCCGCCGTCAACCCGCTCGACGACATCGAGGAGTGGGGTCAGATGATCTTCGACGCCTCCGCGCTGACCTGCCGTGACGTGTTCATGGCGAGCGACGTGTGGAAGGCCGTGCGCGCGAAGATGGCGGGTCCGGACAGCGACGCGGTTGCGAAGTCGATGCGCCTTCAGATCGACCTCACCGCCGCGACCCTCGAGTCCGCCCGTGCCGCGCTCGGCCCGATGCTGATCACCCCCGGCGTGCGTCTCGTTGCCGTGTTCGGCGACTATCGTCTGTGGGTCCACGCGGACAAATACGTCGATCCGCTCGACGGCGTCGAGAAGGAAGTGCTCCCGGCCGGTGAAGTCGTCATGGCTTCGCGCGAGATCGAGGGCGTGCGTCACTTCGGCGCGATCATGGACCTGAAGGCCGGTATCCAGCCCCGCGACTTCTTCGTGAAGTCCTGGGAGGAGGAAGACCCGAGCGTTCGCTACATCCTCGGTCAGTCCGCTCCGCTGATCACGCCCTACCGCGTGAACGGCACCCTGGGCGCGAAGGTGAAGTAATGCCGGTCTATCTCGGCCGCGTAACGATCAAGCGTAACGGGCGGTATGTGCCGCCCGGTACGCCGATCGAACTGACGGCGGACGAAGCGAAAGCCCTCGGGCCTGCTCGCGTCGTTCTCGCGCCGGACCACGTCTCGGCCCCCGTGGTTGCTACCGCACTGGCGACTTCCCTCGCCGGTCTCGAATCCGCCGGTGGAGTCCCCGGCGACGCGCCGTCCTCTGCTGAAGCCCCTCCCGACTCTCGGCAGAAGGACGGCGCGAGCAATCGCATCGTGGACATCGCATCCGCTATCGACCTGCTCGATGAGAAGCACGACTTCGTCAAGACCGGCAAGCGTGCGGGCAAGCCGAAGCAGAAGCCGATCGAGGACATCGTTGGCTTCGATGTCACGGACGCCGATATCGACCACGCCTTGGCTCTGCGCGAGTCCGGTGTCTGATGTCCGTCGAGTCCGACGACGACCTGCTGACCTTTCTCAACCCCGACGAGTTCGGGGTTGAGGCCGTTTATGTATCCCGAGACTCGGCCATCGAGCCCAAGCCGGTCGTCGGTATCTTCGACGACGAAGGCAGCAACTGGAATCCGAGCCGTTGGAGCGGCACGGAGTATCAGTTGCAGATGGGCGCGAGCGTCACGTCATCCGGCCCGACGTTTCTCTGCCGCACGTCCGATCTGCTCAAGGGCGGTCGGAAGGGCGAGAAGCTGACCATCAAGGGGCAGGAATATCGGATCGAGGACAAGCGGCCGGACGGCTCCGGCCTGTCCATGCTCTTGTTGATGGCGAACGACTGACATGCCCCATCCGCGCAAGCGCATCCGCCAAGCATTCTGCAACCGGCTTGCTGAGCAGGTCGGCGATAGCTATCGCACGCGAGCGCAGACGCGCGTCTATGGCAGCCGCTTGGCTCCGGTGAGCGAGGAAGAGTTGAAAGAGGATGGCCCTGCCATCCTCGTCTATGCGCGCATGGAAAAGTACAACGTCGAGAAGAGCTACGGGATCGAAGGCGACGCGACGTACTTGGAACGCGAACTGACCATCGTCACCGAAGCCATGCTGCTCGCCGGGACGACCGTCGATGACGCGCTCGACGACATCGCCGAAGAGATGGAAGCGGCCTTCGAGGGGTTCGTGATCCCCGGCTTCGAGTCGGCGCGCATCCGGCTGACCGAGTCCGACATCGACGTAATCACGGACCAGGTCAAGCGCCCGGTCGGCGCAATCGGCCTCGTTTGGCAGGTCATGTATCGCACCGAATGGCGCCCGCGAGCGACGGCCGACGACATCGACGCCGACATGGCGGATTTCCTGGCGGGCAAGTAGTCATGGTCAAGTTTCTCCGCGACCCCGCGAGCACCGGCGGCGTGTCCGATCCGGAAGCGGCCGACATCGATCGGCGCGCGCAGGATGTCGTCAAGTTCGGCAAGATCAAAGAGGTGGACTACAAGCGGAAGCCCCCGGCGTATCGCGTCCTGATCGGTGACGAGAAGGACGAAGACAACCATATCATCACGGATTGGCTCCCGGCCGGCGGCATGCGCGCGAAGGGCGACCGCGAGACGCATTTCCTTGAGAATGACGAAAAAGTCGTGCTGCTCGCGGAAGGCGGCGAGCTTGCGACCGCGCAGGTCTATCCGGCGGGAACGTACACGCCCGACAACGAAGACGAGAAAGAGACGACCGACAAGGCGGGCGTCTGGCGCAAAATCTTCGCGAAGCCGAAGAGCAAGGATGGTCAGGGCGGCGAGGGCGGTCAAGGCGACGGGGGTGGAGAGGGCGGCCAAGGCGGTCAGCAAGGCGAGGAAGAAATCCTCGGAGAGATCAGCTATGACCGCAACACCGGCGATTGGCTGATCAAAGGCATCAAGGATAAGGGCTCGATCACGCTCGAAGGCTCGGGCTGCAAGATCGTCATGAAGGACGGCACGATCACGCTCAAGGCGAAGAACGTCGTCGTCGAGGCGGACGACAAGTTCGAGTCCAAGACGAAGCAATCTCTGCACACGGCTGACGCATTCAAGACGATCGGCAAGACGTACCTTGGCCTCGAAGACAAGGGGGACACGCCCCAGGACAAGGTTGTCACCGAAGCCGGACCGGCGAAGCAGACCTTCGCCAAGGTCGGATAAGAGGCGACTGGATCAGGCTGTAAGCGGCTGTGCCAACGCGGCACGGTGCGCTTTATGGCGACCATCGATCTCACCACCGGCAAGCCGCTCGAAGGCATTGACGATGTCTGGCAGTCGATCGCGACCATCCTGAGCACGACTCTCAAGTCGCTCGTGATGGCTCGCGATTTCGGCTCGAAGATGCCGCGCCTCGTTGACCGCGCCGTGTCGCAGGTCACGGTGATCGAGTTCTACGCGGCCGTGCCGGAAGCGATCAACCGCAAGAATCCCGAGTCCTTGATGGCTGAAGAGCCGCGCTTCCGCATCATCCAAATGGAGCTTGCCGACATGACCGATGGAGGCAACGCCGTCTTCGACATCGAGGGCATTTATTACCCCCGTGGTCATCTTGGCGACTTTTCGGAGGCGCGTGACGCGCGCGGTCGAGTCGTTCTCTCGGACAACATGATCGTTGGGAGCTACGTCTAATGGACGCCCCGCTCCCGAACTTCCCGCTGCCCGTTATTGAGCGTGAGCCCGAGTTCAAGACGCTCTTGGATGCTCGCATTGCGCAGATGCGTGGCCTGCTCCAAACCGCTGGTCTCGATTGGGATACGTGGATGCTGCGGTCGGACCCGATCAACAACTTCTGCCGCCATGCCGCCTATGGCGATCTGCTCTACGTCACGTCGCTCAACGACACCTTCCGCGCGACGCTGATCGACTTCGGCCAAGGCGCTGACCTGATCGCGCAGGCGAGCGATTGGGAGTTGACGCCCGCCGAAGGCGAGGCGATCGACGATCTTCGCCGGCGGCTCCGTGAGCGCAAGAAGGGGCAGGGCGGGTTCACCGACAACTGGTACAAGCGCTATGCGTTCGCCGCCGATCCTCTCCGCGTGGCCGACGTTGGCGTGACCGGGGACGCAATGGGCGGCGTCAAGGTCTCGATTCTGTCCACGGAAGGTGATGGCGTCGCGAGCCCCGAACTGCTCGATCTCGTCAACGTGGCGCTGAACAAGCCCAACGTGCTCGGAGACAACGACCACGTCGAGGTTGTCCCCGCCGTGATCCGCGTCGTCAACGTCGAGGCAGACATCTGGCTGTTGCCAGAAGCCCCAAGCGATGAGTTGCAGAAGGCAGAGGATCGGCTGCGCAGCGAGTTCGCGGCGGCCCGCCGCCTGGGTTGGGACTTCACCGCGGATTTCGTCATCGCAGCGCTGCGCACGACGGGCGTCCGCCGGATCGTGATGATCTCGCCGTCCGCCGACGACTATACGCGCGCGGAGCCGAATGAGGCGGTGGCGCTTGGCACGGTCAAGCTCAACTTCAAGGGTCGGGCATACTGATGACCGACCTGATCGACATCGTACCGCGCAACTCGACCCCGCTTCAGCGGTCCGTCGTCTCGACCATCGACTCTCGCTCGCGCTTCAAGGCGTTGGTGCAGTCGATCGTTGACGTGCGCTATCTCGATACGATCCCGTCCGACATCCTGCCGTGGCTGTTGCGCCATTGGGGCCTTGAGGACGCCGCTGCGTTCGTTGCAGATCATCAGCGGCTCTACAAGGAAGGCAAGCGGTGGCAGACGCTCCGTGGCCGCGTGGAAGCCTATGACGTCGTCTTCGATTGGCTCGGCCTTCAGGGGCTCTATGAGCGCGGCGACCATAAGGCCGTGTGCTGGGGCTTATTTCAGGTCGGGCTCACGGAGCGGCCTGACCAAGACACGCTAATCAACCTGATCGGGCTGGCGAACCTCTCCAAGAAGTCGTCGAGCGTCTTGGGGCGCATCTACGGCGGCTATGACATCCGCCCGATGCGTCTCGACATGATGCGCCTCGATGGAGCGCTGCTCGACGATTGGTCCGGCGTGTATCTGCCCGGCATCAAGCCGAAGCTGTCGTTTGGCGCGCTGCACGGCGAGGCCATCGATTTCCACGTCGAGATGGACGGTGGTGTCTTCAACTCCGTCGAGGGCGTCGCCCGCTTCGAGGAAGGCTTCGTGCTCGATCGCTCGACGCTCGATGGCGAGATCGTCGAGCCGTCCGTGGTCTCGATCCAAGCCTCGCTTTCTGGCGAGCAGATCGACTTCGCGAACGAAGTGATGATGCCTTGGCCGCGCGCTCCGTGGCCGGGCGTCTCCTATTCAAACATGGAACAGTTTACGATCTACGGAGGACCCGATGGCACTTCTGGTTAATAGCGGGCGCGAAGGTCTCGCCGCTGCGCTGAAGTCTCGCACGATGTTTTTCGCGTGGGGACGCGGCGATTCGTGGTGGGGGAAGACCGACGTGAAGAACGTGACGTTTTCCGGTTCGCCGGAACGCTTCACGCTCGATCACGCGCCGGTCGCGTCGCTCGCGCTGAAGGACACCGGCAACGCGCTGACCTTCGAGACGCCGCGCGACTTCGCCTTCAATGCCAACACCGGCATCGTGACGCGCGTGAATGGCGGGCAGATCGCGCCGGGCGCGACGGTCCAGGCTCAGGTTCAATACGGCACGCCCGCCCTGGGGTCCGGTGAGACGGCTTTGGTCAACGAAGTTGGCCGTCGCATCGCGGCCTCGGTTGAGTTCGTCGTGCCTGACGACAACGGCAACATCAGCACGCCCGGCGGCGCGCGGTGGACGATCTCGACCGCAGCGACGCGGTACCTCTATTGCAGCGTGCTCTTCGACTACCTCGAAGCGGCTGACGAGACGATCCGCGAAGTCGGCATCTTCGTCGATGGCGCGCGCAAGCCGGGGGTGCCTGAAGGGCAACTGTACTTGACTCCCGATCAGGTCGCCGAACCGGGATACTTGCTCTTGCTCGACCGTTTCGCGGGCAAGGTTCGCTCCCCGAGCGAGCGGCAGGGATTCTCTTACGTTCTGGTGATCTGAAAATGGCAGACGCTCGCGACCAACTTCCGGCCTACATCAACACCTTCGACAAGACGAAGGGGTATCAGCGTCTCGCTGCGCACTATGATCGCTTCCTGACCAGCAATGAAATCAACGTCATTCAGGACATCGAGGCGAACCGGCTGAAGGGCGTCGCAGATGCGTTCTGGCGCGACGGCTCGTTGGTCAGCGGCGGCGCGATCGTGCTCGGGCCGAAGATCAACGGCACCGTCGAGGCTCAATTGGCGGCGGCCAAGGTCTACATTCGCGGCGCGGTGCATGAGATCGACGCCCGCAACATCGTGATCTCCGCAGTCGGCACGGTGGTCATCGGCATCCGCCTGCGCACCTTCACCGTCACGTATGAGCAGGACCCGACGCTCAAGGGCCTCGCCCCCGGAACGCGCGCTCAGGGCGAGCCCGGCGCGTCGGCCTTGGCGATGGTCGGCCGCTGGGGCTATGAGGGCGACGGCGAGGAAGGCGACTTCTTCCCGATCTATACGATCAAGGACGGCGAGATCGAGACCCCGAACGAGCCGGGGATGGATGACGCCTGGGTGAACCTGCTCGCGCGCTATGATCGCGAGGCGCATGGCGGCTATGTCGTGGAAGGGTTCGTCGTCAAGGCGCTCGGTCTCGACGAATCGAATAAGCAGGCGTTCTCGATCTCCGAAGGGACGATCAACGTCTACGGCTACAAGCGCACCCGGCCTGCTTCCGCGCGCCTCCGCATCGCTGAAGAGCCCGAGATCATGCTGCTCGATGACGAGCCGCACGCCGTCAACTCCGGCACGCAGACGATCAAGGTCCGCTTCGCCCCGATCGCCTCGATCGAGGAAGTCACCATCATCGCTGAGAAGACCGTGACCCTCACCCACGGGACCTATACCGGCGTGTCCGACGCGCTGCCCGACCCGACCGTCCTCTCGATCCGTCAGGTGAAGCAGGGCGCGACTGTCTATGCGCCGACCGCCGACTACAAGCTGACCGGCGCGGCCGTCGATTGGTCGCCGAGCGGTGCGGAGATCGCGCCCGGCTCGACCTATCAGGTCACGTACCGCTACCTGACCAACGCCGTTCCGACGAATATCAAGCGTGATAGCTTCGAAATCACCGGCGCGGCCGACGACACGACCGCCTTCGTCAAATACAAGACGAAGCTGCCGCGCTATGACGCCATCGTTGTCGATCAGATGGGCGTCATCTCCTATCTGAAGGGCATCAGCTCGCTCTACGCGCCGCAGCCCGCGACGGTCGCGCCGACTCTGCACAAGCTCGCGGATGTCTACAACAATTGGGGTCTCGTCCCGACCGTGAAGCAGGTCGCGACCATCCGCATGCCTTTCGCCGATCTGCGCAGCCTCGAAACGATGGTCAGCGATCTCTACGCGCTGGTTGCCGAAGAGCGGCTTCAACGTGACGTGGATCGCAAGGAAGTGTCCTCCAAGCGCGGCGTCTTCGTTGACCCGCTGCTCGACGACGACATGCGTGATCAGGGGCTTCCGCAGACCGGCGCGATCTTCGGTGGCCTGCTCTGGCTGCCGATCACCCCGACCGTCTCGATCATGCCCTTCAACGGCACGTCGCTCGCGTACACGGCCGAGAACGTGTTCGAGCAGCGGCAGATCACGGGCGAGTCCAAAATCAACCCTTACGCGTCGTTCGCTCCCCCGGCGACCGACGTTGCGCTCAATCCCTCGGTCGATCTTTGGACCGATACGCAGGACGTGTGGACCTCCGTGTTCACGTCGCGCGTGGCGTGGCAGCGCACCGGCTTCGCCGCTGGCCCGCTGATCGGCACCACGACCGAGACCACGGACCGCATCGTGAACAGCGTCACGCGGGCGGAAGAGACCATCCGGCAGCGCTCGGTCGGCTTTACGATCCATAAGTGGGGCTACAATGAAGTCCTGAAGAAGGTGACGTTCGATGACATCGACGTGACCCCGGCGGGCACCGTCCGCGCGGACGATCAGGGCACGCTCACGTCGGCCTTCCAAATCCCGGCAAACGTGCCGGTGGGTGTGAAGCACGTCGCGTTCGAGGGGATCGGCGGCTCGACGGCGAACGCGCTCTATACGGCTTATGGGTGGCTCACCACGGTCAATCATGAGCGCAACGTCATCACGACGTTCTGGTATAGTGCTGACCCGCTCGCGCAGACCTTCCGTCTCAGCGAGCCCCGGCAGGCGCTCGGAGTGGACGTGAAGTTCACGAAGGTCGGCGACAAGAGCAAGCCCGTTCGGCTTCAGATTCGCGAAGTCGAGCTTGGCATCCCGACCGAGCGCGTCGTTGCCGAGTCGATTATCGACATGAACACGGTGAAGGTCATCGATCCGCTGTCGGTGCAGCCGCGCGTCGAGAGCGATTGGACGTTCGCCGCGTTTGAGCGGCCGGTGACGCTGCGTGAAGATCGCAGCTACGCGATCACGCTGCTCACTGAGGACGCGACGCACTCGGTCGCTATCGCGGACCTGGGCGGGTTCGATCAGATCAACGGGTGGGTGACGAGCAACGCCTTCCCGCTCGGCACCTTCCTCGACGGCTCGGACTCGCGCACTTGGCTGCCCAAGCCGGGTCGGTCGCTGGGCTTCCGCCTGCGTTGCGCCAAGTTCGCCCCGACCTCGCGCACGATGGAGATCGGCGATCTGGCCGTCGCGAACTGCTCGGACCTGATGCCGCTGCTCGCGGCTGAGCGGCCGGAAGGCACCGCGATCGAGGTTGAGTTCGAGGCCCCGAACGGCACCAAGTACGTCACGTCCCCGGCGGTGAACATCTCGCTCCCGGCGGCGATCACCGGCACGCTGAAGGTGCGTCTCCGCGTCACCGGCACGGCCAATCTGTCGCCGCTCATGCTGCCCTTCTTGCAGGTCGTTGCGGGCGCGATCCAGGCAACCGGGACCTATGTCTCGCGCGCCTTCGAGGCGGGTGCGGACTCGAAGGTTCGGTTGATCCTCGACGTGTACCTGCCCTCGACCGCTTCTATGGCGGCCAACATTCAGACCGGCGAGAACGCGGGCCTCCCCGTTTGGTCGGCTTCGAATGCGCTGACTTTGGAGAAGGCGACCCCGCTGGGCGATGGATGGGAAGAGCGCCAGTACATGCTCGACCACGTCAACAGCGCAATCTCGCGGGTTCGGGTCGTGATCACTGGCGGTCCCGGCGCTCGGTCCAACGTTCGCAACATCCGCGCAGTCGCAGTCAAGTCCACCACGGGGGCGTAACACATGGCCGAAGAGTTGACGCAGCGGGGATACCCGCTGCCGCATCCCGACAACATCGCGCGCGAGGATGCCGCCCGCATCCGCCAAGCGATCGAGATGATCAACGACGACATGGACGGCACGGCTGTCCCGGCGACGGAGACGCACGCAGGCCAGGTCCGGCTTGCCACGCAGGACGAAGCCGCTCAGGGCAGCGCAGCCAATGCAGTTCTCACGGTGAAGCGCACGAAGGACATGATCCTCGCGCTTCTCGCCGTGCTCGAAGGGACGGTGAACGATCTTGCAGGCACGACTTCAGGGCGTGACACTGCGTTGCAGACCTCGATTGACGGGCTGTTGACGAAGGTCAATGCGCGCGTGTTGCTGGCGGGCGGGCAGACGCTCAGCGGCGGCTTCGACACGACCGGCAAAGAGACGGTCATGAGCGCTGGCACGTTCACGCCCGACCCGAAGCTCAGCGCGATCCAGAATGTCGTCAACAACGGCGCGCATTCGATTGCGCCTCCCGCGAGCCTTTGCACGGTGGTCGTCCAGTACTCGAACGGCGCAACGGCGGGCGCGCTCACCGTGTCAGGGTTCACCAAGGTCACGGGCGCGACGTTCTCGGCAGCGCAGGGGGCGGGCCATATCCTGTTCGTCACCAAGACGAAGGACTACTCGCACCTTCATATCGTGGCGATGCAATGACCTTTCCGTTCGCGAGCATCTGCCCCGGCAACTCGAAGCCCGCACCGTTTGCTTTCGCAAACGTTGCGAACGCGATCAAAGGGCAACTGTACGCCAGCAACACCATCACGCCCACGGGCTATGACAGCCCCGCGTTGGTGTCGGCGAGTGGTTGCGAGTACAGCATCAATGGCGGCGCGTGGACGACGCTCTCGACCTTCATCTATCCCGGTCAGAACATCGCGATCCGCGCCTACGCATCGTCGTCTTGGCAGACCTCGGTCACGGCCGGGCTCTCGATCGACACGACGGCAACTACTTGGACTATCACCACGGCCGCCGTGACGGCGGGCGCATGGGACTCGGGTTGGACGACGGGTAGTTGGAATGTCTCGACGCCGTCGGTTTTCAATTGGTTCCGCGTTCAGATGTGGGCTCCCGGTGGAGGCGGCGGCGGTGGCGGCGGCGGCGCTTATGGCACGCTCGGTTCTCCGGGCGGATCGGGCGGCTCGGGCGGCGTCGCGCAATTCGCCGGTGGTCCCTACGCGGCGGGAGGCGGGGGCGGTGGAGGCGGCGGCGGTGCGAGCGGTTCGTTCGCCTACGGCTCGGTTTATGATGGGAGCCCCGGCGCGGCAGGCGGGCACGGCAACGGCTACGGTGGCGACACCAACACGTTTGCGGGCGGCGCTGGCGGCGGTGCTGGCGGTGGGGGCGGCTCAGGGACCGCGATGGGCGGGGGCGGCGGTCCCGGCTCGGCACCCAGGAACGGAGGCGCTGGCGGCACTGGCGGCACCGGCGGCTACATTCTGAAGACCTATGCTTGGGGTCAGATCGCGGCTGCTACCGCTTACTCGGTGGTCATTCAAGGTCCCGGCGGCGGTGGTGCGCCGGGCGGCAATGGTGGATGGGGTAACGTCGGCGCATACGGCCGCTGCTACATTGATTGGGGTTAGCGATGAAGAAAGATGGATACGCGCTCGTTCGGATCGAGGACAACTCAGACCTTGCGTGGTGGGAGTTGATCCCGTCGCGCCTCGAAGTACCTGGCACGTCTATCGTCGTGTTCGGGGCTGATGCGTCGTGGGTCGCGGACGGCTACAAGATCGAGCCGCGCGAACGCGAGTTTACTGATCCGCCGGACATCGACCCGACCCTGCCTGCTCCCATTGTGCCGATCTCGCGTAGGCAGATGTTGCTCGAACTGATGTCGTCGGGCATCATCACGTCCGACGAAGCGGTTGCCGCCGCGAAGAGCGGCGCGGTGCCTGCGTTGATCCAAGAGTCTTTCGACGCTCTGCCCATTGAGAAGCAGCCGGAGGCCGCTATTACTTGGGCAACGATGTCTCAGTGCGAGCGCACCAATTCGTTGATCCTCGGCATGGCGGCGATGCTCGGGCTGACCGATGCAGAGGTGGACGGCATGTTCAGGTCAGCGCTGCTTCGTTAAGGGCTACCCAAACGGTCCCGACGCAGCGCTGAGTGGTCGGTAGCTTGTTCTCAATCCCACACTGAGGATTGAGAACACACACCATGTCCCTTACCGACTTTCTGCACGGCGTCGAGACTGTCGTCGTTGACCGTGGCCCCCGGCCCATTCAGACCGTCCGCTCGTCCGTCATCGGATTGATCGGTACGGCTCCCGACGCGCTGCTGGCGGCATTTCCCTATGATACTCCGGTGCTCGTGAACCGCCGTCAGGCGGCGATGAACATCGGCACGACCGGCACTCTGCCCCAGGCGATCGACGCGATCTTCGATCAGGGCGGTGCCCTCATCGTTGTCGTGCGCGTCCAGAAGGCGGACACCGAGAACGAGCAGCTTTCCAAAATCATCGGCGGCGTTGATGCCGACACCGGCGCGTTCACCGGCATCCATGCGTTCCGGGCGGCCGAAGCCGAATGCGGCGTAGCGCCGATGATCCTGATCGCGCCCGGCTTCACGCATCAGCGTCCGGTGGGCATCATGGATCATCAGGTCTTGAACCAAGGCGAGACGGTCTACACCGAAGCGAGCGTGATCTTCAGCGGCGGCGGCGTCGGCGCTGTTCTTCCGACCGCGAGCGTGATCCTGACGGACGGAAAGGTGACGGGACTTGAGTTCAAGTCGCTCGGCTACGGCATTGTGTCTCCGGTAACGGCCGAGATCGTCGGTGACGGCACCGGCGCGACCGTCAAGGTTCGTACCGGCCCGGCGGCAAACCCGGTCGTCAGCGAGTTGAAGCAGCTCGCCGATGGCATGAAGGCCCATATCATCGCCGATGGCCCCTCGACCACCGACGCGGCGGCGTTCGCCTATCGCAACGACCATGGCACGCGGCGTGTCTTCGTTGTCGATCCGAAGGTCTCGGGTTGGTCGGTGAAGACCAACACCTATGCCATCGAGCCCGCCTCGCCCCGCGTGGCCGGCCTGATCTCGCGCGTCGATAACGAGTTGGGCTTTTGGGAGTCCCCCTCGAACAAGGAAGTCTATGGCATGGGCGGCATCGCTCGTCCCATCGACTACGCCTACGGCGACAAGAACAGCCGTGCGAACATCCTAAACGAGAACCAGATCGCCACGTTCATTCGCGACGACGGCTGGTATCTGTGGGGCAACCGTACCTGCTCCATCGACGAGAAGTTCGCCTTCCTGTCCGTGTCCCGCACCGCCGACATGATCGATATCTCGATCGCGAAGGCGCACCGTTGGGCAGTCGATCGCGCGATCACCAAGAGCTACTTCGAGGATGTCACCGCGTCGGTGAAGGCGTACATGCGCCAGCTTCGCACGCGCGGCGCGATCCTCGGCGGTGACTGCTGGGTCGATCCCGAGTTCAACACCGAAGCGGACATCACGCAAGGTCACGCGACCTTCTCGTATGACTTCACCCCGCCGTATCCGGCCGAGCGCGTGACCTTCCGGTCGCATCTCGTCTCGGACTACATCCGCAACCTCTTCGCATAACGGGGACGAAAGATGATCCCGCGCGTACTCCGCAACTTCAACAGCTTCGTGAACGGCGTCGGCTACGCCGGTCGCATCTCCGAAGTCGAGCTTCCCGAGCTTTCGGTCAAAACCGAAGAGTACCGGGGCGGCGGCATGGACGGCAACGTCGAGTTGGACATGGGCTTGGAGACCCTGAGCGCCAAGTTCACCTTCGGCGAATATGCCAACCAGATTCTCGGCCTGTGGGGCAACATGGACGGCAACGCCGCCCGTATCCAGCTTCGCGGCGCGCTCCAGCGCGACGGCGAGGCTGCGATCCCGATGATCGTCGAACTGCACGGCGGGTTCAAGAAGAACACGCTGGGCACTTGGAAGGCGGGTGATCACACGCAGAACGAGTCCGAGATGTCGATCCGCTATCTGAAGATTCAGATGGCCGACTCCGTCGTGGTCGAGATCGACATCGACAACATGATCCGCATCGTCAATGGCGTGGATCAGCTCGCCTCCATCCGCGCAGCGATGGGCATGTAACCACCACCACGGCCGACCTCGCCACGGCGGGTCGGCCACAATCCGAAGCGGGAGAACTAAGACAGTGACCGACAAGACCAAGAATGACATGCGCCTGAAGGCGGACATCGATCTCGACTTTCCGATCGAGGTTGATGGCGTGAAGTATCCGAAGCTGACCATGCGTCGGCCGAAGACCAAGGACTCGCTGAAGGCTGCGAAGTTCAAGGGTCACGATGCCGACAAGGGCATTCTGCTTCTGTCCGACCTCTGCGACGTGTCGCCGGACGTGATCGAGGAGCTTGACGAAGCCGACGCGAAGAAGCTGAGCGATCAACTCGATGCTTTTCGTGGGGGTCAGTCGAGCTAAGCGATCTCCGCAAGGGGATGCTGACTCTCGTTCGGCTGACCAAAGGCGGCGTCTCGATCTCGGAAGTCGAGGAAATGGACCTCGACGACTTTTACGGCTGGCTTGAAGACGCGACCAAGCTTCAGGCCGACATCAACAAGGCGATGAAGGCGAAGTAGTATGGCGACTGGCTTCTCGGTATTCGTGAACATCGGGGGCAAGGTCAGTCCGAGCCTGAACGCCGCCGTCAACGCAGCGAAGTCCCAGGTCAACAGCTTGGGGGCTTCGCTCGCTGGCATGGCCTCGCGCATGAATGCGCCGTTCGCGGCCGTCAACAACCACCTCGCCAACACCTCGAAGCGCATGGCTGCGATCCAGCGCCACGGCCGAAACGCGACCCTGGGCGTGACTGTGCCGGGCGCGTGGTTCGGCGCGAACATGATCAAGGATGCAGCCGAGTTCGCCAAGGCGGGCAACATGGTCGAAGCGCTCGGGGAGGCGACCAAAGAGCAGCGCGTCGAGCTTTCGAAGATGGCTCAGGACTTGGCGGGCAAGTATGACGCCGGTGGCGCGACCGGCATCATGAAGTCCGCGACCGAGCTTCTGAAGGCGGGCTTCACGTTCCAGCAAGCGAAGGGTGCGCTCGAACAGGTCTTGGCGGCTTCGGCGCTGGCGGGCGACATGACGCCTGCCGACGTTGGCGCGTCGCTGAGCAAGACGATCACGCAATTCCGCCTGCCGATGAAGACGTATGAGCAGGCCATGAAGTCGTCTGCCGTGGTCACGGACCGCATGGTGTATGCCGCCGTCTCGACGGTCGCTTCGATGAAGGACATCTCGGAGTCGTTCAAGTACGCCGGCGGCGTCGCTTCGACGACCGGCAACTCGCTCGACTCCGTCACGGCGATGGTCATGGCTTTCGCGAAGGCCGGTGTGCTCGGTTCGGAAGCAGGCGTCGCGCTGCGCTCGGCTATCGTGCGTCTGGTCAAGATGCCGAAGGGTGGCATGAAGGCCCTGAACCGGATCGGCATGAACCTGGGCGACTACACCCAGGCACGGCCTGTCACCGCGGATTCGGTTCTCGAAAGCCTGAAGGGCGACGGCATCGACGCGAGCAGCGTCAAGTCGCAGATCGCCGAAGCTATCGCGACGAAGAAGAACGACCACGCCGGGATGTCCGCCGCGATCACGAAGGCGGTCCAAGGCGCGATCGGCACTTCGTCGGCGGTCGATGCCGATAAGATTTCCGAGTCGGTGAACGATGCCGTCACGGCCGCCGGGTCGAAGGTGGACATCACCAAGTTCATGACAGACCTGAAGAAGAAGATGGACGCCGGTGTCGCGACGACCGGCGACATCGCACAGATTCTCGAAGCGCGTCATATCTCGCGCTACATGGCTTTGCTGAAGGCCGATCTCCCCGCGATGATCAAGGAAGTGGAGGAGAAGTCGGAGGGCTATTCGCAGAAGCAGTACAAGATCGCCAACCAAGGCTTGCCCGCGATCCTGCTCCAGCTCGGCGCGTCCTGGGAGAAGTTCCGCAACACGATCGTCGAGTCGGTTGGCGAGGACATCGCCAACGCCTTTACGAAGCTCACTGACACGTTGCAGAAGCTCTCGGCCACTAACCCCGAGCTACTGCGGACGGGCGTCTATTTCGCCGCCGCTGCGGCTGCGGCAGGCCCTCTGCTCTTCGTCCTGGGCGCGATCGGTCGCGTCGGCATCCTCGCCATGCGCGGGCTCAATCTCGCGCTGCTCGGGGTGCTGATGCCGCTGCGGCTGTTCGCCGGGTTGATCGCTGGCGTTGCCACGGCCGCCGTAGGGCGCTTGGCGGCCATGGCTATCGGCTTCCGCATGCTGACCGCACTCGGGGCAGGGGCAACGCTGTCGGCGCTGGGCGGGTCTCTGCTCGCGCTCGGGCGCTCGGTCCTGCTCTTCCCTGTGACGGCTCTCCGTGCCATCGGCCTCGCCATGTGGGCATTGGTCGCCAACCCGGTCGGGCTGATCATCACGGCGCTGGTTGCCGCGCTGACGGCGCTGGGCGTGTGGGTCTACAACAATTGGGCGGGCATCAAGGAGTGCTTCGCCGGGTTCGGCGAGGGCTTCATGAAGGGCCTCGGTGAGGCGGGTCCGGCCGTGCAGTCGATCGCCAGCAATCTGAGCAGCGTCTACAATTGGGTCAGCCAATTGCTCGGGCCGCTCGATGCGACCAACGCGAAGTGGCGCGAGTGGGGCGCGACGGTCGGCGGTGCCGCCGCATCGGGCGTCCAGGCCGTTATCTCCGCGATCCAAAGCCTGATCGGATTCTTCAACACGGCGATCGAGAAGGCCGTGGCAATGGGCAACGCGATTAAGAACGCGCTGAGCGGCGGCTGGGGCGCAACCAAGTCTTGGCTCGACCAAGGCAACCCGGCGAACCCCATCGAGGGCGCTAGGGCCAAGGGCGGCCCCGTGAGCTTCGGCAAGCCGTACCTTGTCGGTGAGCAAGGCCCCGAGCTTTTCGTCCCCGGCATGTCCGGCAGGATCGAATCGAACGACCGGCTGCGTGGCCTGACTTCGGAGGGCGCGGCAGCGGTCGCCAGTTCGAGCGAGAACAACACGTCTGTCTCGCGCACCAACAGCGCGCAGATCACCGTGCAGGTCAATGGCGGCAACCCCAACGATGTTCGGCGGGCGGCCGAAGACGCGGTCTACGCGGCCTTCGCCCGGCTCGAATCTGAGCAGCGTGGACTCCTGAGTGACTGATCATGCAGAGCACCGTTCTTCTCGCGCTCGGCGCGTACCGCTTCTCCGTGAACAACGCCGCTTACCAGAAGTTCGACCGGACTTCTGCGTGGCGGTGGCCGTCCACTGAGCGCATCGGCATGGCCCCGGCTCCGCAGTATGTCGGACCCGGCGAGGACACGATCAGCATCGAGGGCGTGATCTATCCGCACTATCGCGGCGGGTTGCGCCAGGTCGATCAGATGCGCGCGCAGGCCGGGCTCGGGCAGCCGCTCCCGCTCGTCACGGGCTTCGGACGGTATCTTGGCGTGTACGTGATCGAGAAGATCAGGGAGGCGCAAGAGACCCTGATGTCGGATGGCGCGCCCCGTAAGATCGAGTTCTCGGTTGATCTGAAGGCATACGCCTAATGGAACAGTACACGACCATGGACGGCGATACGGTTGACCTGATCGCCTACAACCGCTTCGGCGTCACGCACGGCGCAACGGAGGCGATCCTGCGCGCCAACCCCGGCCTTGCGGCTGCCGGGACGAAGCTGCCGGAAGGGTTGACCGTGAACATCCCGGCCTTCGTCGTTAAGAAGGTCTCGGCCGCAAAGAGGATTTGGTCGTGACCCCTGCCGCCCGCATCATGCTCGACGGCCGTGACATCACGGCCAACCTGATCCCGGCTCCCTTCGGCCTGCCTCTCGAAGGCGGCGGCCATGTGATCCCAGGCGGTGTGCTCGGAGGCGGTCCGCTACTGTCTCTGACCATTCAGGACAACGAAGGCAAGAAGTCCGATAGCTGCGAGCTTGAGATCGATAACCGCGAGTACATCCCGTCTCCGGGCAAGGGCTCGAAGTTGCAGGTCTCGCTCGGGTTCGTCGAGACCGGCGTCAACTACATGGGCACGTATCTGATCGACTCGTGGACGAAGAAGGGGCGGCCGAAGATCATGACGGTCACGGCCAAGGCTGCCGGGCTGACGACCGAGATCAAGTCGCCGAAGTCGCGCTCGTATCATGAGAAGACCGTCCAAGACATCGTGCAGTACATCGCCGGTCGCAACGGCCTCGGGGTCGTGATCAACGGGGAAGTGGGCGGGATCAAGATCGACCATCTCGATCAGTCGAGCGAGTCCGATCTGAACTTCCTCACGCGCCTAGCGGGCCGCGTGGGCGCGAATTTTAAGCTGGCCGATGAGAAGGTCATCTTCAACAAGGCGGGCTCAGGCAGCCTCCCCAGCGGCGGCGCGGCCCCTGTCTTCATGCTGACCGAGACCGGCGTCACGGATTGGGATTGCACCGGCTCGACGCGCGGCGACTACAACTCGGTCGAGGCCGCCTGGCACAACGTCAAGAAGGGCGAGCGCGAGTGGGTCAAGGAAGGCGGCGGCTCTCCGGTCTATCGCAGCCGGAAGCTGTTCAAGACGAAGGAAGAAGCCGAAGCTCAAGCCAAGGCCACGAAGGGCTCGCTCGCTCGCGGCAAGAAGGTCTTCGCGGCCAACTTCCTCGGGCGCACGGAGATGTTCGCCGGGGCTGGCCTTACGGCGATTGGCTTCGATCCCGACTGTGATGGCAGCTACACGATCAAGTCGGCGACGCATCGTCTGAACGATCAGGGCCTCACGACGCGCATTTCTTGCGAGACTTCCGGCGAGGGCAGCGACGACTTTTGGGGTGGTGGCGGCGGGGAGTAGGGCGACTCGAACGGACCTGCGCTCGATGAAACGATTGGCGATCATGCTCTCAACAAATGGAGAGTTTGATGTCGATCAGCATCAAGAATGGCATTGGCTACCGGAATGGCGCTGCCTTTCCGTTCAAGAAGAGCCCGAACCACGGCGGCGCTCTGAAGCCCCGCTTCATCGTGATCCACGACACGGCGTCCGGCCTGAAGGACGACGGCGACATTTCCTGGCTGACCAACCCGGCGGCCAAGGTCTCGGCGCATGTCGTCGTGAGCCGCGAGGGCAAGATCACGCAGCTCGTCCCCTTCAATGTCGTCGCGTGGCATGCCGGTCAGTCCCAATGGAAGGGGCTGAAGTTCATGAACAGCTACGCCATCGGGATCGAGATCGACAACCCCGGCAAGCTCCAGAAGGTGTCGGACGGCGTCTACAAGAACGAAATCTGCACCATCGACACGAACAAGAATCCGGCGCTCAAGGTCGAGTACGCGAAGACGGCGGCTCACGGCGCGGGGTACTGGCTGCACTACAGCCCCGAGCAGATCGCGGCCGTCACCGACCTCTGCTTCGCGCTCGTGGAAGCGTTTCCGATCGAGGACATCATCACCCATTGGATGATCTCGCCCGGCCGGAAGATCGACACCAACCCGCTGTACCCGCTCGATCAGTTGCGCGCGTCGGCGCTGCCCTACAAGCCGGTCCATCTCATGGACACGCCGGAAGGCGGCGAACGGCAGGACGGCGACGAGTCCGGTGAGGAGCACATCACCATCGAGCCGCAGAGCGACGTTCGGGACGAGAGCGCGACGAAGCCCGGCAAGCTGAAGGCGTTCATCAAGAGCAAGCTGACGACGGGCACCGGCCTGTTCACCGGCCTCTCGCTGTCGTCCATCACCGGCCTGCTCACCGATTGGAAGGTGATCGTTGCCCTGGGCACGTTCATTCTGATCGGCCTCGCCCTCTGGATTTGGTTGGAGCGCGAATGATCCGGCAGTTCTTCATGGACGCCTTCGCGTCCACCGCGATCAGCGACTTCCTTTGGGCGGCGGCGACTTCCGAGATCGCCCTGTCCGCCCTCGGAGTTCTGATCGCGGTGGCTGGCGTCGTTGGCTACCTGCCGATCGTGAGCGCGCTTCTCGGCGGCTACGCTAAGGCCGCGAAGCTGGTCTTCATCGTCGGGCTCGCGGCGCTGGTCTTCCTGCTCGGCTTCCGCACCGCCGACAACCGGGCAGAGGCCAAGACGCTCCGCGATCAGATCGCAGCCCGAGACAGCGTGATCGCCAACAAGGACTTCGACCTACGTCTCGCGGTCGAGGCGGCCGAGACGGCGAGCAAGCAACGTGACGAAGCGGCGCTGCGCGCCAAGGAAGCTCAGGACGAAATCGATGACTATGAACAACGCCTCAAGGCTCGCCCGAACGGTGCTTGCCTGCTCACTCCTGACGATTTCGCTGGCGGCGTGTCAAACGACGGCAAGCGTTAGGCCGTCCCCGAGCTTCACCATGCCGCACGAGTCAACGCTCGTGCTCGACGAAGTGCCCGCGCCGAAGGTCGTGCCCGGCATGGATGCTCGGGTGGCGTGGAAGCTCGAACAGGCGGCGAGGAAGGAAGCCAATCATCGGCTCCGCGTCTCTCGATCCAACGTGCGCGACGTGCGCCTGAAAGCATCGGCCGAAGTCAAATGATCACGATCCCGGAATGGCTCGCGGGCCTGCTCGGCACCGGCGTCGGCGCGGTGATCGCACTTCTGATCCGCAACGCCGTGGCACACACCAAGAACGAAGCGTCGGCCAAGGCGGGGCAGGCCATAGCCAATGAGGCGAAGGCCGCAGCAGCCGATGCGCAGCGGCTCGCCGCCGCGACCGAACGGGACCTCGCGCAGTTTCGCGAGAAGGTCGCGCAGGAATACGCGACCGTCCAACTGATTGACCGGATCGAAGAGCGGTTGGTCGGTGCGCTGGATCGCATCGGCGCTCGCTTCGATCAGTTTCTCTTGACGCAAGGCAAAGCGAAGTGACGGACAAGCTCGATGCCGAAGGAGATGGTAGCATGAAGCAGATCGGCGAGTACGCCTGGAATATTTTGATCGCGATTGATCAGCTTGCGAACGCGCTGCTCGGCGGCTGGCATGACGAGACGATCTCAAGTCGTCTCGGCAAGTCTATCCTGAAGGGCGGCTGGGCCTCTAAGGTGCGCTGGCCCGCTTGGCTCTATGACCACTTCATCGAGTCGGTGGAAGTCGACGAAGGCTGGGAGCAGGGGTACTGATCAGTCGGTGGGCTGAATCCGGTTCGCGGCGGTCCACCAACATTCCTTCTTGCCCTTCGGCTTGGCGCACACGACCGTCTTGGTGGGAACTTCGACGACGAAGACTTCGGTTCCTTTATCGAAGCTCTCACACCCTTCGGCCATGCCCTGCGCGACACCGGCGCTGACGTTGGTGTCGGCCGAGACCTTCAGAACCTTCGCGAGGCCGTCGCGGGTCGGGCAGGCCAGTACGGTCGAAGTGAAGAAGCCGCTCTGGCCGCGCTCCAAATAGCCGTCCTTGGCCTGAGCGCACGCGGGTGTAGCGATCAGGGCTGCGACGGTGAGGGCTACTCGAATGGTCATGTCAGCGGGCTCCTAATCGCTACTGTACGTGCATCGCCGATGGGCGGACGGAAATCGGAAATGACTTGGAGCACCCGCATGAAGAAGTAAATACCGTTGGCGTGATCTACGCCTTGTCTTCGGTCTCCGGGAACCCGCGCTGTCAGCAAACGCCAAGCAAAGCGCATTGGCCCTCGACATTGTGCAGCGGCGCTCTCGGAGACCGATCCCATAGCCAAGAAACCTGCAAAACCGGCTGGACTCTCCGTTCTGTTTTTGTTCTATTGTCTCGTGCTTCCTTGAACAGGGTGAGACGATGCCGGACCTCGGCCAACTTCGCTCGGAAATCGAGCGTGCGCGCAAGAACGTGGCTAGGCTACGCCGAGACCTCCTCGCGCTTCAGAAGGCCGGAAGACCAACGGCCGTTACAGAAGCCGACCTTCAACGCTTGCTCGATCGCGTAGACTCGCTTTGCGAGCAGCGCGACAGACTGAAGGCTGCCCAACCTCGGCCTTCTGCCAGCAAGGTTCTAGGGGGGCGCTCGTGGTAAACTCTACGATCCCGTATTATTCTGACTTCGAGAACAAAAACGTCCCGGCGTTCCTGAAGGCGTTAGCAGAGGCCCGTCGTCTGGCGACGCTTGAGGGCTGGCGCTACCAACATGTTCAGGCAATCATCGTCTCAATCGACCAGTATGCGGAGGCAGCGACTGGAAATCGCGACTTCTTCTTGAACAAGCCCCACAGCATCGGCGGGTGACGTTCCGTGAGATCGCCTTACGAACGTCGTTTCGAACGGGATGCGCTGGTTGCGGCTCTGCTGCTAGCTGGTTGGGGAGTATGGCGTACAGTATGTTGGCTATTGTCGTGATTGGCAGGCAACGAGTTCTGCATGCGTTTCCGGGATGTCGAGTTGGCTCATTCCTTTACTGTGTCCTGAGCTTCTTTGGCATCCTCGGCAATTTCTGTGACCGAAACGTCGGTTTCGTAGACCAAGGTACCAACCTCTTTGACGAACTTGATCGGTATCTTCGGATTATTGATGTCTTTGCCTCCATCGCTACGCCACTTCTCCTCCCACTTGCTGAAGTAGGGCTCAAGGTCTTTGGGTGACAGCTTGTAGACGCGCTGAAGCTCGATATTCCGATAGATAGCGAATATCCAATCGACCTGCCTGTACTTGGCAATGATGGTGGGATTCATGTGATGGTGTGTTGATACACCAGTAGTTAGCTCAATATTCACTGACTTAAGTTCATATTCGCGGCCATCGGAGTCGACTGCGTCGTTCCCTTCACGTCCAGCGATATTAGTCAGACCCAGCAAGAGTAGGACCTGCACGATCTTCCCGCCATTGTCCTGGAATATATCCTGTATGCCATGCTTTGAAGCCAGGTCTTGATAGGCCTGGATGGACGGCCAAAGTCGCTTGAACTCGTCAACATCTTCCTGTGAAGAGGGTTTCAAGAGCGCCTCCTAAGCAAGTCTTCCGGCAAGCAGCCGAGCGCGGCTGCCAATCGCTCGACATTGTCAATGCTGATGTTCCGCTCCCCACGCTCCACCGAACCGACGTAAGTTCGATGAAGCCCGGCGAGATCGGCCAAAGCTTCCTGTGAAATGTTTCGACGCTCCCTCGCGCTGCGAAGATTTGCAGCGAATACTTCCCGAAGCGGCGTATCGATTCGATTTTTGGACACGCAATGGAGGGTCGGCACTTGACGTTTATGAGTCGACAGACTTTAAGTAGCGGGATGATGCCAATCCCCCACAATTTCGCCCCGAGCTATATGACTGGCCAGGGTGCAGCCTATACGGGCGACTCCCGCCAGCTTCTGGCGGGCTTGCCGGACTCGTCCATAAGCTTGGTTATGACCAGCCCACCCTTTGCACTTCAAAGGAAGAAGGAATACGGGAACGCCGAACAGCACGAGTACGTGGATTGGCTTACCGAATTTGCTGCCCTTGTGAAGGCTAAGCTCAAGGACGACGGCAGTTTCGTTTTAGACCTAGGAGGAGCCTACCAAAAGGGTGTCCCTGTCCGTAGCCTCTACCAATTCCGCGTGCTCCTGCGCTTCTGTGACGACCTAGGCTTCCACTTGGCAGAAGAGTTTTATTGGCACAATCCCGCAAAGCTCCCCAGCCCAATAGAGTGGGTCAACAAACGCAAAATGCGGGCGAAGGACTCGGTGAACACGCTGTGGTGGTTCAGCAAGACGGAGTGGCCGAAGGCTAACGTTAGCCGCGTATTGGCGCCCTATAGCGACCGAATGAAGAAGCTGATTGAAGACCCGGATAAGTTCTATAAAGCCAAAAAACGCCCTTCGGGACACGACATCAGCATGGGATTTGCCAAGGACAATGGCGGCGCGATTCCGCCTAATCTCCTCTCCTTCCCAAATACAGAGTCTAACGGCCGATACATCTCGGCATGCAAGATGGTCGGCGCTCAGGGGCATCCAGCGCGGTTTCCCGCTAAGCTGCCCGAGTTCTTTATCCGCTTCCTTACCGATCCCGGCGATACCGTTCTCGATATTTTCGCGGGCTCAAACACAACGGGTGAAGTGGCTGAGGCTGAGGGACGCAACTGGTTGGCGTTCGAAGAGCGCCAGGACTACGTCTCTGCGTCTGCCTTCCGTTTCATTGACCAGTTAAATAGCGACGCCCAAGTGAGAGAGATCTACGAAGAGCTAAATCGCGGTCGGACGATCGACCTCAACACCCGAGTTGTGCAAAGGCGCTTGGTCCCCTGACAGAGTAGCCGTAGTGGCGTTCTGACTGCCGCGTGTGGACGCCAGCCAGCCGTTTTGCATGCGATTGCGCTATGAGCGCCGCTTCGAGAGTGACGCCGCGCTAGTAGCGACTTTGCTTGTGGCGAGGAGCCTCTGGCGCTTCGGCGGCTGACTGCTGGGCCGATCCTTCCCCAGGTGCTCGCGCATCTCCCGGAACATCGCCTCGACGTCGTGCAGCCGCAGCTTGCCCGTCCAGTGCTCTCGAAGAGCGTGCATCTGCAACACCGCGATCTGCCCGCGCTTCGCCGGATCGGGTTCGGCGAAATAGGCTTCCATGGCCGCGACGAATGCGCGAGCGACTTTGGGCGGAAGGTCGTTCATGACCGGGTCAGAGGCCAGAACATGACGAGAACGGAATACACGGATTTTGCACGGAAATGCACGGATGTTGCTACCCTGTTCTACTCTCAGAGGCGCTAAAACGCTCTCTGGCATTCCAGGGTCGGGCGAATTTCTTGAGTATATCGAGTGGGTTAGATGGTGCTGCCGGACAGGATTGAACTGTCGACCTCTCCCTTACCAAGGGAGTGCTCTACCACTGAGCTACGGCAGCAGGAACGGCGAGGGCCCGGCCCTGGGGCCGCGACCGAACGCGGGCGGTTCTTGCCACAAGGTCCCGGCCTGCGCAAGCGCGGGTCGCCGGGTTTTCGGGGAAAGAGGCCTGTGTGATGTGCCAAAATCCAGCGAGAGCCTCCCGAATCGGGGCGAAACAGCTCGTCCGGTCCCATTTCGCCTGCGTGGCCTGCGGAAGCCGAGGCGTCCTCCCCATCCGGGCAGGCGACGCCGGCCCGTGCGGAACCTACCGTCTGCGTCGCCAGTGCCTCTTGGCTTTCGCGTCCGCGGCACCAATTGTGCCCCTGGTAAGGGGTGACCGGGGGAGGGGATGACGGATCAGAGCGGCAAGGCGACGAAGGGATCGCGCGAGGAGCGGCTGAAGCAGGCGCTGCGCGAGAACCTGAAGCGGCGCAAGGCGCAGAACCGCGAGCGGAGCCAGGCGGCGGCTGAACAGGCTCGTCCCGGCGAGGCCACGGGCGATGCTGCCGACGAATCGAAGCGCTGAGCAGAGTGAACGAGGGGGAGCGTGATGGCTGCGACTGACGGGACGGAGGCCAAGGCCGCGGCAGGGCATGCGGAGCCGGCAAAGACCTTTGCCCGCTTCGAGCAGACTTTTCCGGAGCTGACGTCGCAGGAGATCGCGCGGCTGCGCGGCTTCGGTGAGATCCGCGCCTATCGCGACGGTGAAATGCTGTTCGAGACCGGCAAGCCCGGGCCCGGCATGTTCGTCATCCTCAAGGGCCATGTCGCCATCACCCAGCGCGATGGTCTCGGCCACGTCACCCCGGTGATCGACCAGGGGCCGGGGCAGTTTCTCGCCGAGATTGCTCAGCTCTCGGGCCGCGTCGCGCTGGTCGATGGCCATGCCGAGGGCGATGTCGAGGTGATTCTGATTCCGCCGGCGCGGCTGCGGGCGCTGCTGATTGCCGAGGCCGATCTCGGCGAGCGCATCATGCGCGCGCTGATCCTGCGCCGGGTGAATCTGATCCAGGGCGGCGCCGGCGGCCCGGTCATGATCGGGCCGCCGCAATCGGCGGCGATCGCGCGTCTGCAGAGCTTTCTCACCCGCAACGGCTTTCCGCATCATCTGCTCGATCCGGCTGTCGATCACGATGCCGCCGACCTGATCGCACGCTATTCGCCGACTCCGGCGGAGCTGCCACTGGTGGTAGTCTCAGACGGCAGCGTGCTGCGCAATCCGAGCGAGACCGAGCTGGCGCGCGCCGTCGGCATGATCGGCGGTCCGCGTGGCGAGAAGATCTATGATGTGGCTGTCGTCGGCTGCGGGCCGGCGGGGCTTGCCACCGCGGTGTACGGCGCATCGGAAGGTCTGTCGGTCGCGGTGCTCGATCAGCGTGCCTTCGGGGGTCAGGCCGGGGCCAGCGCACGCATCGAGAACTATTTTGGCTTTCCCACCGGCATCACCGGGCTCGCGCTGACCGCGCGCGCCTTCAACCAGGCGCAGAAGTTCGGCGCCGAGATCATGATCCCGGTGTCGGTGACGGCGCTCGATTGCGAGCGCAAGAACGGCGCCTTCGTGCTGGCGCTGGAGGGCGGCGACGAGGTGCGGGCGCGCTCGGTCGTCGTGGCCAGCGGCGCACGCTATCGCCGTCCCGATCTCGCGCGGCTGAAGGAGTTCGAAGGCCGCGGCGTCTGGTACTGGGCCTCGCCGATCGAGGCGCGGCTGTGCGCGGGGCAGGAGGTCGCTCTCGTCGGTGGCGGCAACTCCGCGGGCCAGGCGGCGGTGTTTCTGTCGGGGCACGTCAAGAAGGTGCGGATGATTATCCGCGGCGGCGGCCTTGCCGCCTCGATGTCGCGCTATCTGATCGAGCGCATCGAGGCGACGCCGAACATCGAGCTCTTGTTCAACACCGAGGTGGTCGGGCTCGACGGCGGTCCCGACACGGGGCTTGAGCGCATCACCCTGAAGAGCCGGCTTTCCGGCGAGGAGATGCCCGCCGACATCAGCCATCTGTTTCTGTTCGTCGGCGCCGATCCCGCGACCGGCTGGCTCGGCGATTGCGGCGTGACGCTCGACCGCGCCGGCTTCGTCGTGACGGGGGCGCAGTCCGAGCAGAATGCCGGGCGGATGGTGTCGCCGCTGGAGACCTCGGTGCCCGGCGTCTTCGCGGTCGGCGATGTCCGCTCCGGCTCGGTCAAGCGAGTCGGCGGCGCGATCGGCGAGGGCGCCCAGGTGGTGGCGGCGCTGCACGGATTCTTGGCCGATGCGCTGGTCCCGCCGGTGTGATTCGGGCGCCGGGTTGCACCGTCAGGGGATGACGTCCTCGGAGGTGCGACCTGCCGTTGCGAACTCATCAAATCGCCGTAATGTCGGTCCTGTTGCGCCCATCTCAGCCCGATTTCCCGGCCAGCTCCCATAGGACCAGCATGGATCGCATTCGCATCGTCGGCGGCTCCCCGCTTCACGGCATCATCCCGATTTCGGGCGCGAAGAATGCCGCCCTGCCGCTGATGATTGCGGGTCTTCTGACGCCGGAGACGCTGATCCTCGACAACGTCCCGCGCCTCGCCGACGTCGCGCAACTGCAACGCATCCTCGGCAACCACGGCGTGGACATCATGTCCGTTGGCAAGCGCCCGGGCGATGGCCAGTACCAGGGCCAGACGTTGCAGATTTCCGCTGCCAACATCATCGACACGACCGCGCCTTATGAGCTGGTATCCCGGATGCGCGCCAGCTTCTGGGTGATCGCGCCGCTACTCGCGCGCATGCACGAGGCCAGGGTGTCCTTGCCCGGCGGCTGCGCCATCGGCACGCGGCCGGTAGATCTTTTGATCATGGCGCTGGAGAAGCTCGGCGCCAGCATCGAGATCGACGCCGGCTATGTCGTCGCCAAGGCGCCGGGCGGCTTGCGCGGCGGCAACATCGACTTTCCTAAGGTCACCGTCGGCGGCACCCATGTTGCGGTCATGGCCGCAGCGCTCGCCAAAGGTACGACCGTCATCACCAACGCAGCCTGCGAGCCGGAGATCACCGATCTTGCGGATTGCCTGAACAAGATGGGCGCGCGCATCTCCGGTGCCGGCACGCCCCGCATCGAGATCGAAGGCGTGGCGTCTCTGCACGGCGCCCGGCATACGGTGCTGCCGGACCGCATCGAGGCCGGCACCTATGCGATCGCCACCGCGATGACCGGCGGCGATGTCCATCTCGCGGGTGCGCGGCCCGAGCTGTTGCAGTCCGCGCTTGACGTGCTGGCCGAGGCAGGCGCGGAGATCTCGAGCGACGCCGAGGGCATTCGCGTGGTTCGCAACGGTCACGGCATCCGCCCGGTGCAGGTCGCGACGGCGCCGTTTCCCGGATTTCCGACCGACCTGCAGGCCCAGTTGATGGCGCTGATGGTGCGGGCGCAGGGCGCATCGGCGATCACCGAGACCATCTTCGAGAACCGTTTCATGCACGTCCAGGAACTGGCGCGCTTCGGCGCGCGTATCAGTCTGGACGGCGAGACCGCGCGGATCGAGGGCATCTCGACCCTGCGCGGCGCGCCCGTGATGGCGACCGATTTGCGCGCCTCGGTGTCGCTGGTGATTGCGGGGCTCGCGGCGGAAGGTGAGACCATGATCAATCGCGTCTACCATCTCGATCGCGGCTTCGAGCGGCTAGAGGACAAGCTGAAGGCCTGCGGCGCCACCATCGAGCGGATCCGCGAATGAGGAGAGGATGATGTCGTGACCGACCGGCTCAAACTGATCGCGCTCGACGCCGACGATCTCGCCGTGATCTCCGCCCACGTGCAGGATGCGCGGGTGCAGCCGGCCGATATCATCTGGCGCCAGGCCGAGAAGCGGCTGGTCATCGGCATGAACCGGCTCGACTGGGACCAGGCGCTGCACGGCGAGACCGAGCCGCGCCGGCTTCTCGCCGCGCTACGCTTCGACCGCGTGTTGGCCTGCAAGTCGCGCCGCATCGACCTCGCCGCGCCCGACGCGGCGCTGGAGCTGATCGGGATCGAATTCCATCCCGGCACCGAGCCGCCCGCCGGCAGCGCGCTGTTGCTGTTCTCGCATGGCGGCGCGCTGCGACTGGATGTCGAATGCCTGGAATGCGAGCTGACCGATCTCGGCGCTGACGATCTCGGCGTCGGCGAGATCGACGACGTCCCGCCGCTGACCGGGTAGGGCAGTTTCAAAGGGTTGACGGCCCCGCGCTGCCGCGCCATTGAGCAGGGGGTCGGGGGCAGCCACCCCTTCGGAAAGTGCCAGAGATGCCCATTCGCCTGTCCCGCGCCAGCGCCGATTTCGAGGCCCAGTTTCGGCAGTTTCTCGCCGCCAAGCGCGAGACCTCCGCCGACGTCGAAGCCGCCGCCCGCGCCATCGTCGACGACGTCGCCAAACGCGGCGATGCGGCGCTGCTCGAGGCGACGGCCAAGTTCGACCGGCTGGAGCTGACCGCCGCCACGCTGCGCGTGACGCCCGCCGAGGTCGAGGCGGCTGTGAAGGCCTGCGACAGCGCGACCGTCGATGCGCTGAAATTCGCCCGCGACCGCATCGAGGCGTTTCATCTCAAGCAGCTGCCCCAGGACCAGCGCTTCACCGATGCCGCCGGCGTCGAGCTCGGCTGGCGCTGGAGCGCGATCGAATCCGCCGGTCTTTACGTCCCCGGCGGCACCGCGGCCTATCCGTCCTCGGTGCTGATGAACGCCATTCCCGCCAAGGTCGCCGGCGTCGGCCGGCTGGTGATGGTGGTGCCTGCGCCGGACGGCAGGCTCAATCCGCTGGTGCTGGCCGCCGCGCATCTCGGCGGCGTCTCCGAGATCTACCGCGTCGGCGGCGCCCAGGCCGTGGCCGCGCTCGCCCATGGTACGGCGACGATTGCCCCCGTCGCCAAGATCGTCGGCCCGGGCAATGCCTATGTCGCCGCGGCCAAGCGGCTGGTGTTCGGCAAGGTCGGCATCGACATGATCGCCGGCCCCTCCGAGGTGCTGGTCATCGCCGACGACAGCGGCAATGCCGACTGGATCGCCGCCGATCTGCTCGCCCAGGCCGAGCACGACGCCAGCGCGCAATCGATCCTGATCACCGACAGCCCGCGCTTGGCCTCCGACGTCGCCCGCGCCGTCGAGGGCCAGCTCAAGACCTTGCCCCGCGCCGCGATCGCCGGCGCGTCCTGGGCCGATTTCGGCGCCATCATCGAGGTCGACCATCTCGACCAGGCCGTGCCGCTGGCGGACGCCATCGCCGCCGAGCACCTGGAGATCATGACCGCCGATCCCGATGCCTTCGCGACCAAGGTCCGGAATGCCGGTGCCATCTTCCTCGGCGCGCACACGCCGGAGGCGATCGGCGATTATGTCGGCGGCTCCAATCACGTGCTGCCCACCGCGCGTTCGGCGCGGTTCTCCTCCGGTCTCGGCGTGCTCGACTTCATGAAGCGCACGTCGCTGTTGAAATGCGGTCCGGACCAGTTGCGCGCGCTGGGGCCAGCGGCGATGACTCTGGGCAAGGCCGAGGGTCTCGACGCCCATTCACGCTCCGTGGGAATACGCCTCAATCTGCCATGACCCAGCACCCGCCAGGCGACGACCGGACCAATCGCATCGTGGCGGTGACGCTCGACGAGGAGTCGATCGGCCGCTCCGGTCCGGATATCGAGCATGAGCGGGCGATCGCGATCTACGACCTCGTCGAGGAGAACCTGTTCGCGCCCGAGGGCGCCGACGGCACCGGCCCCTTCACCCTGCATCTCGGCATCACCGCCAACCGGCTGATGTTCGACATCCGCCGCGAGGACGGCACGCCGGTCGTCACGCACCTGTTGTCGCTGTCGCCGTTCCGCAGGATCGTGAAGGACTATTTCATGATCTGCGACAGCTACTACCAGGCGATCCGCACCGCCACGCCCGACAAGATCGAGGCGATCGACATGGGCCGCCGCGGCATCCATGACGAGGGCTCGCGCACCCTGCAGGAGCGGCTCAAGGGCAAGGTGCGGGTCGATTTCGAGACCTCGCGCCGGCTGTTCACCCTGATCACGGTGCTGCACTGGAAGGGCGAGGGCCAGTGATGCCGCGCGCCCGCCACCGCGCCGCCAGCCGTCCGGCCAAGGGCGCCTAGCCGCATGGCCGAGGGGCCGCCGCGCGCGCGCCAGCCGCAGGCGGTGCTGTTCGCCTGCGGGCAGAACAGCGTGCGCTCGCCGATGGCCGAGAGCCTGCTGCGCCAGATGTTTCCGCAAGCGCTCTACGTCCGCTCCGCCGGCGTCAAGAAGGGCGAGCTCGACCCGTTCGCCGTCTCCGTCATGGCCGAGCTCGGCCAGGACATCTCGCAGCACAAGCCGACCACCTTCGAGGAGCTCGAGGACTGGGAAGGCCTGAACTTCGACCTCATCATCACCCTTTCTCCGGAAGCGCATCACAAGGCCCTCGAGCTGACCCGCACCATCGCCGCCGACGTCGAATACTGGCCGACGCCGGATCCGACCACGACCGACGGTAATCGCGAGCAGAAGCTGTCGGCTTATCGCGAGGTCCTCGACGGCCTGTTCACGCGCATCCGCAAGCGCTTCGCCAAGCCCGGGCCTGCGGGTCTGTAGTTCCAAGTTCCCCCGCAAGGTGTCATCGAACCGAAATCCCAGCGTCGTCCCGCGCTCAAACTCGCACCGTAGAGCAGGCCGGTCGCAGCTTGTCGCACCCTTCGGGTTGTGGAATGACAGCCCTTCCGATAGGTTCCGCGCGCCCGCCCCTCGGCTTTCCGAATCCCCAGCGAAATCAGCATGCTCGGCCGTCCCAAAATCGTTCTTGCATCCGGTTCGCCGCGGCGTCTGGCGCTGCTCAACCAGGCTGGCATCGAGCCCGACGCGCTGCGCCCGGCCGATGTCGACGAGACGCCGAAGCGCGGCGAGCTGCCGCGCGCCTGCGCCAACCGCCTCGCCCGCGCCAAGGCCGACGCGGCGCTGAAATCCGTCCAGCTCGACGACGAGCTGCGCGGCTCCTTCATCATCTCCGCCGACACGGTCGTGGCGGTCGGCCGTCGCATCCTGCCGAAGGCCAACCTGGTCGACGAGGCCTCGCAGTGCCTGCGCCTCTTGTCCGGCCGCAACCACCGCGTCTACACCGCGATCACGCTGGTCACGCCGAAGGAGGCGTTCCGCCAGCGGCTGGTCGAGACCCGCGTCCGCTTCAAGCGGCTCAGCGAGGACGACATCCAGGCCTATATCGGCTCCGGCGAATGGCGCGGGAAGGCCGGCGGCTACGCCGTCCAGGGCATCGCCGGCTCCTTCGTGGTCAAGATGGTCGGTTCCTACACCAACGTCGTCGGCCTGCCGCTCTACGAAACCACGACCCTGCTCGCCGGCGAGGGCTTTCCGATCCGCTTCGGGTGGCTGAACACCGTCGGCGTCTGACGTTGCCTTCTGGATTGAGCCCGATCGTCCTGGACAATCGGGCTCCCGTTTCCGGATCATGCTCTGGGGGATGCATTGGGCTGCGCGGTCGCCTAGATAGCGGCCATGTCCGACGAATCGACCCACACCAAGACCGCTTCCGCGGCAAAACCCATCCGCCGCTGCCCGATCTGCAACCGGCCCGCCGCGGATGCATCGCGCCCGTTCTGCTCGCCGCGCTGCCGCGATGTCGACCTCAACCGCTGGCTCAGCGGCTCCTATGTCATCCCGGCCACCGAGGGCGACGAGGACGACGTGGAATAAGGCCGTGTTTTCATGGCTTTGCCCTTTCGGCGACCGCCGTCCGGCGGCGGCCCCGGGGCGTTCCGCGCAACTGCGAAAGGAATGTGAAAACTTCCCCTCAGGGCGGTAGACAGCACCGTTTCGTCCCACTATAACCCGCCGGCTCGTTGGGCTTTTTGGCCGCAAACGAGACCTGCCCAGGTAGCTCAGTTGGTAGAGCATGCGACTGAAAATCGCAGTGTCGGTGGTTCGATCCCGCCCCTGGGCACCACGCTTCGCCCTGCGGGCTACGCGTGGCGCAGCCAGGCCGTAGCCC
>NZ_CAFI01000296.1 GCF_000239775.1 Bradyrhizobium sp. ORS 375
TGCGATGGGCGCTTGGGGCTGCAGCATGGCCGAGGCTGTGCGGGCGAACAGTTCGGGCGCGCGCCGAAATCGCATGGTCCTGGCCTCCCGACGCTGAGGCCACGCCGGCGGCGACGATGATCCGCCGGTCACGGGGGCAAGACAGCCGGTCCCCGGGGAGAGTGCGTATAAGGCGTAGAGCCGTCGCGCAGGGAATGCCGGTTGACCGGCTGGACCTGTGGTGACTGCCGCCTGCTTTCTTTTCTGCAGGCGGGCCATGGGTTGCGGCCAGCACCCGGCATTCCCTGCGCCCTCGTTTCATGGAGGGTGATATCGAGATGCTCAAGCTCGGGCAGATGATGCCGCGAGAACGATGCTCCGCGTTCTGCGATGGACGGTTGTGCGTCGAGCAGTGGGCAACCCATCCGTCGAATATGCACGTAAAAAGCAGGGGCCAAGGACATGATTCCGTAATTCTACGGGCGGAACAATTAACGTCGATGAAGCAGCCGATCAGGCATGGCAAGGGATCACAAGGAAAAGCGCTACGCCCTCATGAACTGGCCTGGGGATCCCACGAGCTCGAAGCGAACCGCAAGCGCCAGTCCGCTGGGCGCTTTCTTTCGTTGGATTGGCGGCTTCGGCGCCATCGAAGGCCTCGATGACGAGTCGCTCACGGAGCGCGACCGGCGGCGCATCCGGGCGCGGCAGATCGATGCGGTCGCGCGCCTGGTTCCGGTGACCATCGGCATCAACTTCGCCAACGCCGCGATCATTCTCGGCGTGTTCTGGAACGTCGTATCCAACCTCTTCCTCACCGCCTGGGGCGCCGCGATCGGCGTCGCCGGTGCGATGGCGTTGCGCGGCTGGTGGCGCGCGCGCAAGTCGCGGCCGCAGGAAGCGTCCAACCGTGCCATCAATCGCATGACGCTGCAGGCGTTCTTCCTGTCGGCGACCTGGGGATCGCTGCCGCTGATCGTGATGCCGCAGGTCGATCCAAATTTGCAGATCATCGTGGGCTCGCTGATGACCGGCATGATCTCCGGCGGCGCGTTCGCGATGTCGAGCGTGCCGCGCGCTGGCCTGACATACACCTGGACGCTGATGCTGTGCTCGGTCGGCTCGCTGTTCCTGTGCGGCGGCGCGACCTATCTGGTGCTGGTCGTCTTTCTGCTGCTCTACACATCGTTCATGGTGCGGCACCTGGTGTCGCACGGCAACGTGTTCCTGGAGAACCTGAAGGCGCAGCTCCGGCATGAGCGGCAGAACGAGACGATCTCGCTGCTGCTCAAGGAATTCCAGGAGAACGCCTCGAGCTGGTTGTGGCAGACCGACGCCGAGGGTCGCCTGATCGACGCGCCGCAGCGCTTCGCCGACGTGGCGCAATTGCCGCTCGATCAGCTCAAGGGCGAGCGTCTGATCGACACGCTGAAATATCTCTGCCCAACCGACACGGCAACGCTCAAGACACTCGCTGATCGCATGGCGCAGCGGCTCTCGATCCCCGAAATCCTGATCCATGTCGTGGTCGCCGGAGGCGAGCGTCGTCGCTGGGCGATCACGGCGCGGCCGGCGCGCGATTACGACGGCAAGTTCGCCGGCTATCGCGGCTTCGGCCGCGACGTCACCGAGCGCTGGCGCGCCGAGCAGGCGGAGGCCGAAAGCCGCGCCAAGTCCGACTTCCTGGCGATGATGAGCCACGAGATCCGCACGCCGATGAACGGCGTGCTCGGCCTCGCCTCGACCTTGCTGGAGACCAAGCTCGACGATGATCAGCGTCACGCCGTGATGACGATCCGCGAGTCCGGCGACAATCTGCAGCGCATCCTCAACGACATTCTCGACCTGTCGAAGCTGAATGCCGGCAAGCTCGAATTCGAGACCGTGGACTTCTCGCCAGCGGCGCTGGTCGAGGCGGTCACCGCCATCATCGGCGTGAACGCCAAATCGAAGAGCCTGCTGGTCAATGCCGACATCGATCCGAAGCTGCCGCCGTCGCTCAAGGGCGATGTCGCGCGCATTCGCCAGGTCTTGATCAACCTCGCGTCCAACGCGGTGAAGTTCACCGAGCAGGGCGGCGTCACGATCGCAGTCGCCTGCCGCACGCGCGATGATAACAAGGCGACCATCGAGTGGCGCGTGTCCGACACCGGCATGGGCATTCCCGCCGATCGCGTCGGCAAGCTGTTCACCGATTTCGCCCAGGCCGATGCCTCGATCAACCGGCGCTTCGGCGGCACCGGCCTCGGGCTTGCGATCTCCCGCCGCATCATCGAGCAGATGGGCGGCACGATCGCCGTCTCCTCAGTGCAGGGCGAGGGCTCGACCTTCCGCTTCAGCCTGACCTTGCCGTGGAGCGACAAGCAGATCTCCGATCAGCGCGGCGACCGCGTCGGCGCCGGCGACCTGAAGACGCGCATCGAGGGGCTCGGCCGTCCGCTCCGCGTCCTGATCGCCGAGGACGATGCCACCAACCGCATGGTGG
>NZ_CAFI01000295.1 GCF_000239775.1 Bradyrhizobium sp. ORS 375
ATCCGGATCATCACCAGATGGCTTGGCGCCAGCTTCGGGGCGCCAGGACCACGCGTCTTCACGTCCGCCAGCCTGCCGTTCGTCCGCGGGCATCACGCCCGCTGCAGCCTGCTCGCGGCCACCGCATCTCCGGCCCCACGTCTCGTGACGATCGCGAAGCGCCCCATCTCGCGGGCCGGGATGGCCAGGAGATAAGCAGGATTTCCGAAAAATGGAAAGAGATTTACTTTTCAGAGAAGGGCGGGGCGTCCGCGCGGACGGTCGCAAAGACGAGAACGAGGTGGCCGGTGAGGTGCAAGGTCTCTCGCCGCGTCGTTGCGAGCGCAGCGAGGCTATCCAGGGTGGTGCGCTCGATCCTGGACTGCTTCCGCCTTCGCCCCAATGGTTTCGGCGGACACGTCGCTGTGCTCGCAACGCGACCAGGTCGGTCGCGACGCCTCGTCACATTCCGCCGTCGTGCCGGCGTTCGTCGGCGCGCTCGTCTCCGCGTCGGCGAGACGGCGCCGGAGGCCTCTCCCCCGCTACGCCGCCTTGCGCAGGCCGGCGAGGAAGGTGTCGACGCTCTTGAAAAGCTCGCTGGCGCGCTGGCCGAGGTCGCGCGTCGCCACCATCACGTGATCGGCGAGCTGACGCGACTGTTCGGCGGCGTCGCTGGCGCCGACCACGTTCTTCGACACCTCGGTGGTGCCGGAGGCCGCCTGCTGGACGCTGCGCGCGATCTCGCGGGTCGCCGAGCCCTGCTGCTCGACGGCGGCGGCGATCGTCGCGGCGATGCCGCTGATCTCCTGGATCGTGGTGCTGATGCCGCCGATCGCGGTGACGCAGTCCGAGGTCGCGGCCTGGATCGAGGTGACCTGTCCCGCGATCTCCTCGGTCGCCTTCGCGGTCTGGCCGGCGAGCTCCTTGACCTCGGCGGCGACCACCGCGAAGCCGCGGCCGGCCTCGCCGGCGCGCGCCGCCTCGATCGTCGCGTTCAACGCCAGCAGGTTGGTCTGGCTGGCGATCGCGTCGATCAGGCGCAGCACGTCGCCGATCCTTTCGGCGGCGGCGGCGAGGCTGCTGACCATCTCGGTGGTCTGCCGCGCCTTGATGACGGCGCCATCGGCGACCTTGCTGGAATGCGCGACCTGCCGGCCGATCTCGGTGACCGACGAGGCCAGCTCCTCGGAGGCCGCCGCCACCGTGGAGACGCCGCTCGACGCTTCCTCCGACGCGGCCGCCGCCGCAGCGGTGCGCTGCGAGGTGCCGTTGACGCTGACCGTGATCTCCTGGACGACGCGCTCCATGTCCGCGGTCGCCTTGGCCACCGCCGACACCACGCCCTTGACGTCGGCCTCGAAGCGGTCGGCCATCTGCCGTTGCAGCGCCTGCTTGTCGCGCTCGGCCTGCTGCTGGCTGGCTTCCTGCGCCTCGCGCAGGCTGCTCGTCTCGATCATGTTGCGGCGGAACACGTCCACGGCCTGCGCCATGGTGCCGAGCTCGTCCTTGCGCTGGCCGCCGGGGATCGCAACCTCGGTGTCGCCGCTCGACAGCCGGTGCATCACCGCGGTGATCGCGGCCAGCGGACGCGAAATGCCGCGGGCGACGAACAGCGCGACGATGACGGCGAGCAGCAGGATCACCAGGGTGCCGACGATCAGCTGTTGCTGTGCGCTGGCGGCGGCGGCCTGATAGGCGGTGGTGTCCTTGATCAGCTCGAGCACGGCCACGGGATCGCCGGCGTAGTTGCGGATCTGGCCGACATAGACGGCGGCCGGCCGGCCGGCCAGCGTCGCGTCACGCTGCAGCGGCACGCCCTTGAACACCGCGAGCACCTCCTCGGGGGTGGCGACGACATCGTCGCCGAACGTCGAGGACAGCCGCTTCGGCTGACCGTCGTTGATCCAGTACACCGCGAGGTCGATGCCGAAGCGCTGCTTGGCGCGGTCGACGAACTCCTTGCCGAAGGCGGCGCCGACGTCGACGGTCGCGATCACCTTGCCGTCGCGCACGATCGGCGTCATGCCGAAGATGCCGAGCGACAGCCGGCTCTGCTCGACGCCGGCGATCTGCTTGCCGGTCTGGTTCGCCTGCACCACGGTGATCCGGCGCTTGGAGGTGTCGTCGCCGAACACCTTCGGCTCGTGCACGCGGTAGAAGTTGGTGGCCGGCGGCGCCCACACATTCACCAGCGGAATGCCCTGCGCCTTCAAGAGCGGCATGGCGCCGCCGAGCAGCGCGCCGAGCGCATCGCGGTCACCCTTGAGATAGGCGTCGGCGATCGGCGGCAGCGCCGCAAGCGTCGAGCTCACCGCCAGCGCTGCGCGGCCCTCATAGTCGATGCCGGCCGACACGCTGTCGAACTGCAGCTTGAGCTGCTGCTCCAGGGCCAGTCGCGTCAGCGCGCGCTGCTGGATGACCGAGAAGGTGCCGAGCACGGCGCAGGCGATCGCGACGGTGAGGGAGAGCGCGATGATGAGGCGGGCGGAGATCGACCGGAGACGGGACATTCGGGGCATTCCTTGCTTTGCAGCAAGGGTCCCAGAATACCGTTAAGGAACAGATACCGTAAATCTACGGGAGACAAGATTGCCGCTCCAGCCGATCGCGGCCGAACGCCCACGGCTGCCGCCAACGCAAGATCCGCAACGCATTCACCGCATCCGCGACCGATCCTCGTGAATGGTCGCAACTCGTCGCTTTCAGGTGGAGAACATCGGCCTGTAGCCGGCAACCAGCTTCACGAGCTCCGCCTGGCGGGTCGTGCTGGTCTTCGCGAACAGGCGGCTGACATGCGTCTTGACCGTGGACTTGGAGATTCCGAGGAAGGCCGAGACTTCCGAAATGCTTCCGACGTCGAACAGGGCGATCAGGACGCGCAGCTCGGCGGGCGTCAGTCGATAGGCCCGGCGGATGACGGCTTCGTCGATGAGGCCCTCCAGCCTGGCGTCGCAGACGATGACGGCGGCTGCGACCACTCCGGGCGTGCCGATTCGGATATCCCCGCCCGGGCCTTGCGGCAGCACGTGGAGCACATGGCGCTCGAGATTCTCGGTCGTCAGAGGAAGAACGATACCCTCCTTGTCGAAGTCGAGGCTGCCGCGGCGCGCAATGGCCTCGTTGATGGCCCGGTTGACACCGGCATCGCACGCGACGAGCCGGCCGTTGATGATCTGCAGGAGCTCGTCCGCATTGAGAATTCTGCGTCCGATCGCATTGGTGTGAAGGATACGTCCGTCGCGATCGATGAGGAACAAGCCTGCCCGCAGCTTCTCGAGAATGGAGGAGAACGTTGCCGCTTCGCTCAGCTTCCGGCCGAACACCTTGCCGATCAGAATAGCCCGCCGGATATGCGGGGCGACGAGCGCCATGCGATGCATCATCTCGCCATCGATCACGCTCTTGGAGGCGCTCGTGCCGAGCTGCCGGGACTCGGCGACTGGCGTGTCCACGCCCCCGCCGGCTGCCGCGCCGCGGCCTGATCGCTTTCGCTCCTGATAGTTGCGCTGCGCGCTCTGATCGCGATGCGGCGTGAGCTCGAGCAGACTCAGCACCTCGTCAACATCAAGGGAGGACACGTCCGTGAAGGGATCGAAGTCGCCATAGAGCTCCGAATGCATCAGCATGTACTGGAGTTGCGAGCCAAGATCGTGACCGGCAAGAAGAAACTTCTGAGCAAGGTCGTCGAACTGCAGCTCATCGTCCCGGCCGCCGACGAATTGCGCGACCCTCTGCAAAGCAAAGCCCCAAAGCCCCGGATTCAGGACGGCGTCGTAAAGCTCGCCTAGGACGGCGCTCAACTTTTCGTCTTCACTCATATTTGGAGTTGGCCTGTTCGATCAGATTTTTAGCGAATCCGAACGTTCGTTCGGTGACGCGGTCGTTCATTCGGACGACGCGACCAGAGGGCGCTTCCGGGTATGACCACAATCTCTGTACGAGCAACAACTTGAAACCTTCGCGGGGAGAAGGCAAATTTGTTGTTTCAATCTTCTTGATAAGGAGAACTTTGATTGCGCGGTCTCAACCTCGACCAGCTAAGGGCGCTCCTCGAGGTGGTCGAGCAGGGCAGCTTCTCTGCTGCGGCCCGCCGCCTCAACCTGACCCAGCCGGCCGTGAGCTTGCAGATTCGCGAACTGGAGCGACGCTTCGGTCTGCGCTTGATCGAACGTCTGGGCAAGCAGGCGCACGCGACTGCGCCGGGCTCCGAGCTCGTCGAGGCCACCAAACGCATCTTCCAGGAATGCGAGCGCGCGGACGCGGCGATGCAGCGCTTCCGCAACGGCTGGGCCGGACGTGTGCAGGTCGCCACGACGCTCACGGCGATGATCTACCGCCTGCCGCCGATCCTTCGCAGGGTCCGTCTCGAGCATCCGAGCCTCGATCTCATCGTCACCAACATGCCCTCGGAAAAGGGTGTGCAGGACGTGATCGAAAATCGCGTCGATCTGGCGCTGGTGCATCTGCCGGTCAGCAAACGGCAACTCGAGGTCACGCCGCTGTTCTCGGAGATGATGGTCGCAATCTTTCCGGCTGACATGCGCGACGTTCCTGACGAGATCTCGCCGTCTGACGTCGCGGAGCACAATCTGCTCGTGGAGCAGACGACCAGCGCGGGCTATTCGCTTGTCGTCGGCTGGCTCTCCGAACGCGAGTCGGGCCGGGAGCCGACGCCGCTTGGCACGGTCGAGGCATTGAAGAGTGCGGTCAATGCCAATCTGGGCGTGGCCATCGTCCCGGACATCGCGGTCGCCATGCATCAGTCCGACTTCATCATCCGGCCGCTGAATCCGCCATTGTCCCGCACCTTGGCGTTGGTCGAGCACCGCAACAAGCCGAACGAGCCCGGGCTCGAGATCGTACGCAACGCGCTGCTCGCTCTGCGCGGCCCTTTGGCACCCACCAAAGCAACCAGGCAGTCCCGGTCGGGGGGACGGCTCTGAGATACGGCCGGCCCCGCCTTCGCGAGGCTCGCTGCCGAGCGCCTGACGATCAGAGCCGCGGTGGCGGCCGCCTCAGCTGTCCACCTTGAGCGCGGCGATGAAGGCTTCCTGCGGGATGTCGACCTTGCCGAACTGCCGCATCTTCTTCTTGCCTTCCTTCTGCTTCTCCAGAAGTTTTCTTTTACGCGTGATGTCGCCGCCGTAGCACTTGGCGGTGACGTCCTTGCGCAGCGCGCGCACGGTCTCGCGCGCGATCACCTTGCCGCCGATCGCCGCCTGGATCGGGATCTGGAACATGTGCGGCGGGATCAGGTCCTTCATCTTCTCGACCATGGCGCGGCCGCGGCCTTCGGCGCGGGTCCGGTGCACCAGCATCGACAGCGCATCGACCGGCTCGTTGTTGACCAGGATCTGCATCTTCACGAGGTCGGCAGGCTTGTAGTCGGTCAGATGATAGTCGAACGAGGCGTAGCCCTTGGAGACCGACTTCAGCCGGTCGTAGAAGTCGAACACCACCTCGTTGAGCGGCAGGTCGTATTTGACCATCGCGCGGGTGCCCACATAGGTGAGCTCCTTCTGATTGCCGCGGCGGTCCTGGCAGAGCTTGAGCACGCTGCCGAGATATTCGTCCGGCGTCAGGATCGTGGCCTCGATCCACGGCTCCTGGATCTCGGCGATCTTGACGACGTCGGGCATGTCGACGGGATTGTGGATCTCGATCTCCTCGCCGTCGGTCAGCTTCATCTTGTAGATGACGCTCGGCGCCGTCGCGATCAGGTTGAGATCGAACTCGCGCGACAGCCGCTCCTGGATGATCTCCAGATGCAGCAGGCCGAGGAAGCCGCAGCGGAAGCCGAAGCCGAGCGCGGCGGAGGTCTCCATCTCGAACGAGAAGCTGGCGTCGTTCAGCCGGAGCTTGCCCATTGCGGCGCGCAATGTTTCGAAATCGTCGGCGTCGACCGGGAACAGGCCGCAGAACACGACCGGAATCGCCGGCTTGAAGCCGGGCAGCATCTCCGACACTGGCTTGCGGTCGTCGGTGATGGTGTCGCCGACGCGGGTGTCGGCGACTTCCTTGATCGCGGCGGTGATGAAGCCGACCTCGCCGGGGCCGAGCTCGTCGACCTGCTGCATCTTCGGGGTGAAGAAGCCGACCCGCTCGACGTCATAGGCCGCGCCGGTGCCCATCATGCGGATGCGCTGGCCCTTCTTCATGACACCATCGACGATGCGCACCAGCACGACGACGCCGAGATAGACGTCGTACCAGCTGTCGACCAGCAGCGCCTTCAGGGTCGCGTCGCGGTCGCCCTTCGGCGGCGGCAGCCGGGTGACGATCGCCTCGAGCACGTCGGGGATCCCGAGGCCGGTCTTGGCCGAGATCATGACAGCGTCCGACGCATCGATGCCGATGACGTCCTCGATCTGCTGCTTGATCTTCTCCGGCTCGGCGGCCGGCAGGTCGATCTTGTTGAGGACCGGGACGATCTCGTGGTTGTTGTCGAGCGCCTGGTAGACATTGGCGAGCGTCTGCGCCTCGACGCCCTGGCTGGCGTCGACCACCAGCAGCGAGCCCTCGCAGGCCGCCAGCGATCGCGACACCTCGTAGGCGAAGTCGACGTGGCCGGGCGTGTCCATCAGGTTGAAGATGTAATCCTTGCCGTCCTTGGCGCGGTATTGCAGGCGCACGGTCTGCGCCTTGATGGTGATGCCGCGCTCGCGCTCGATGTCCATCGAATCGAGCACCTGCTCCTTGCCCGCCATCTCGCGGTCCGACAGGCCGCCGGTCATCTGGATCAGGCGGTCGGCGAGCGTGGACTTTCCATGGTCGATATGGGCGACGATGGAGAAGTTGCGGATGTTGGGAATGGGGACGGTCGTCATGGGTCGCGCAGATAGCATCACAGGCCCCTGACCAGCAACCATATTGCTGAATTTCCAGGGCCTTTCTTCACGCCAAGCTGATTCCCCGCGTCGCCAAAACAGGCTACCGAGGGCGCATGTCGAGTACCTCCCTGCCGCATCAGGCGGCCCGCCCGCGCAATCGCCTCGGACCGCAGCGTCTGGCCGCATGGCTGGCCGCGCGCGCCACCGCGCCTGCGACCTCGCTCTGGGCCGTGATCGCCTTCGCGCTCGCCCACGCCGTGCTGTGGACGGTGATCCTGACCAATCTGAAGGCCGCCCAGGACATCCACATGGATGTCGCCGAGGCCTATGCCTGGGGCAGCCGCTTTTTGCTCGGCTACGGCAAGCATCCGCCGCTGTCCGGCTGGCTCGCCGGGCTGTGGTTCTCGGTGTTTCCGGTCCGGGATTGGGCGACCTATGCGCTGGCGATGGCGGTCAACGCCAGCGGCCTGGTCGTGATCTGGCTCGCGAGTCTGAAGGTGGTCGATCGCCGCCGGGCGTTCTTCGTCGTGGTGATGGTGGCGCTGTACCCGATCTTCAATTTCAAGGGCTTCAAGTACAACCCCGACCTGCTGCAGCTCCTGACCTTGCCGCTGCTGATGCTGGCGTATCTCAACGGCTTCGAGAAGCGCAGCGTGATGTCCGGCATCTGGCTCGGCCTCGCCGGCGCCGCGGCGCTGATGACCAAATATTGGGTGCTGACCATGATCGGCGCCATCGGTCTGGCGGCGCTGCTGCACCCGGAGCGGCTGCGCTTCCTGGCCTCGCCGGCGCCCTGGGTCGCGATCGTCACGATGCTGGTCGCGATGATCCCGCATCTGGTCTGGCTGTGGCGGGCGGATTTCGTCGCCATCACCTATGCCGGCGACGTCTATACGCTGTCGGATCGCGGCCGCGCCGCGGAGCTGGTGGTCGGCTATGTCGGCCACAATCTGGCGCTGCTCGCGCTGCCGGTGGCGCTGGCCGCGCTGGTCATGGCGTGGCCGCCGCGCTTTGCGTTCCATCATTGGCGGCGCGGATCGAATCGCGGCGTCAATGTGGGGCAGGCCCTCAACGTCTGGCTTGTGCAGGCGATCGTCGCCGTCGGGCCGCCGCTCGGCGGCCTCGCCTTCACGATCTACATGAAAACCGATTGGGGCATCTCGCTGTTCTTCCTGGTGCCGCTGGCGCTGGTGGCGATCCCGGCGCTGCGGCTGCGCCTGACCATGCTGCCGCGGCTCGCCGCCGTCTGGCTGGTGCTGTCGCTGCTCACGCTTGCAGCCTCACCCTGGATCGCCCAGCGCGAGATGGCCATCGATCCGAACGGCGTCACCGGCTATGGCGCCCGGTCGCAGCTGGCGCAGCAGCTCACGCAGGCCTGGCACACCCGGTTCGGCTCGGCCTGGCCGCATGTCGCCGGCTATTCCGAGATGAACACGCCGATGACCTTCTACAGCCCGGACCATCCGCGGCCGTTCACGGTGCCCTATTCCGCGGAGGAGACCTGGGGCTCGGGCCTGAGCACGCTGGAGGACCTCAAGCGCGACGGCTTCATCGGCGTCTGCGACACCACCGACAACCGGATCGCCTCCTGCGAGGCCTGGATGGCCAAGGAGGCGCCCCGCGCCGAGCCGCTGGTGATGACCACCCAGCGCTTCTTCCACGGCCTGGCAGGCCCTGCAATCGTTTGGAAGGTGTATATCCAGGGGCCGGGCAGGTAGGAGACGCTCACCCGGCCATCAGCCGCTTGAAAGCTGGGCCCGGATCATCGATCTCGACCAGCCGTTTCCCCTGGATCACCCAGGTCCGGGTCGCGACGGACTGCACGAAGGCCCGGTCATGGCTGACCAGGAGGCAGGCCGCCCCCTGTTGAACCAGCTCACCTGCCAACATGTCCTGACCCTCGATGTCGAGGTGGTTGGTCGGCTCGTCGAGAAGATAGAAATTCGGCTCGGACAGCCGCAGCAGCAGCATGGCAAGCCGGGCCCGCTGCCCTCCGGACAGACAGGCCAGAGGGGCTGACTGGGCGATGATGCCGATCCCCGCTCCGGCGAGCTGGGCCCTGGCGTGCTGGTCGGTCAGATTGCTCGACCGCTTGATCGCGTCCATCGGGGTTGCAAACGCATCGAGGCGGGACAGCGCCTGGTCGCAATGACCGAGCTTGAGGCTTGCTGCGCCTTTGATGTCCGCCGTCGGCACCGCAAGCGCCTGCCGCAGTGTCTCGACCAGCCGCGTCTTGCCGCTGCCATTGGCCCCGAGCAGGGCGACACGATCTCCCTTCTCGATCCACAGCCGGCCGGTCCGAAACAACAGCCGTCCGTCGGGCGTGGCGATCGCGGCGTCGTCGATCGTCACCAGCGCCTTGGCGTGGGTTCCACTGTTGGTGAGACGGATCAGCCCCGCCGAGCGGTCCTGGCGTCCTGGACGGGCCCGCTCCTCGAGCCGGTCGGCGCGCTCGCAGAGTTGCCGGGTCTTGGTCACCAGCAGGTCCGAGCCGGAATTGACGCCGATGTTCTTTAGCTTCGCCGCCTGCTGCCTCAACCCGCGGACCCTGCGCATGTCGTTGTCGAACCGTCGGTCGCAGGCCGCGTCCCGCTCCTGCAAGGCACGTACGGCACCAGAATGGGACAGCGCGAAATCGATGCTGCCTTCCGGGCGCAGGAACAGCGTGCGGCTGGTGACGTCATCGAGAAACGCCCGGTCATGACTGGCGGCGACAATGGCGCAGTCCCGCGGCAGCGCCGTCAGAAATCTCTGGAGAATCCCGATCCGGCCGATGTCGAGGTGGTTGGTCGGCTCGTCCAGCAGCAGCAGATCCGGCTCCGCAATGGCGGCTCTGGCGAGCAGCACGACGCGCTGCCAACCGCCGGAGAGGCTGCCCATGCTCCGGGTGCGCAGGGCTTCATCCATCGCAAGGCTGTCGAGCATGACATCGACCCGCCAAGCGTCGACTTCCGCAGTCTCGGCAGGCAGAGCGTCACGGACGGCCTCTCGCGAGGTCAGGGGAAGCAGGCGCTCCGGCGGATCCTGCGGGGCGAAGCCGATGACCAGTCCTCGCGCGCGGGTGATCGTGCCACTTGTTGCTTCATCGTCGCCCGCCATGATGCGCAGAAGCGATGACTTGCCTCGGCCATTGGCGGCCACGAGTCCCAGGCGGTCACCGCGGGCGATGGAGAAATTGAGATCGGCGAAGATCCGCTCCGCCCGCGTTAAACAGAGGTCTTTGGTGGCGATCAGCGACATTGCAGTCTCATCAGGTCCGGAAAGCGCAAAATGCGCCGGAAAGGCTGACGACGAGACCGCGATGCGTCCTCTGGTCAGCCCCGCGAGATCAGGCGCGGGGCTGAGACAGGTCCGCGGGTTTGATGTTGGAAGGCGCGGTGCAGCACCGGCTTCCCCTTCGCTGACAAGATGAGATGAATGACGCTATCAACCCGATCGGGCGCAGGCAAGGTCGGGGCTCCAACCATCGCCTCACGGATAGACCCGTCCGGCCAAACCGGCGAGCCCCGGACCGCTAAACGCCTTCTTCGTGGAACTTGTCGTTCACGAGATCGGTGATCGCCTGCAGCGCGGCTTCGGCTTCGGTGCCCTTCGCGGACACCAGAATCTTCGTTCCCGGCGCCGCCGCCAGCATCATCAGGCCCATGATCGAGCGGCCGCCGACGGTCTCGCCACCGCGGGTGACCCAGACCTCGGCCTGGAACTTTTCGACCATCTGGACGAACTTGGCGGAGGCCCGCGCATGCAGGCCGCGCTTGTTGGTGATCAGGAGCTCCCGCGAAATCGCGTCGGCGGGCACGGCCGGCCCGGCGATGTTGTCCTGCGGCGCGTCCTCGTCGCTCATTTGCCGGCGAGCACCCGGCTGGCGATGGTGACGTACTTCCGGCCCGCCTCCTGCGCCATCGCGATGGCGTCGGGGAGCGAGCGCTCCTCGCGCACCTTGGCGAGCTTGACCAGCATGGGCAGGTTGATGCCCGCGAGCACCTCGACCTTCGGCCGGCTCATGCAGGAGATGGCGAGATTCGACGGCGTGCCGCCGAACATGTCGGTGAGGATGGCGACGCCGTCGCCGGTGTCCACGCGGTTCACGGCTTCGATGATGTCGCTGCGACAGAGATCGGAATCATCGTCGGCGCCAATCGTGACCGCTTCGATTTGTTTTTGAGGACCCATGACGTGTTCGAGCGCCGCTCTGAACTCGTCGGCGAGGCGCCCATGGGTCACCAGTACCAGGCCAATCATCGGATACTCCTCGCGGGCGCCTTGGGTGCACCGCACGAACGCGCCACTTTGACCATCCGGAGCCCCCGCGCAAGAGGGCACATTCGTGATTCTCCCGGATTCAGGCGGAGGAGCGGGGGAGCTGGCGACGGTCGATCGGGCGCCGATAGTGGGGGTGATATGGTTACCAATTCGCTTCACACAATTGGCCGAAAGATTACCGGGTCATGAACTCTCGGTCGTGGTTAGCGCGGCCACAACCAGTGGCAGGGGTTCATACCCCGTGCCGACCGGGATTCGCGGCAACTCAATACCGTTTTCGCGCCAGCGCAGCGCATGACGGGTCGGCAGACGCTCGGCATCCTCCGCCATCAAATCGACAATGAGACCGATCGGCGCCTCGGACACGTGGTCGCAGGCGCGGATGCCGAGCCCGCGAATCTCGATCAGGCCGGCGAGCCGCGCGGCCGGGCTGACCCACATTTCTCCGCCGCGTGTGGCGAGATGAACACGGTCGTCGCCGACCAGAATGGCCTTGGGGATCTGTCCGGCGCGGCCGGCGAGAATCAGATCGAAGGCCAGGCGCGACTTGCCGGAACCGGAAGGGCCGCGGATCAGCACCGCGCGCTCCCCGACCTTGACGGCGGAGGCATGCACGGTCGGGGCGGACGTGGTCACGACGCCGGGAGCCGGACGATGAAGCGCGCGCCGGCCGCGGTCGGATTGCCCTCGGCATCGACCGGTCCGGGCCGGTTCTCGGCCCAGATCCGCCCGCCATGGGCATCGATGATCTGCTTGGAGATCGACAGGCCCAGGCCGGAGTTCTGGCCAAAGCCCTGGTGCGGCCGGTCGGTGTAAAAGCGCTCGAAGATGCGCTGCAGGGCGTCCTCGCGGATGCCGGGGCCGTCATCGTCGACCATGATCTCGATTTCGGAGCGCACCCGCCGGCAGGTGATGCGCACCTTACCGCCGGCCGCCGAGAACGACTGCGCATTCGACAGCAGGTTGGAGATCACCTGGCCGAGCCGCGAATCATGTCCCGGCACCGAGAAGGTGTCGTTGACCCCACGGCCTTCGAACCGGACCTCGACGGCGACGTCGGTGCCGTTTTTCTTGGTCTCGTTGGCGACCGAGGTCAGCGTGTTCAGGAGCCGGCGCAGGTCGACCAGCGTCATGTCCTGGCGCTGCAGCTCGGCGTCGAGCCGGCTGGCGTCGGAGATGTCGGAGATCAGCCGGTCGAGCCGCTTCACGTCGTGCTCGATGACCGCGAGCAGGCGGGCGCGGCTGTTGTCGTTGCGCGCCAGCGGCAGCGTCTCGACCGCGGAGCGCAGCGAGGTCAACGGGTTCTTGAGCTCGTGGGCGACGTCGGCGGCGAACATCTCGATCGCCTCGATGCGGTTGTAGAGCGCGTCCGTCATGTCGCGCAGCGCGCCGGAAAGGTGGCCGATCTCGTCGCGGCGGCGGGTGAAATCGGGAATCTCGACGCGGGTCTTGATGCGGCGGCGGACGCGCTCGGCGCTGTCCGCCAGCCGTCGCACGGGGCCTGCGATTGTGCTGGCGAGCAGGAGCGACAGCACGATCATGACCGCGGAGGCGACGCCGCCGACCTTCAGGATGGCGAGGCGCTCGGCGGTCACCATCTGGTCGATGTCGTCGCCCTGCGTCGACAGCATCAGGGCGCCATGGATGGTGCGCGAGCGCTGCACCGACACCGCGACCGAGACGATGACCTCGCCGCGAGAGTTGACCCGCACCATGCTGCGCTTCTGGCCCTTCAGCGCGTCGGAGACTTCCTCATAGCCGTTGCCGTTCTCCGGGCCGTATTCGCGGTACAGCGGCAGGTCGCCGCGATTGAGCCAGGTGCGCACCGAGATCAGCGCGCGCTCGACGAAGCCGGGCTTCTCGCTCGAGGGCGGCGGCAGGTCGAAGCGCAGCACGTTCTCGAGATTGCGGCTGTCGAGCAGCAGCCCGCCATTGGGATCGTAGATGCGGGCGCGCGTCTTGGTCGGCGAGATCAGCGTGCGCAGCACCGGCGCGACGCGCTCGGGATTGATCGGAAAGTCGAGCGGCGAATATTCGTCCGGCGCGCCGTAGCTCTCGCCCGGCTTGAGATCGAGCAGGCGCTCGGGATCGATGGTGATGGTGTTGGTCTGCACCGTCGCGGAGGCCGCGATGGCGCCGGCGATGATCTCCGCCTGAACGAGCAGGCTCTGCGCACGCGCATCGATCAGGCCGGCGCGGAACTGCGAGAGATAGAGAACGCTCGCAACCAAAGCGAGCAGGCCGGCAATGTTCAGCGAGACGATGCGGCGGGTGAGGCTCGAGAACGACAGCGCGAACAGGAACTGCCCGGCGCGGCGCAGCCAGCCGACCGGACGCTGCCAGCCGGAGACCTGCGGCGTCTCGTCCGCCACCTCCGAGGTGACGGATGCGTCGGCGTTGAGGGGATCAGGATGCGTGCGATCGAGCAATGGGAGTGCTCCGATTCCGAATGTCGCAAGTGTCGTGCGGCGGGTTCCGGTGAGAACCGATCTGCCGCACTCGAATTCGCCGCAACAATCGCCCAGTCCCGGCATCGGCGCTCGAACAAGCGCACAGAACGCGGAGTCTATCCAATTCAGGCCGCGACGTCAGCGCGCAATTTCGCATGACGCCGCCCGCGACGATGCGTCAGGTTTCCTTGAAACGATAGCCGACGCCGTAGAGAGTCTCGATCATCTCGAACTCCTCGTCGACCATCTTGAACTTCTTGCGCAGCCGCTTGATGTGGCTGTCGATGGTGCGGTCGTCGACATAGACCTGGTCGTCATAGGCCGCGTCCATCAGCGCGTTGCGGCTCTTGACCACGCCCGGACGCTGCGCCAGCGCCTGCAGGATCAGGAACTCGGTGACGGTGAGCGTGACCGGCTCGTTCTTCCAGGTGCAGGTGTGCCGCTCGGGATCCATGCGCAGCAGGCCGCGGTCCAGCGCCTTGGCGTCGTTCTCCTTCGGCAGCGCCGTCGGATCCTTCGGCTGCGAGCGGCGCAGCACGGCCTTGACGCGCTCGACCAGCAGGCGCTGCGAGAACGGTTTGCGGATGAAGTCGTCCGCGCCCATCTTCAGGCCGAACAGCTCGTCGATCTCCTCGTCCTTGGAGGTGAGGAAGATCACCGGCAGGTCGGACTTCTGACGCAGCCGCCGCAACGTCTCCATGCCGTCCATGCGCGGCATCTTGATGTCGAGGATGGCCAGATCAGGCTGGCTGGTCCGGAAACCGTCAAGGGCCGACGCACCATCGGTGTAGGTCATGATGCGATAACCTTCAGCCTCGAGCGCGATCGAGACGGATGTCAGAATGTTACGGTCGTCATCGACCAAGGCGATTGTGGGCATGAGCCTGCTTTCAGAGTCTGGTTACGCCGAGACTTCGAGAATCAAGATAAGGGCCGCGTATTTGGGCTTCGAACATGGTCAACGAGCAATGCAAGCTGGGCTGAAGTGTGACCGAGTTCCACAAATACCATGGCAAAGTCTTGTGCCGTGCCCAGGTTTGTGGCCCGTTTAGCCGAAAAAAGGCCTTCATTGCAACTGGATGGACGAGGGAAAGACGATGTCCGAGAGCTTTAACCCTAACCGCGTCACGCGTTCCCTGCTGCGTCGGAGCCGGCAGGGCGCATTGGCGACCTTGATGGTCGGCTCGGGCGATCCGTACTGCTCTCTCGTCAACGTCGCCACGGCGCCCGATGGTGCTCCGATCATCTTGATCTCGCGACTCGCCGTTCACACCAAGAATGTCCTTGCCGATTCGCGCGTCTCATTGATGCTCGATGAACGCGCGCCCGGCGATCCGCTCGAAGGGGCGCGGATCATGTTGTCGGGGCGGGCTGAGCAGGCAACTGATGAGAACAAGGACAGCTTGCGTCGCAGGTATCTCAATGCGCATCCGTCCGCGGCCGACTACGCCGATTTCGCCGACTTCTCGTTCTTCGTCATCCGGCCCGCAGCCACGCATCTCGTCGCCGGCTTCGGCCGCATCGTCGATCTCAAGCCCGAGCAGTTTCTGACTGATCTTTCCGATGCAGCCGAGCTGCTGGCGGCGGAGCAGGGCGCCGTCGATCACATGAACGAGGATCACCGCGATGCGCTCGGCCTCTACGCGACGAAGCTGCTCGGCGCCGACGCCGCCGAATGGCGCTGCAGCGGCTGCGATCCCGACGGGCTCGACCTGATGGCGGATGGCAGAACACTGCGGCTGGACTTTCCCGAGCGCATTACCACGCCGGGTGGCTTGCGCAAGATGCTGGTGCGGCTGGCGGATGAGGCGAGAGCGAGGAGCGAGTAGCCGAGCTAATTGCCAGTCAGTCGAGCGAAGACCTCTGCAAACGAGCAGCCCCCGCCGCGGCGACGGTGCGCTCCCTCTCCCCGTTCTTCACGGGGAGAGGGTTGGGGTGAGGGGCAGCCGCACGGGCGGTGCAGCTTCCGTGCTACGAACTGAATAGGCTCCGTCAGATCCGAGTGCCGACGCATTCGATATCGTCCATCGACGTGCAGCCGTGTGCTCGTCCGATGGATCGGGAGCTGAGCTTCGTACGTGCCATGCCCCGGATTGCTTCGCAATCCGACCTCTCCCCGCAAAGAGCGGGGAGAGGTTGTAAGCGCCCGCGCTGACAGAGATTGCCTGACAATCAGGGAAGGCCGTGAACGCCCCCGCGCGCCGCTGCGACCTATCTCCGTTCATGGCGGAGAGAGCATCATGTCGTTCTGCAAGCGCGTGGCAATCGCGGCTGGAGCCATCCTGATTGCGAGCGGCCTTGCCCAGCCGAGCCTCGCCCAGAAGGCCGATCTCGCCGCCGAGAGCGCGCGGATCATCGCGCTCAGCCGTGCCGGTCAGTATCGCGAGGCGCTGCCGCTGGCCCAGGCGATGGTGGCGCGGCTCGAGGCCACCGCCAACAAGCGCGATCTCGCGGCAGCGCTGACCAATCTCGGCCAGGTCCTCGCCTCGCTCGGCCGCGATGCCGAGGCCGAGCTGATCTACAAACGCGCGATCTCGCTGTATGAGGCTGCCCTCGGACTCGACAGCGTCGAGATTGCGCCGGCGCTGAACAACCTCGCAGCGCTGTATCAGCGCCAGCAGCGCTACGCCGAGGCCGAGCCGCTGTTCGTCCGGGCGCTGGCGATCCGCGAGAAGGCGCTCGGCAGCTCGCATCCCGACGTCGGCCAGGCGCTCAACAATCTGGCGACGCTCTACGAGCGCCAGGACCGCCACCGCGATGCGGAGCCGCTGTTCAAGCGCGCGCTGGTGATCTACCGCAAGGCTGCCGGCAACGACAGTGCGCCGGTCGCCACCCTGCTCAACAATCTCGGCCAGCTCACCAAGAGCGACGGCCGCTTCGACGAGGCGGAGCCGCTGATCCGGCAATCCCTGGCGATCCGCGAGAAGCTGCTCGGCGCCGACCATCCCGACGTCGCCCGCTCGCTGAACAATCTCGCCGACCTGAAGCAGCGTCAGCAGCGCTATGACGACGCCGAGCCGTTGTTTGTCCGCGCGCTGGCCATTCGCGAGCGTGCGTTGGGCCCGGATCATCCGGACGCGGTGACGGCCCTGAACAACCTTGCCGGACTCTACCTTGCTGCCGGACGTAACACCGACGCGCTGCGGCTGATCGATCGTGCCGTTGCGCGCGGCCAGGCGCAGTCGAAGGTGGCGCTGCCGGTGCTGTTTGCAGCGGGGCGCGACGGCGGCATGCCGGCGGGGCAGGCGTTCGACGCCGCCATCGATGTGGTTCAGCGCAGCGCGCAGTCGCAGGCCGCGGCGGCCGTCGACAAGCTGGCGGTCCGGCTCGCCGCCGGCAACGACCGCCTGGCCGAGCTGGTGCGCAAGGACCAGGACCTCGCCGCAGCGAATGACGCGCTCGACAAGAGCCTGATCGCCGCCGTCTCCCGTCCGGCCGGCCAGCGCGATCTCGCCGCCGAGGCGCGCGACAAGGCGCGGCTCGCAGCCATCATCGCGGAGCGTGCCGGCTTGCGCGCGACATTGGCGCGCGAGTTTCCCGACTATGCGGCGCTGTCGAACCCGCTGCCGCTGAAGCTTGCCGAGATCCAGCCTTTGCTCGCCGGGGACGAGGCGCTGGTGGCATTTGCGGCGGTCGACGACCGGTCGTTCGTGCTGGCGATCACGCGCGACCGGTTCGACTGGCGGCAGGTCCCCGTTGGTACCGACGGGCTCGCGCGCGATGTCATGCGCTTCCGCCGCGGCCTGGCTCCGGGCGCTCTGCAGGACGGCGGTGATCCTTCGGCCCTGTTCGATCTCGCCGTCGCCCACGCGCTGTACAGGACGCTGCTGCAGCCGGTCGACGCGTTGATCAAGGACAAGCGGAGCCTGCTGATCGTGCCGTCGGGCCCGCTGACCGCGCTGCCGTTTCATCTGCTGGTGACCGAGCCGCCGGCGGCACCGGTGCCCGGCAACGTGGCCGGCTACCGCGATGCCGCCTGGCTGCTACGCCGGCATGCGGTCGCTGTACTGCCCTCGCTCGGCAGCCTCAAGGCGCTGCGCGGCGGGCCGGGCGGCGACCGCGGCGGCAGGCCGATGATCGGCTTCGGAGATCCTGTCTTTGATCCTGCGCTCGCAGCCGGTCCCAGGCGCAGCGCCACCAAACAGGCCGCGCGCAGCATCGCGACCCTGGCCTACACCGAGTTCTGGCGCGGCGCCGGCGTCGACCGCAGCCAACTTGCGCGCGCGCTCGCTCAGCTGCCCGATACCGCCGACGAGCTGAACGCCGTCGCCAGCGATCTCGGCGCTCCCGCGTCGGACCTGCATCTCGGCACCGATGCCAGCGAGAGCACGGTCAAGCACACGCCGCTGGCGGACTACCGGATCGTCTACTTCGCGACCCACGGTCTGGTCGCCGGTGACGTCAAGGGCCTCGCCGAGCCGTCGCTGGCGCTCAGCATTCCCGCTTCGCCGTCGGCGCTCGACGATGGCCTGCTCACGGCCAGCGAGGTCGCGCAGCTGAAGCTCAACGCCGATTTCGTCGTGCTGTCGGCCTGCAACACCATCGCCGGCGACAAGCCCGGCGCCGAGGCGCTGTCGGGCCTGGCGCGCGCGTTCGTCTACGCCGGTGCGCGGGCCCTGCTGGTGACGCATTGGGCGGTGGACTCGGCGGCGGCAACGCGGCTCATGACCGATACGTTCCATCGCCTGAAGGAGCATCCGACGATCGGTCGCAGCGAAGCCCTGCGGCAGGCCATGCTGGCGCTGCTCGACGACCGATCTTCGCCTGCGAATGCGTATCCTTCGGTTTGGGCGCCATTCGTGCTGCTCGGCGAAACCGAAATGCGCTGATATATCTGTTGCGCTGCAGCATGCTTCCGTCCGGCATAAAATCTGCTCCGCGGATGAGCATCGGCGCGCGGAAAATGAGCTACGTGCATCAAGCTGTTGGCACTAACCAATTCGATCGGATCGTCTTGGCAAGACCAGCGTTGATCAGTATTAGGTCGGCGACCGCGCTTTGGTAAGGCGATGTAAACGGTAACGGTCACCGCGCGCTGCGCCACGAATTTCGCGCAACTGATGCGGGCTCTCAGGAGGGATCTTCGTGCAAGAGACGGGTATTCGCAACGGTGCCTTCGGTGCCGACAAGTTCGGCTTAAAGAACCTCAAGCAGGTGCATTGGAATCTCGGCGCGCCCCAGCTCTATCAGTATTCGCTGGCGGCCGGCGAGGCCACGCTGTCTGCCGACGGAGCGCTGTGCGCGGATACGGGCGAGTTCACCGGCCGCAGCCCGAAGGACAAGTTCACCGTGCGCGACGCCTCCACCGAGAAGATGTGGTGGGCGGGCAATCAGTCGATCACGGCGGAGCAGTTCGAGGCGCTTTATCAGGACTTCCTCAAGCACGCCGAAGGCAAGACGCTGTTCGCGCAGGACCTGTATGGCGGCGCTGATCCGGCGTTCCGCATCAAGACGCGCGTGTTCACCGAGCTGGCCTGGCACTCGCTGTTCATCCGCACGCTTCTCATCCGCCCCGAGAAGATCGAGCTCGACACCTTCGTGCCGGAGCTCACGATCATCGACATGCCGAGCTTCCGCGCCGATCCGATGCGGCACGGCGTGCGCTCGCAGAACGTGGTCGCGATCGATTTCTCGCGCAAGATCGTCCTGATCGGCGGGTCCTATTATGCCGGCGAGATGAAGAAGAGCGTGTTCACGACGCTCAACTACTACCTGCCCGCGCGCGGCGTGATGCCGATGCACTGCTCGGCCAATGTCGGCCCGAACGGCGACACCGCGATCTTCTTCGGCCTGTCCGGCACCGGCAAGACAACGCTGTCGGCCGATCCGAACCGCACGCTGATCGGCGACGACGAGCACGGCTGGGGCCCGTCCGGCGTGTTCAACTTCGAGGGCGGCTGCTACGCCAAGTGCATCAAGCTCTCGCAGGAGGCCGAGCCGCAGATCTTCGCCGCGTCCAACCGCTTCGGCGCCGTGCTCGAGAACGTCGTGCTCGACGAGGATAGCCACGTTCCGGATTTCGACGACGGCTCGAAGACCGAGAACACCCGCTCCGCCTATCCGCTCGACTACATCCCGAACGCCTCGCGCACCGGCCGCGCGCCGCATCCCAAGAACGTCGTGATGCTCGCCGCCGACGCCTTCGGCGTGCTGCCGCCGATCGCAAAGCTGTCGCCGGCGCAGGCGATGTATCACTTCCTGTCCGGCTACACCGCCAAGGTCGCCGGCACCGAGCGCGGCCTCGGCAACGAGCCGCAGCCGGAGTTCTCGACCTGCTTCGGCTCGCCGTTCCTGCCGCTCGATCCGTCCGTGTACGGCAACATGCTGCGGCAGCTGATCGCCGACCACAATGTCGACTGCTGGCTGGTCAACACCGGCTGGACTGGTGGCAAGTACGGCACCGGCTCGCGCATGCCGATCAAGGTGACCCGTGCGCTGCTGACGGCCGCGCTCGACGGTAGCTTGCGCAACGTCGAGTTCCGCACCGACAAGTATTTCGGCTTCGCGGTCCCGACCGCGCTGCCGGGCGTGCCGAGCGAGATCCTCGATCCGGTCAACACCTGGAAGGACAAGGCCGAGTTCGACAAGACCGCCCGCGCGCTGGTCGGCATGTTCCAGAAGAACTTCGCCAAGTTCGAAGCCCAGGTCGACGCCGACGTCCGCGCCGCCGCGCCCGACGTGAAGCTGGCGGCGGAGTAATCCGCAAGTGATACCCGGGCCAGCCGCATTGCGGCTGGCCCTCTATTTTTGTTGCGCATTGATCGTGTATGAGAGCGGCGAGCTCAAGCCCCACCCATCGCCGTCGTCCCGGCGAACGCCGGGACCCATAACCACAGGACGGAGTGGTTGAGGCGGGCAGGTAGCTCCAGCCTTCGCCAAACTTGGGACGGTGGCTATGGGTCCCGGCTCAAGGCCGGGACGACACCGTATGCTGAGCGCCGTCTAGGTATCACGCCTTGAAATACGCGATCTGCGTCGTCGTCGCGAGCAGCCGCCCTGACGGCGACCACAGTTCGCCGTGCTGGTCCTGATAGCTGCGGTTGAACACCTTCGCATCGGCCGTGGCCAACACATGCGTGATGTCCTCGGCCGCGAGCTCCTCGCGGCTGACATGGAAGTAGGTCGTCAGCGACACCGTGCCGAACGGGATCAGCTCGCCGCGGACATGGAAGGCGCGGCCGAAGAAGGCATCCGACATCGACAGCAGCGACAGACAGTCGAGCTTGCGCGGCTTGCGATCGGAGATCCACAGCCGTGAATAGGCGCTGCGCGGCTCGTCCGAGCGGCTGCCGAAGTCCGGACGCCCTTCCACGAAGCGAAAATCGTACTGTTTGGTCCAGGACATTCCCGCATCGGGATAGCGCTTGACCTGATCGAACGGCGGCGCATCGGGCTTGGCGGCCGGCTGGTGCGACCAGGATGGCCGGCGCTCGGCGAAGACAGCGGTCGCCAAGGTCGCGGCATCGGCATCGCCCTGGCTCAGCTCGACGCACCAATGCTGCGACGAGCGGTTGGCCCTCACCAGCCGCACGTCGAGATCGAACGGCCCCTCCGCAATCGGCGCGCAGTAGTTCACGGTGACCGCTAGCGGATCCCCTGCGATCTGCGGATGCCCGATCAGCGCGCGCAACACGGTGGCCGCCGTGACCCCGCCGAACGGCCCGACGAAGGCCCAGTAGTCCGGGCTGGTCCTGCCCTGCCAGCGGCTGTCGCCGGCGGTGACGCGGGTGGCCTCGTCGAACAGATGCGTGGTCGGCGTGTCGGTCATGCGTTGCTCCTGACAATGATCGTATGATAACCGTCAGGTGAAAGGCAATCGCAGGCGCCGGCAACGACGTCACGCATTAGCCCAAAGAGCTCTCGCGACGAGCAACTGTTCGAGTTCGTTACTCCGTCATGCCCGGGCTCGTCCCGGGCATCCACGCGGTTCCCAGGATGCCGAGCGACGTGGATGGCCGGGACAAGCCCGGCCATGACGACGCAACTACGTTATCCGCGCCTCACGCCCGCTGCGCATGCGGCAGCACCGCCACCGGGCCGACCGGCACGTTCCAGATGTCGTCGGCATATTCGCGGATGGTGCGGTCGGACGAGAACCACGCCATGCGCGCGACGTTGAGGATCGAGGCGCGGGTCCAGGCCGGCGTCGTCTGCCAGCGCGCGTCGACGCCGCGCTGGGCCTCGTAGTACGAATCGAAATCGGCCGACACCATGTAGTGATCGAGATGGCGCAGCGCATGCGCGATCGGCTCGAACCGGCCGGGTTCGCCGGGCGAGAACAGGCCGGACGCGATCGCGTCGATGGCGCGGGCCAGCCGCGGCGAACGGCGGATCACGTCGGTCGCGTCCAGGCCCTGCTGGCGGCGCAGCATGACGTCGCCGGCTTCCATGCCGAAGATCGCGATGTTGTCGGCGCCGACATTGTCGCGGATCTCGATATTGGCGCCATCCAGCGTGCCGATGGTGATCGCGCCGTTCAGCGCCAGCTTCATGTTGCCGGTGCCGGACGCCTCCATGCCGGCGGTCGAGATCTGCTCGGAGAGATCTGCGGCGGGAATGATCGTCTCGGCCAGGCTCACATTGTAGTCGGCCATGAACACGACCTTGAGCTTGCCGCCGATCGCCTGATCGTTGTTGACGACCTCTGCGACGTCGTTGATCAGCTTGATGATCAGCTTGGCGTAGCGATAGCTCGCCGCCGCCTTGCCGGCGAAGATCTTCACCCGCGGCACCCAGTTGCCTTGCGGGTCGTCCTTGATGTCCAGATACAGCGCCACCGCCTCGAGGATGTTGAGCAGCTGCCGCTTGTATTCGTGGATACGCTTGATCTGCACGTCGAACAGCGCGCTGGGATCGAGCCGCACGTTCATGCGCTCGCCGATCAGCCGCGCCAGCTGCACCTTGTTGTGGTGCTTCACGGCGCGGAACTTCTGGTGGAAGCCCGAATCCGCGACGTAGCTCTCCAGGCTGGTCAACAGCGTGGGATCGTCGACGATGGCGTCGCCGCAGGCCTCGCGGAGCAGATTCGTCAGCTTCGGATTGGCCAGCGTCAGCCAGCGCCGGAAGGTGATGCCGTTGGTCTTGTTGGTGATGCGGCCGGGATAGAGATGGTTGAGATCGTGGAACACGGTCTCCTTCATCAGGTCCGAATGCATCGCCGAGACACCGTTGATGCGGTGCGAGCCGACGAAGGCGAGCTGGCCCATGCGGACGCGGCGGCCGCTCTTCTCGTCGATCAGGGACACCGAGGCGCGGTAGTCGATATCACCCGGCGCGCGCTGCTCGGCGAGCGCGAGATGCTGCGCGTTGATGCGGTAGATGATCTCGAGATGCCGCGGCAACAGCCGCTCGAACAATTCGACCGGCCAGGTCTCCAGCGCCTCCGGCAGCAGCGTGTGGTTGGTGTAGGACAAGGTCGCGACGGTGATCTTCCAGGCCTCGTCCCAGCGGAAATTGTGCAGGTCGACGAGGATGCGCATCAGCTCGGCCACCGCGAGCGAGGGATGCGTGTCGTTGAGCTGCACCGCGGCCTTCTGCGCAAGACTGCGCAATTGTCCGTCGGAGCCGAGATGCCGCTTGACGAGATCCTGCAGCGACGCCGAGACGAAGAAATATTCCTGCCGCAGCCGCAATTCGCGGCCGGCCGGGCTCTCGTCGTTCGGGTAGAGGAACTTGCAGATCGCCTCCGCGCGCGCTTCTTCCGCCGAGGCGCCGAGATAGTCGCCGGAGTTGAACACGTCGAGCTTGAGCGGATCGGGCGAGCGCGCCGACCACAGCCGCAGCGCATTCACGTGCTGGCCGCGCCAGCCGACGATCGGCGTGTCATAGGCCACCGCCTGCACGGTTTCGCCGGGATGCCAAATGGCGCGGTCGCGGCCCTTGTCGTCGACATGCTCGACGCCGCCGCCGAAATGGACGTGATAGACCACCTCGGGGCGCTGGAATTCCCAGGGGTTGCCGAACGACAGCCAGACGTCGGGATATTCGTGCTGCCAGCCGTCGACGATGACCTGGCGGAACAGGCCGAAATCATAGCGGATGCCGTAGCCGATCGCCGGGATCTGCAACGTCGACATGCTCTCCATGAAGCACGCCGCCAGCCGCCCCAGGCCGCCATTGCCGAGCGCGGCGTCCGGCTCGCATTTGCGCAGATCCATCAGGCCGACGCCGAGATCGCCGAGCGCGGTCTCGAACACCTTCATCAGGCCCATGTTGTTGAGCGCGTCGGTGAACAGACGGCCGATCAGGAATTCGAGGCTGAGATAATAGACGCGCTTGCGGCCGGCGTCGTAGCTCTCCTTGTCCGCCGTCAGCCAGCGATGCACGATGCGGTCGCGCAGGGTCAGGGCTGCTGCGTGATACCAGTCCTGCTGCGTCGCCTGGCTCGCCTCCTTGCCGATGGTGAGGCGGAGCTTGGCCAGGATGTCGCTCTTGATCTCGGCGACGGCCAATTCGTCGACGGGCTGGCCGGTGCTTACGAAGCTGCGCTGGGACGGCTGATCTGTCACCTTGAAACCTGTGATGCTACGAGGAACCGGTAAAAGCATACGATGGTTGCGCGCGGTCCGAAACCCGGGGAAAGGCTGGTCCGCACAGCAAGGTGAGGGAAAAAGATGCAAAAACGGGGCCGGAGTTCCGCAGTGGGAACGCGGCTGGCCGATACATCGGTGCGTGAGAGGACCGAAGAACTCTCCTCCTCGTCATCCCGGCGAAAGCCGGGATCCAGACTCACCGGCCAAAGATGAGGCCCGACAGGTCACTCCAATCGGGGATTATCCTTCTCGATCAGCTCGACCTTCCAATCGCGATGCCAATTCTTGAGCTGCTTCTCGCGGGCGATCGCCTCCAGCGGCTTGCAAAGCGCTCAACATGAACGAGCCGAAAAACCTTGTACCTGCTGACGAACTTGGAGCCCCGCCCGGCCCGGTGGTCTTCGAGGCGCTTTCTGACGTCGTTGGTCACGCCGATGTACAGCGTACCGTAGTGGCCGCTGGCGAGGATGTAGACCGTCCATGCAGCCTCGACGCTCATCGGTCCGTGCCAACCAATTGACTTCGGTGGGTATGGGTCCCGGCTCGGGGGCCGGGACGACGACAATTGACTTCCTTTTTCAATCAGAACAAATTAAGAACAATTTAGCAAGCGATCGTTTATCCTCGTTGCGATTCGATCCGCTCACACCCGGCATCAGTGCATCACGTGAGGACTCCATGTCCAACACCGCCTTCGATCCCCTGGCCCTGACCCGCATTGCCGATTTTGCGCGCACCTTGACGCGGCTGCACAAGACGGCCCGCCGCCGCGCCGTGGACGACGACCAGATCGACCGCGCGTTCAACGCCGTCTGCATGTCGGTCTGGGGCTACACCACCGATGACATCTCCGACGAGCTGTTCTCGGCCACCGACCACACCTTCCTGGACGGCCTGGATGAGGCGCGGGCGCGCATTTTCGCCGCCGAGCAGGGCTACGATCTGGTCGACGACGAAGGCATGCTGACCGACTGGTGGGGCTTCTGCTGGATGATCCTGGCCGAGAAGCGCGGCCTGCTGACGCCGGACAACCGCGCCGCCGCGCGCGCGGCCATCGAGGAAAAATATCTCGAAGCGCCGAACGTCATCGGCGTCATCGTGGGCCGCTAACGCCGTCCTCCGTCATTGCGAGCGAAGAAGCAATCCAGGGCGACACAAGGACTCAGGATTTACTTCCGCATTCGCACTTCGCGTTTCGGCGGATAAATCGCTGCTCGCAGTGACGAGTCCGGGCTCAATCCACATCCGCGCGCTTGGCGCGGCCCGTGCCCGGCTTCGGCGCAATCGTCATCGGCGGCGCGACGCTGACATTGCCGGCATTGGTCTCCGGCGGCATCGCGGCGAGCGCGTCGGCGGCCAGCATTTCGGCGCGCACCGGCGCGACCTTCATCTCGCTCAGCTTGGCCTTCATGTCCGAGTTCATCCCGGGGTAGGAGGCGATCGGCTTGAAATCGGCCGGCTGGCCGCCGCTGCCGCGCGTCCCCGAATAGGCGACGAGGCCGTCGCTGGTGGCGACCACGTCGCCGGGCCGCAGCGAGGTGTCGAGCGACAGGTCGACCGGCGCCAGCCCGGCGGGATCACGGCCGTTGCAGGTGCAGTCGGCGCGCAGCGCCTGGCGATAGGCGAACGCGGTTTCGCTGTCGGCATAGCGCTCGCCATTGGCTGAGGTCGCGTAGTCGATGTTGGAGCCGAAATACACCTTGGTCGGGCTCGCCGGGCAGAACGCCTGGCACATCTGCACCGGCGAGGCGAGGCCGCGCGTCAGCGGGAAATAGCGCCCATCGCAGGTGCGCACGCAGAACGCAGCGCCCGATCCGCTCGACGCGGCCCGCGGCTGCGGCGGGCCTTGCGGAGTGGTGCCGAACGGATCGGCGAAGAAGCCGCCCTGCGCCGGCCGCTGGGCTTGCGGCTTGTTGAAGCCGCCGAACAGGAAATCGAACAGGCCCTGGGCCGATGCCATCTGCGGCGCCAGCGCGCCGGCGGCGACGAGGCCGACGGCGCCAGCGACAGCGACGCGGCGGAAGATCAGCCGAAACGACAACACGCTACGCAACGCCCGCTCCCACGCACCAAGGATCACCGCAAGCCCGCTCCGGACGCTGGAGGTCCGGATCGCGTCGATCATGTACGACCGAATGGGCCATGCCCCCAGGGCATGGCGCCGTCAGCTTTGCAGTAACCTTAACGAGCGTTGGTAAATGAGCCGTGTGCGCCGGCGCAGAAAGGCGGCCCTGACGTTAGAGGAATTCGCGCGCCTTGTAGAGGGCGCGGAACGGCAGGCCGGCGGCCGCGAAGGCTTCGGCGGCGCCTTCCTCGCGGTCGACCATGGTGAACACCAGCGACACCTCGGCGCCGGCCTCGCGCAACGTCTCGACCGCCTTCATCGCGGAGCCGCCCGTCGTGGTGACGTCCTCGACCACGACAATGCGTTTTCCGGCCAGGGTCTCGTCCCGCGTCAGGCCCTCGATGGCGAGCCTGGCGCCATGCTCCTTCGGCTTCTTGCGCACGAAGAACGCCGCGATCGGGTGGCCCTTGATCCACGAGATCTGCGCGATCGCGCCGGCCAGCGGCACCGCGCCCATCTCCAGCCCGCCGATATAGTCGTAGCCGTCGTCCTTCAGCGCCTCATAGGTGAGCTCGGCGAGCAGAGTGGCGCCCTCCGGGTCCATCATGGTCGGCTTGAGGTTGAAATAGAAATCGCTCTTGCGGCCCGAGGCCAGCGTGACCTCGCCACGGCCGAACGAGCGCCTGCGGATGATCTCGAGGAGGCGGGCGCGGGAGGCGGATTTGGACACGGCGTTTTCCCTTAAGGGGTCGGTTCTTGAAAGGGTGGCTTCTCGGGAGGCGCAATCTATCGGGCCCGGACGCCGGAGACCAGCGGCCACGACGTCCCATCAACAACGGTACGTTTGGAGCGATGCGCAGTTTCGAGCTAATGAAGCCTGTGCCCGGCAACGACGATCGGGCAAACCATCGGAAGGACGCCCATGACGATCGAGCTGCACACCTGGAACACCCCCAACGGCCGCAAGATCTCGGTGGCGCTGGAGGAGATGGGGCTGCCCTATCGCGTCATTCCGGTCGACATCACCAAGGGCGCCCAGATGGCCCCGGAGTTCCTGGCGATCAGCCCGAACAACAAGATCCCGGCGATCGTCGATCCCGAGGGCCCCGAGGGCAAGCCGGTCAGCGTGTTCGAATCGGGCGCCATCCTGCTCTATCTCGGCGAGAAGACCGGCCAGTTCCTGCCGAAATCGCTGGCGGAGCGCATTCCGGTCTATGAATGGCTGATGTGGCAGATGGGCGGCTTCGGCCCGATGCCCGGCCAGGTGCATCATTTCATCGCGCTGACCAACGAGCAGGACCGCGCCTACGGCCTGAAGCGCTACATGGCCGAGACGGTCCGGCTCTATGGCGTGCTCGACCGCCGCCTGGCGCAGCACGACTTCGTCGCCGGCGATCTCTCGATCGCCGACTTCGCCATCCTCGGCTGGGCCTGGCGCCACCCCCGCCACAAGGTCGATCTCGCCGACTTCCCCCACGTCAAGCGCTGGTACGACGCGCTGATGGCCCGTCCCGCGGTGAAGCGCGGCATGGAGGCGAAGCTGGACTGAGGGCGGGGCGTCCGGCCGGTCTCGAGCCCAACCCTCATGGTGGCGCGCAGCGCCGTCTCGAACCATGAGGCCCCCAATCCGACTCCCGGTGCCAGTGCGGGCCTCCCCCTTCGAGACGCCCGCCTGCGGCGGGCCCCTCTGGGCGAGGGTTGAGAGGCGTGCATGAGCTGATGACACAGATCCGGAGTGGCTAGCCCCGCCGCGCCTCCAGCGCCATGCGCACCGCGAGGCCGGCGAGCACCGTGCCCATCAGATAGCGCTGCACCAAGGTCCAGGTCGGCCGCGCTGCGAGGAACAGCGCGATCGATCCCGCGGCCATCGCAATGACGGCGTTGATGCTGACGCTGATCACGATCTGGATCGCGCCGAGCACCACCGACTGCGTCAACACGCTGCCGACGGCGGGATCGATGAACTGCGGCAGCAGCGCGAGATACAGCATCGCGATCTTCGGGTTCAAAAGGTTGGTGACGAGCCCCATCAGGAACAGCCTGCGCGGACTGTCGATGGCGAGCTTCCGCACCTGGAAGGGCGAGCGTCCGCCGGGCTTCATCGCTTGCCACGCCAGATACAGCAGGTAGGTCGCGCCAGCGAGGCGCAGCGCGTCGTAGGCGAACGGCACGGCGAACAGCAGCGCGGTGATGCCGAACGCCGCCGCAAGCATGTAGACGACGAAGCCCAAGGCGACGCCGCCGAGCGAGACCAGGCCCGCGGCGTGGCCCTGCGTGATCGAGCGCGAGATCAGATAGATCATGTTCGGCCCGGGCGTGAGCACCATGCCGAGCGAGACGAGGGCGAAAGCGAGCAGGGATGAAGTGGCGGGCATGACCGGCGCGATGATGGTGATCTCCTCCGCCTGCTTAGCGCAGCCGATCGCCGATCGTCATCCGGTCAATTGCACCGAGAGCAATCAACCCGCGGCGGGCGGCGCCACGTTCAATGCGGGCGCGCTCCGGCTTGAGCGGTCGAACACGCCGGCGATGCTCAGCACCAGCAGCACCAGCAGGAACGCTGCGGCCAATGGCAGGGAGTGCGCGATCATGGCGAGCAGGCAAGCCCCCAGCGTGATCACGAGGCCGATCTCCAACACCGCGATCGGCGCGCCGGCCTCGAGCCGTGCCTTCCAATGGATCGCGATCCCGGCCGCCACCATCGGCATGTCGTAGATCATTGCATAGGGCGTGACGACGATGCTGCCGACCGCGACCAAGGCGATCGCCCGGTCGGTCATGCCGCGCCGCCAAGATTCCCAGACCATCACGATGACCGAGCAAGACAATATCAGCTGGATCACGGAGCCGACCGGCGGCGGCGCGCCGAGCGCGTGCAGGCCCGCGATGACCGTCGGCATCATGTGATCGAGGCTCGTCTGGTTGGCCTGCAGCTGCGCCTGATACTCCGGAAATCTCACGATCCATTGCAGCCAGATCCATGGATCGAGCGCAGCGCTCGTGACGATCACGACGATCATCGTCGTGGCGATCGCGGACAGGATGGCGCGCCAGTTGCGCGAGGCCAGCAGCACGACCGGCATCAGCAGCACGAATTGCGGCTTGTAGGCGAGCAGGCCGAGCAGGACGCCGGCGATGACGGGATGGTTCGCGAGCAGCCGCAGTCCACCGATCAGCAGCGCCGCAGACAGAAAGCCGTTCTGGCCGGTGATCGCGTTGATCAGCGTCGTCGGCGCCGCGAGCAGCGCGAGACCGGTCAGTGAGCGCCAGTCGCGACCGAGCGCCGCGACGCCATAGAGCACGAAGCTAACGGAGATCCAGCAGACATAGGCCACCGGCAGCGCCAGCATGCCCAGAGGAATCAGCACCAGCAGGAAGGTCGGCGGATAGGGATAGGGAAAGCCGCCGCCGTCCAGTGCCGGATCCAGCGTCTGCTGGTAGCGCGCGAGCGCAACGGGATCATAGATGCCGGCGCCGGACAGCGCGGCATATTTGCCGAACGACCACAGCCCGAAGAAGTCGCCGAATGCCGGCTGCGGCGAGGACAGCGCCCAGCCGATGAGATAGGCGCCGTTGTAGAGCGCCAGCGAGATCAGCATGATCAGGATCGCGCGTCGCTCGCGGGTCTGGGAGGCAACTGCGGGTGAGATCGCGGTCATTGGACTCTTCGGAGCCAGGGTGGTCGGCGCCATCTGCGCAATGCTGGCATGAGGATGATCGGTGCCGTCACGTGATCGCTCGCCTGCGGAATTCCCGCGGATCATGGCCTGGGCCGGCTGCACGTCGTGTTACCGGGCGCCGGTCCGATCACACGCGATCTCATCGTGCCTAACGAAGGGTGAAGTCGCCTCGGCCCGGGTCCGGGTGTCGTGTTTGGACCGTGAGTGCGTCATCTCGCTCCACTGTCGTCCCGGACCAGCCGTGGCGCGCGCCAGCGCGACGCGGCGCCGATCCGGGACCCATACGCCGCAGCGGTCGTGTCGGGCGAAAGGCCAATGGCCAGCGCGCCTCAAACTGCTCCCTGGGGGTATGGGCCCGGCATGCGCCGGGACGACGGAAGTGGTTGGCGATGCGGCCGGGCGTCCACCAACAGTCAATAACGCAGGAAGGACCGTGTCATCAGCTCAATGCGCCTCGTCCCAATTGTCGGCGGCGCGGGCGTCGACGTGCAGCGGGACCGACAGCAGCACGGCCGGGAAGGGGGCGTCCTGCATCACATGCTGCACGACAGGCAGGGTTGCGGCGACCTCGTCCTCCGGAACCTCGAAGATCAGCTCGTCATGCACCTGCAGCAGCATCTGAGCCGAGAGCTTCTTCGCAGCCAGCGCCTCCTCCACGCGCGTCATCGCGCGGCGGATGATGTCGGCGGCCGTCCCCTGCAGTCGCGCGTTAATCGCGGCGCGCTCGTTGAAGGCGCGCACCGAGGCGTTGGACGCCTTGATCTCCGGGTAATGGCACTTGCGGCCGAACAGGGTGACGACATAGCCGTTCTTGCGGCAGAACTCCTTGGTCGCATCCATGTAGTCGCGAATGCCCGGGAAGCGCTCGAAGTAGCGCTTGATGTAGGCCGAGGCTTCCTCGCGGGCGATGCCGAGCTGGTTGGCGAGGCCGAAGGCGGAGATGCCGTAGATGATGCCGAAATTGATCGCCTTGGCACGACGGCGCACCTCGCTCGGCATGTCCTTGATCGGCACGCCGAACATTTCCGAGGCCGTCATTGCGTGAATGTCGAGGCCGTCCTTGAACGCCTGCTTCAGCACCGGGATGTCGGCGATCTCCGCCAGCAGCCGCAGCTCGATCTGCGAATAGTCGGCCGACACCAGCTTGTGTCCCGGCGTCGCGATGAAGGCGCGGCGGATCTTGCGGCCGTCCTCGGTGCGCACCGGGATGTTCTGCAGGTTCGGCTCGTTCGACGACAGCCGGCCGGTGGTGGTTGCCGCCAGCGCGTAGGTGGTGTGCACACGATGCGTCTGCGGATTGACGTAGGTCGGCAGCGCGTCGGTGTAGGTCGATTTCAGCTTCGACACCTGGCGCCATTCCAGGATCTTGCGCGCGAAATCGTTGCCCTGCTCGGCGAGGTCGTCGAGGATGGAGGCGGAAGTCGACCAGGCGCCGGTCTTGGTCTTGGTGCCGCCGGACAGTCCCATCTTGCCGAACAGGATATCGCCGATCTGCTTGGGGCTGCCGACATTGATCGGTTCGCCGGCGAGCTCCTGCAGCTCGGCCTCGACCCGCGCCGCGGTCTGGGCGAAATCGCCGGAGAGACGCGACAGCACCTGGCGGTCGATCGAGATGCCGCGCCGCTCCATGCGCGCGAGCACCGACACCAGCGGCCGCTCCAGCGTCTCGTAGACCGCCGTCATGTGCTCGGCCGTGAGGCGCGGCTTCAGCACGCGCCAGACCCGATGGATGACATCGGCTGCTTCCGCTGCATGCGCGGTGGCACGGTCGATCGCGACCTGCTCGAAGGTCAGCTTGTTCTTGCCGCTGCCGATCAGCTCGCTTTCGCTGACGACGGCATGCGCCAGCACGTGCTCGGCCAGCGAGTCCAGCTTGTGCGAGCCGCGGCCGGCGTCCAGCGCGTAGCTCATCAGCAGGATGTCGTCGACGTTCTGGAGGGTGATGCCATGCTGCGCCAGCAACACGGCCATGAACTTGATGTTGTAGCCGATCTTCAGCAGTCCGGCCGATTCCAAGATCGGCTTCAGCGCCGCGAGCGCGTCGCTTTCCTTGATCTGGCCCGGCGCGAGCCCGGCATCGAACAGGCCGCCGCCGTCGCCGGCTTGCCGGTGCGCCAGCGGGATGTAGCAGGCCTCGTTCGGGGCCAGCGCCAGCGACAGGCCACAGAGGCTCGCCTGCATCGGGTCGATCGAGCTGGCCTTGACCTCGATGGTCACCCGGCCGAAGTCGTGCACGCGGGCGAGCCACGCGTTCAGCTCCGGCAGGCTGCCCAGCGTCTGATACTTGTCACGATCGATGCGCGCGCTCTTCGCCGCCTCCGCCCGGGTCTCGGCAAGGTTCGCGGGCGTGCCCTTGCCCATCGCCGATTTGTCGATGCGCGGATCACCGCTGCGTGGAGCGGCGGCTGGCTTGCTGGGTGCACTCCCTCCCCCGCTTGCGGGGGAGGGCGGGGTGGGGGCCGCGGCCGGGCTCGCCCCGCTCTTCAACTGCGCATCCGCCGTCACGTCAGCCGGATCGATCTGCGAATACTCCGCGACGCGCCGCGTCAGCGTCGAGAATTCCATCGCCTTGAGGAACGCGATCAGCTTGCGCGGATCTGGCTCGTGCACGGCGAGGTCGTCGAGCGGCACCTCGAGTTCGACCTTGTCGTCGAGCAGCACCAGCCGGCGCGAGATCCGCGCCTTCTCGGCGTTCTCGATCAGCGCCTCGCGCCGCTTCGGCTGCTTGATCTCGGGCGCGCGGGTCAGCAGGCTTTCGAGGTCGCCGTAATCCGTGATCAGCTGCGCGGCCGTCTTGATGCCGATACCGGGAACGCCCGGCACGTTGTCGGTGGAATCGCCGGCCAGCGCCTGCACCTCGACCACCTTCTCCGGCGGCACGCCGAATTTCTCGATCACCTCGGCGATGCCGATGCGGCGATCCTTCATGGTGTCGTACATCGTGACGCAGTCGTTGACGAGCTGCATCAGGTCCTTGTCGGAGGACACGATGGTGGTGGTGGCGCCGCGCTCGCAGGCGAGCCGCGCATAGGTCGCGATCAGGTCGTCCGCCTCGAAGCCGGACTGCTCGAGGCAGGGCAGGTCGAAGGCGCGGACCGCCTCGCGGATCAGCGCGAATTGCGGGATCAGGTCGTCCGGCGCCGGCGGCCGGTGCGCCTTGTAGTCGGCGTAGATCTTGTTGCGGAACGTCACCTCCGACTTGTCGAACACGATCGCCAGATGCGTCGGGCGGTCGGTCTCGGGCATGTCGCGGAGGAGCTTCCACAGCATGTTGCAGAAGCCGAGCACGGCATTGACGTTCAAGCCGTCGGACTTGCGGTTCAGCGGCGGCAGCGCGTGATAGGCGCGGAAGATGTAGGACGAGCCGTCGACCAGGAACACATGGTCACCTTTGGCCGCGCTCTTCGCCAAATTCTTGGCGGCGGCAGGCGCAGGAGGGGCGGGCGTGACGGCGGCTTTCTGGGGAGCTTTGGGCATGGCCGCAATGTAGGGAATTTGGCCGGGATTGACACCCTCGGATTGGTAGAATCCGGCGCGTTCCCCACGCAAATCGATGGCCGTCTTGTCCCAAGCCGGCGCCACATTTTCCGCCGTCATCCCGGGCAAGCCCCGACGGCGCGAAGCGCCAGCGGGGCGCCGACCCGGGATCCATACTCCGCAGCGGTGATGAGGCGGCAGGCTGAAGCCACAGCGTGCCTCAAACGGGAGACGGTGTTTATGGGTCCCGGGTCTACGCCCGGGACGACACCAAGGGCGGGGCTACTCGGCGGGCTGCAAGGCAGGGCGCCGCTTCGGCGGCGCGATCCAGAATGCGATCGGGCGTTCGAACAGGAAGCGGGCGCCGAGGCGCAGCGCGAGGCGCCAGATCGCGAGCGCGCCGAGCACGCCGGCGATCGTCACCAGCAGCGAGATCGCTCCGATGTCGCCGATCACCCCCGTCTTCAGCAGCAATGTGCGCGTCGCGGCCATCGGCAGGAAGAAGGCAAGGTAGATCACGATCGAATGCTCGCCGCAGAACCGCAGGACGTTGAGGACCCGCGCGCGTGCGAGCAGCGTGCCGGCAATGATGATGGCGACCGCGCCAGCATAGCCGAGCATCAGCGAGATCACCGGCCACTCGCTGACGCCGAGATTGACGAGACCCTGATTGATCACCGCCCAGGTCAGCAGGCCGACGATGGCGAGCAGCGGCTGCGCCCGCGCACGGTCCGACAACGCGAAGATGGCATTCGCGAACAGATAGCCGGAGTAGATGTAAACGAAGCGGGCGCAGAACTCGTCGATCACGGTCCAGCCGGTCGTAATGTGCGACATCTCGAGGCCGGCGGCGACGCCCCAGATCACCGGCGCCGGCAGCTTTCGTGTCAGCTTGATGACGACGAAGAAGATCGGCAGCAGATAGATGAACCACAGCGTGCCGAACGGCTCGATGAAGGATTCCAGATACAGATAGCCGGCATGCGGCCAGCCCCCCGAGGCGGCGAAGCCGGGGGCCTTGAAGCCGAACTGTATCGTCACCCACAGCACGTAGAAATAGGCGAAGTGCACGACCTTGCGGTCGAGATAGGTGCGCCAGTCGCGATCGATCACCAGCGGCAGGAACAGGCCGGAGATCAGGAAGAAGTCCGGCATCCGGAACGGTTTTGCAAAGGCGACGACGGCATGCATGAAGCCGGTCTCGCCGGCCGCGAGCTCGACGCCGAGCACCGAGTGCATCATCACGACCATGATGATGCAGATGCCCTTGGCGTAGTCCACCCAGTCGATGCGCGCCTCGGTTCCGGCCGGCTTCGGCGTACCATTCGCGGTCATGCTGTCCCTCTCTGGCGCGGAGCTGCCGCATTATCGGGCAGAGCCGTTAATACTCCTTCTTGTCATTCAATCGTCATGCCGTTTTCTAAATTCCCCTCCGACCGCAAATGGTCTAATACGCGGAAATATTAACCTTGAAGGATGGGTTTCGATGCGAATTGCGATGATCGGCACGGGCTATGTGGGGCTGGTGTCCGGGGCGTGTTTTGCCGATTTCGGCCACCAGGTGACCTGCGTGGACAAGGACGACAGCAAGATCGCCGCGCTTCATCGTGGAGAAATCCCGATCTTCGAGCCTGGGCTGGACGCGCTGGTCGCGACCAACGTCAAGGCCAAGCGGCTCGACTTCACCACCGATCTCAAGCAGCCGGTCGCCGAGGCCGATGCCGTCTTCATCGCCGTCGGCACGCCGTCGCGACGCGGCGACGGTCATGCCGACCTCACCTATGTCTATGCCGCCGCGCGCGAGATCGCAGCTTCCCTCACCGGCTTTACCGTCGTCGTGACCAAGTCGACCGTGCCGGTCGGCACCGGCGACGAGGTCGAGCGCATCATCCGCGAGACCAACCCCTCGGCCGATGTCGTGGTCGCCTCCAATCCGGAGTTCCTGCGTGAAGGCGCGGCGATCCGTGACTTCAAATGGCCTGATCGTATCGTGGTCGGCACCGACGATGAGCGCGGGCGCAAGGTGCTCGGCGACATCTATCGTCCGCTGTCGCTGAACCAGGCGCCGATCATGTACACGGCGCGGCGTACGGCGGAGCTGATCAAGTACGCGGCGAACGCGTTCCTCGCCACCAAGATCACCTTCATCAACGAGGTCGCCGATCTCGCCGAGAAGGTCGGCGCGGACGTGCAGGAGGTCGCGCGCGGCATCGGCCTCGACAACCGCATCGGCTCCAAGTTCCTGCATGCCGGCCCGGGCTTCGGCGGCTCGTGCTTCCCGAAGGACACCCGCGCGCTGATCAAGATCGCGCAGGACTACGACACCCAGCTGCGCATCGTTGAATCGGTGCTGGCGGTCAACGACAACCGCAAGCGCGCGATGGCGCGCAAGGTGGCGCACGCCGTCGGCGGCAATCTGCGCGGCAAGACGGTGGCGGTGCTCGGCCTCACCTTCAAGCCGGAGACCGACGACATGCGCGAGGCGCCGTCGATCCCGCTGGTGACCGGCCTGCTCGACATGGGCGCCAAGGTGCGCGCGCATGATCCGGTGGGCATCGAGCAGGCCAAGAAGGAGCTGCCTGAGATCGCCTATTACGAGGACCCCTATGAGTGCGCGACCGGCGCCGACGCGATCGTGCTGGTGACGGAGTGGGTGCAGTATCGCGCAATGGATCTCGACCGCCTCAAGGAGGTGATGGCCAGTCCCGTCGTCGTCGACCTGCGCAACGTCTACCGTCCCGACGAGATGGCCGCCCACGGCTTCGTCTACGAGAGCGTCGGCCGTCCCGCGGTGAAGGGCGCGTAATGCGGGATGATTGTCATACCCCGCGAAGGCGGGGTATCCAGTACGCCCGGTCGTCGTGATCGTCGACGTCTGTGTGTACTGGATCGTCCGCCTACGCGGACGATGACAGGTTCTGCCATTGCCCCTGCGCTTCGACACGCCGCTGCCCATCGATGCCGCGCTGGACGAATTGTCCGGCACGCTCGCGCGCAGCAACACGGCGGTGCTGGTGGCGCCGCCCGGCGCCGGCAAGACCACGCGGGTGCCGCTGGCGCTGCGCGACGCGCCGTGGGTCGGGGACAAGAAGATCATCGTACTGGAGCCGCGCCGCATCGCGGCCCGCGCCAGCGCCGAACGGATGGCGAAATCGCTCGGCGAGCGCGCTGGCGAGACGGTCGGCTACCGCGTCCGTTTCGGCTCGAAGGTGTCGCGCGCGACCCGCATCGAGGTCGTCACCGAAGGCATCTTCACGCGGCAGATCCTCGATGACCCCGAGCTCACCGGCGTCGCGGCCGTGCTGTTCGACGAATTCCACGAGCGCTCGCTCGACGCCGACCTTGGCCTTGCCTTGGCGCGCGATGCGCAGCAGGGGCTGCGCGAGGATCTCCGCATCCTCGTGATGTCGGCGACGCTCGACGGCGCCCGCGTCGCCAGCCTGCTCGGGGATGCGCCGGTGGTCGAAAGCGAGGGCCGGGCTTATCCGGTCGAGACCCGCTATGTCGGCCGCAAGCCGGATGCACCGGTCGAGCGGCAGATGGCAGAGACCATCGCGGCCGCGCTGCGCGCCGATGCCGGCTCTGTGCTGGCGTTCCTGCCGGGGGCCGCCGAGATCCGGCGCACCCAGACCATGCTGGCCGAGCGCGTCCACGACGCCGCGATCGAGATCGTGCCGCTGTTCGGCGCGCTCGATGCCGCGGTCCAGGACCGCGCCATCTCGCCGGCGCCCAAGGGCCACCGCAAGGTGGTGCTGGCGACCTCGATCGCCGAGACCTCGCTGACCATCGAGGGCGTGCGCATCGTGGTGGATTCCGGGCTGGCGCGCGTCCCGCGTTACGAGCCGGATATCGGCCTGACCCGGCTGGAGACGGTGCGGGCCTCGCGCGCCGCCGTCGACCAGCGCCGCGGCCGCGCCGGCCGCACCGAGCCGGGCGTCTGCTACCGGCTATGGGACGAGCCGCAGACCGCCTCGCTCGCGGCCTACACGCAGCCGGAGATGCTCAGCGCCGACCTGTCCTCGCTGGTGCTCGACCTCGCGCAATGGGGCGTCAGCGATCCCGCCAGCTTGAGCTTCCTCGACCCGCCGCCGCAGCCGGCCTGGAAGGAGGCGCGCGATCTGCTGAACGAGCTCGGCGCGCTCGATGCCGACGGCCGCCTGACCGACGAGGGCCGGCGGCTGCGGGCGCTGGCGCTGCCGCCGCGGTTGGCGCGCATGATCGTGGACGCCGCTGATTACGGAGCGGCGGGGCAGGCGGCCGACATCGCCGCCATCCTGACCGAGCGCGGGCTTGGTGGAGACAGCGTCGATCTCGAGGTCCGACTCGATCAGTTCCGCCGCGATCGCTCGCCGCGGGCGCAGAGCGCGCGTGACCTGGCGCGGCGCTGGGCGCAGCAGGTCAGCACTGCGTCATCGTCGCAAGAGGCAGGCGATCTGACCACAGGGCTGATGCTCGCTTTCGCATTTCCCGACCGTGTCGCGCGCAACCGCGGCAATGGCAGCTTCGTGCTGGCCAATGGTCGCGGCGCCGCCGTCGAGCCGACGTCGTCGCTGGCGCGCGTATCCTATATCGCCGTCGGCGAGCTGACCGGTACGGCGGCCAGCGGCCGCATCCTGCTGGCCGCGCCTCTCGCGATCGAGGACATCGAGCGCCACTTCGCCGCGCACATCGAAGCGAAGGACGAGGTCAGCTTCGACAAGGATGCAATGGCGCTGCGGGCGCGCCGCCGGCGCAGGCTGCACGCGATCACCATGGCCGACGCGCCGGTTGCGCTGACGCCGTCTGAAGCGACCGCGCGCATCTTCGCGGAAGGCATCTGCGCCGCCGGTCTCCATCGGCTGCCGTGGTCGAAGGCCGCCAAGCAATGGCGCGACCGGGTGACTTTCCTGCGCAAGGCTGAAGGCGACAGCTGGCCCGACCTGTCGGACAGCGGCCTGGCCGAGCGGCGCGAGGATTGGCTGGTGCCCCTGCTGGCGGACAAGACCTCGCTCAAGGACGTCTCTGCCGGCGATGTCTCGGACGCCGTGATGGCGCTGCTGCCCTGGGACCTCCGCGCCCGGCTCGACAAGGAGGCGCCGACCCATTTCGAGGCCCCGACCGGGACCATGCTGGCGATCGATTACGAGGCCGAGCAGGGGCCGACCATCGCGGTGCGGCTGCAGGAGCTGTTCGGCCTCAACGTCCATCCGTCGATCGCACGCGGGGCGGTGCCGCTGGTGCTGGAGCTGCTGTCGCCGGCGCAGCGGCCGGTGCAGGTGACGCGCGACCTGCCCGGCTTCTGGCGAGGCTCCTATGCTGCCGTCCGCACCGACCTGCGCGGCCGCTATCCGCGGCATCCCTGGCCGGAGGACCCGGCACGGGCAGAGCCGACGCGGCGAGCCAAGCCACGCGGAACGTAGCTGATGCAAATTGTACCGCTTGCGGCGTCATCGTTAACGCTTCGCTCATCGTTTTCGCCAAAATGGCAGCGGCAGCCGTTCCGCTTCAGTCGCCCGTCAGCGGCTTTCATGGTCAAGTCGGCTGCGGGGTCAAGTCGGGCGTTGCGTGATGCGTAACATTATGATTTTCGCGGCCGTTCTCGTCGGCCTCGGCACCTTCATGGCGCAGCTGGCCGATCGCCTGACGCCGGCACCGGCATCCGCCACGACGTCCGTGCGCAGCGCGACCGTCGACACCTCCGCCGCCAGCCAGCGCAGCCTCAGCATCCCGACCGACCGCCGCGGCCATTTCCGCGCCGACGGCCGCATCGACGGCCAGCGCATCAGCTTCATGATCGACACCGGCGCCTCAATGGTCGCGCTCAACGAGAGCTCGGCCGCCCGCTTCGGACTGCGTCCCGCGCGGGGTGACTACACCGCGACCGTGACCACGGCGAACGGCACCGTGAAGGCGGCGCGGGCCAAGCTTGCGATGGTCGAGCTCGGCGAGCTGATCGTGCGCGACGTGGATGCACTCGTGCTGCCGGACGCAGCGCTCTCGGAGAACCTGCTCGGCCTGTCGTTCCTGTCCAAGCTGAAGCGCTTCGCCTATGCCAACGGCCAGATGGTGCTGGAGCAATAGGCCGCGGCACGCCCGCATCTTGGCTCGGATACTGACGGCCCCCATATACCGGCAAATCTTGCGATCGGGCGGGCGGCGCGGTCCTGCCTGATTGTTGCCTGCATTCATCGGCCTTCTGCCATTGTCATCTGACGTCGTGCGCTCCACGACTGCGTTCTTCCATTGATGTGATTTCCCGAGGCCTCTCCTGATGTTTCCCAAGCCCAAGCCCGTCCTGGTTCCCAATACCTACGCCTTTGAATCCGAGCCGATGGTGAAGCCGACGGGCTTCCGCGAATATGACGCGCGCTGGCTGTTCAACAAGGAAATCAACCTGATGGGGGTGCAGGCGCTCGGCATGGGGCTGGGCGCGCTGATCGCGGAGCGCGGCGTCAGCCGAGAGATCGTCACTGGCCATGATTTCCGCGGCTACTCCGCCTCGATCAAATACGCGCTGATCTCGGGGCTGATGGCCGCCGGCTGCAAGGTGCACGACATCGGCCTCGCGGTCACGCCGATGGCTTATTTCGCGCAGTTCGATCTCGACGTGCCCTGCGTCGCAATGGTGACCGCCTCGCACAACGACAATGGCTGGACCGGGGTCAAGATGGGCGCCAACCGGCCGCTGACCTTCGGTCCCGAGGAAATGACCCGGCTGAAGGAGATCGTGCTCAACGCCGAGTTCAAGAATGCCGGCGGCGGCTCCTATCAGTTCCACGAGAATTTCCCGGCGCGCTACATCGCCGATCTCACCAACCGGCCCAAGCTGAAGCGCAGGCTCAAGGTCGTGGCGGCCTGCGGCAACGGCACGGCTGGCGCCTTCGCACCGCAGGTGCTGGAGGCGATCGGCTGCGAGGTGATCCCGCTCGACACCGAGCTCGATCACACCTTCCCGAAATACAATCCGAATCCCGAAGACATGGAGATGCTCCACGCCATCCGCGATGCCGTGCTCGCGCACAAGGCCGATGTCGGCCTTGGCTTCGACGGTGACGGCGACCGCTGCGGCGTGGTCGACAACACCGGCGAGGAGATCTTCGCCGACAAGGTCGGCGTGATGCTGGCGCGCGACATGTCGGCGATCCACAAGGATGCGCAGTTCGTCGTTGACGTGAAGTCGACGGGCCTGTTCATGACCGATCCAGTGCTGCAGGCGCAGGGCGCGAAGACCGAATATTGGAAGACGGGTCATTCCTACATGAAGCGCCGGACCAACGAGCTCGGCGCGCTCGCCGGCTTCGAGAAGTCAGGCCACTTCTTCTTCAACAAACCGTTCGGCCGCGGCTATGACGACGGTCTCGTCTCGGCGATCGCGATCTGCGAAATGCTCGACCGCGCGCCCGGGAAATCGATGGCGGGCCTCAAGGAGGCGCTGCCCAAGACCTGGTCGTCGCCGACGATGTCGCCGCATTGTGGCGACGAGGTCAAATACGGCGTTGTCGACGCGGTGGTGAAGCACTTCCAGGCGCTGCAGCAGCAGTGCGGCAAGGTGGCCGGCCAGCCGATCCGCGATCTCGTCACGGTCAACGGCGTTCGCGTCACGGTGGAGGACGGCAGCTGGGGGCTGGTGCGGGCGTCGTCGAACAAGCCCGAGCTCGTCGTCGTGGTCGAAAGCCCGGTGTCGGAGCGGCGCATGCACGACATGTTCGAGGCCGTCAACGTCGTGCTGCGGACGCATCCCGAGGTTGGCGCCTACAACCAGACCATTTGAGGCATCCAGGCGAGCATGCCTTGTCGCGGCATGCTCGCGCTGAGCGCGAGAGTTGCAGCGAGCTAGGCGGCCCGCAGCGACCTCAGGAACTGATCGACCTCGGATTTGAGCCGGGCCGATTGCGAGGACAGACCGTTCGCCGAGTCCACCAGCCGGGAGGCCGCGCTACCGGTCTCCTCGGAGGCCTGCGTCACGCTGCCCATGCTCTGGCTGACCAGTCGCGTGCCTTCCGAGGCCTGCTGCACATTGCCGGAGATCTCTCCGGTGGCGAGGCCCTGCTGTTCCACTGCGGTGGCGATCTCCTTGGAGATCCCGTCGATCTCGGCGATCGTCCCGCCGATCATCTGGATGGCGCTGACGGCGTCTCCCGTGGCGCTCTGGATGCTCTGCACCTGGCTGGAAATTTCCTCGGTGGCCTTCGCGGTCTGATTGGCCAGCGCCTTCACTTCGCTCGCGACGACGGCGAAGCCCTTGCCGTGCTCGCCGGCGCGCGCGGCCTCGATCGTGGCGTTCAGCGCCAGCAAATTGGTCTGGCTGGCGATCGTCTGGATCAGCGTCACCACCTCGCCGATCTTCTGCGTACCCGCAGCGAGGCTTTCGACCACGCTGTTGGTGCGGCGCGCCTCCTCGGCGGCCTTCGCGGCGATCTCCGCCGAGCGGGTCACCTGCTGCGAAATGCTGCCGATGGAGGCCGTCAGCTCTTCGGTCGCAGCCGCCACCGTCTCGACATTGGTCGAGGCCTGCTGCGAGGCGTGGGCCGCCGCCGATGTCTGGCGTGAGGCTTCGGCGCTGTTCCGGCTCATCAGGGATGACAGGTTCTGCACCTCGTTCGCCGCGACCGCCACCGCCTCGACGATGCTGCCGATCTTGCGCTCGAAGCCTTCCGCGAGCTCGCGCCGGGCGACATCGCTCTGCTGCTTGACGCGCTGCTCGGCCTCGATCCGCTCGGCATTGGCGCGCGCTTCGGCTGCCATCGCCGCACTGGCTTCGGCTGTCTTGCGGGTCGTCGTCTCGAACAGTTGCGTCAGCTTCAACGCGAGGGCGACCAGGACGCCGGCCTCGATCAGGAGGATGACGGCGTGCAGCACCACGCGGCCGAAATCAGCGCCGCCCGGGTAGACCGCGGCGGGAAAGACGAAGTTGAGCACCAGATGGTGAAGCGCGACAGCGACCGTTCCCGCCATGATCGGCCGATAGTCGCAATAGGCGACGAGACAGGCCAATGCCGCGAAGAAATACATGTGCATGTCGATCTGCCAGGCATGACCGGACATCTGGTAGACGAGCACGGAGACGCCGCCCATGAGGGCGACTGCGATGGTGAGCTGCGTCGCCAGTGCATCCCCGGCGCTGCGCCAGGAGAGCGTCGCCGCTGCGGCCAAAACGACCATCATGATGGTCGGCATCATCCAGTCACCGCGCATCAGCCCGATGATGAGCGAGAGCGGAACGTGAATCCACAGCACGGCCAGCAGAAGCTTGCTGGTCGTATTACGGAGAATTGCCAGATCGTCGGTCTCGCCGGTCATTTCCGTCCCCCAATCAAGATTGCTTCATTTTGTAAAGCAGGCGGAGATCGCCTGCGGGTCGATGACGAGCCAGGCTCCGGCCTCGCGCAGCCGCGCCAAGCCATCGTGTTCGCCAGGTCGGACCACCAGCAACGACGAGAAGGTCGTCGTGCGCACGAGAGCCGCATCAGCCGATGCCGCAGCAAGCATTGCCTGCTGCCCGCTCCACCACGGCGGAAAAGCGACGGCCACGATCTCGCGTCCGGGATGCACCTGCAGCGACAGCGCTGCCACACCGATGAAGCTCGCGACCAAGAGCGCCATGGCGTTGAGCCAAGCCCGCGAGGACGAGGGTATGGTAGCACCAGACATCATCACATCTGAAGATAGATGGATGGTAATAACTTCCAGTAAACGATGATTGGAAACGCTGAAAAAGACAGCGCAACTCTCGCGAGCGCCGAGCGATGGACGCAGGGGAGAAGGTCGGCCGAGCTGTGTGGCCGAGAGCTAGACCGGTGGCACCGGCAAAGCCGTGACCGACTTGATCTTCTCCATCGCGAAGCGCGAGGTGACGTTCTTGAGCGGCACCGCGCTGATCAGCTTCTTGTAGAACACGTCGTAGCTCTGCATGTCCGCAACCACCACGCGCAGCATGTAGTCGACGTCTCCGGCCATGCGGTAGAATTCCATCACCTCGGGCATCGAGCTGACCGCCTCGGCGAATTTCTTCAGCCAGGCGTCGGAATGGTCGGCGCTCTCGACCGAGACGAAGACGGAGATGCCGAGACCGATCTTGTTCTGATCCACCAGAGCGACCCGGCGCAGGATCACGCCGTCGGCCTCCAGCCGCTGGATGCGCTTCCAGCAGGGGGTCGATGACAACCCGACCCGGTCTCCGATCTCGGCGACCGACAGCGAGGCATCCTCCTGCAGAACCATCAGGATCTTGCGGTCGATGGCGTCGAGCCGGCGGTTGGCTTCGGGGCTCTGGGCGGAGACGTCGGACATGGAGAAATTTGTTCCATATGAGGGTCAGGAAACCCTCATATAGAGAAAATCGTTCCAAAGCAAGGATCGGCCGTTCAGACCCTCGGCACGGTGGCAGGCAAGAAGCGAACTGGGCTCGGTGACGGTCTCTTGGTACCCTTTATGCCCCGTCCTTCAGCCAGCGGCCGACCAGATGGTGGGCGATCGCAAAGGGATGCGGGCCCGCCAGTCCGTCCGGGTGCTGCCGTTGCAGCATCAGCCGGGCCTCGTCGCGGCTGAACCAGCGGACGTCCTCGAGCTCGGTGCGATCGATGACGATGTCCTCGTTCAGCGCCCGCGCGCTGCAGCCGATCATCAGTGACGAGGGATAAGGCCAGGGCTGCGTCATGTAATAGGTGACGTCCGTGCAGCGGATGCCGGATTCCTCGAACACCTCGCGGCGAACGGCGTCCTCGATGGTCTCGGCCGCTTCGACGAAGCCGGCGAGGCAGGAGTACATCCCGGCCGGAAACTGCTTCTGCCGGCCGAGCAGGCACTTGTCGCCGGAAGCGACCAGCGAGATCACCACAGGGTCGGTGCGCGGGAAATGCTCGGTCTTGCAGCTCGGACATTCGCGCTTCCAGCCGCCCTCGCGCATCGCGGTCTTGGTGCCGCAATTGGCGCAGAAGCCGTGGCGCTGATGCCACGACACCAGGGACTTGGCCATCGCGATCGTCGCGAGCTGGTCGACCGGGATCGCGCCTTGCATCGCCATGCCGCGCAGCTCGGTGACCGCCACGTCGTCGCGGCCGGCGAGCTTCTCGACCGCGGCCGGCGAGATGCCCATGCCGAACACGGCGGCGCCGTCCTGCAGCCCCAGGAAGATCGTGCCCGGATTGGCGCCGAAGCCGAGCGCCTCGTCGAGCGACAGCAGCGCGCGCAACTGCTCGCCATCACGCTTCAGCACCAGGGAATCGCGATGCACGACATAGGCGCGGGTCGACGGCTTGCCCTCGAACGCGAGCAGCTTGTCGTCATGGAAGCGCAGATGGGCGGCGCGCTCGATCGGATGGCCGACGAAGGCCGGCTTGCCCAGCGGAAACAAGTCGAATGGCGACATCTTTCACCCTAACCAGATCTTGCGCCTGACGGCGCTGATGAAGCTCTCAACCTCCTGCGCGTCGTGCGGCACAGGCGGCGCGACGCCCCACACCGGACGTGGCCAGGCGACGTCACTGGTGCGGCGGGCGATGATGTGGATGTGCAGCTGCGGCACCATGTTGCCGAGCGCGGCGACGTTGAGCTTGTCGCATTTGGTGATCTCTTTGATGGCCCGTGACACCCGTGTGATCTCGGTCATCAGCTGCGCCTGGGCGACCTCGTCGAGATCGATGATCTCGACCGCGCCCTCGCGCCGCGGCACCAGCAAAAGCCACGGATAGTTGGCGTCCTTGATCACCAGTACGCGCGACAGCGGCAGGTCGCCGATATTGATGGTGTCCTTCGCAAGTTGCGGATGCAGCGACCAGGCTGATTCGGGCATGCGGCGGGTTCCTGGCAGGACGGTCGGGCGGGGAGCTCGACGGCACCTAAAGCCTTTCCAAGCTGCGGCACAAGCCCGCGGCGCAGTGGGCAGGACCGGCAAAGCTCGCGCTTGCTTTCCGGACCGTTTGGCCCCAAATAGGCAGCGGGAGATTGGCGGTGGACGAGCCACTCGCCAACCGGGTCAGGTCCGGAAGGAAGCAGCCCTAACGAGGTCCGGATCGGGTCGCTCGTCAGTCTCCTACCTGTTTTCTCGAGCGAATCGCGCAAAGTTGGCGGGGACCCCGCGCAGGGCGGGCGCTCGACCGCACTTCGGCTGATTGCGGGTACGATCGCGATCGATGCCGATCTGGAATACTCACTTGCGGATCGCTCGATGACTGACGCTGGCGCCCCACCTCTTCCGCCCGACAGCGCCGACGCTCCCGCCAAGCCCTACCGGGTGCTGGCGCGCAAATACCGCCCCTCCAGCTTCGCGGATCTGATCGGCCAGGAGGCCGTCGTGCGCACGGTCTCGAACGCGTTCGAGACCGGCCGCATTCCGCAGGCTTGGATCCTCACCGGCGTCCGCGGCGTCGGCAAGACGACGACCGCCCGCATCCTCGCCCGTGCCTTGAATTACGAGCTGCCTGACGGCTCGGTGAAGGGCCCGACCATCCACATGCCGGTGCTCGGCACCCATTGCCAGGCGATCATGGAAAGCCGGCACATGGACATCCTGGAGATGGATGCGGCGTCGCATACCGGCGTCGACGACGTCCGCCAGATCAATGACAGTGTGCGCTACGCGCCGGCCAGCGCGCGCTACAAGGTCTACATCATCGACGAAGTCCACATGCTGTCGACGGCGGCGTTCAACGCCTTCCTCAAGACGTTGGAGGAGCCGCCGGAGCACGCGAAATTCGTGTTCGCCACCACCGAGATCCGCAAGGTGCCGGTGACGGTGCTGTCGCGCTGCCAGCGGTTCGATCTGCGCCGCGTCGAGGCCGACGTGCTGATGAAGCACCTCGCCGGCATCGCGACCAAGGAAGGCGTGACGATCGAGCCCGAGGCGCTCGGCATCATCGCGCGCGCCGCCGAAGGCTCGGTGCGCGATTCGTTGTCGCTGCTCGACCAGGCGATCGCGCACAGCGCGGGGGAGGTTCGGGCTGACGATGTCCGGCAGATGCTGGGCCTCGCCGACCGTACCCGCGTCATCGACCTGTTTCATCATCTCGCCAGCGGCGACATTGCGGCGGCGTTCAAGGAATTTCGCGAGCAATACGACGTCGGCGCCGATCCGGTGGTCGTGCTGTCGGATCTCGCCGAGTTCGTGAACTTCGTCACCCGAGTGAAGGTCGTTCCGGCCACCGCCGACAACGTCGCCTTCAGCGAAACCGAGCGTCTGCGCGCGCGTGATTTCGCGACCAAGCTGTCGATGCGCGTGCTGTCCCGGATGTGGCAGATGCTGCTCAAGGGCATTGCCGAGACGCAAGGCGCGACGCGTCCCGCGGCGGCCGCCGAGATGGTGCTGGTGCGCATCGCCTATGCGGCCGATCTGCCGACGCCCGACGAAGCCATCCGCATGATCGACCAGAATGGCGGCGGAGCACCGGTGGTCACCAACGGCGGCGGGCGCTCTGCGCCGGCGCCCAGCATGAGCGCGGCAGCGCCGCCGGTCATGAGCTCGGCGCCGATACAGGCGCCGCGCGCGCAAGGTCCGACGCTCGCTGCTGTTGGCGGCGGCATGCGCCCGCAGGCGATGGCGTCGCAACCCTCGCCGGCATCACAGGACCAGCCGGCGCTGCGGCTGGCGAGCTTCCAAGAGCTGGTTGCGCTCGCCGGCAAGAATCGCGACCTCATCACCAAGAGCGCGCTCGAGATGGACGTGCGGCTGGTCCGCTTCGAGGAGGGCCGTCTGGAGATCGCGCTGGAACGGACTGCGCAGCGCTCGCTTGTCTCCGACCTCGGGCGCAAGCTCGAGGACTGGACCGGCCGGCGCTGGACCGTGATCGTCTCCAACGAGCAGGGACAGCCTACCTTGCGCGAGCAGAACCTGCGCGCCAAGAACGAGCGCGAGGCCGCTGCGGAAGCTGACCCGCGCGTGCAGGAGATCCTTGCGCGGTTCCCCGGTACCAAGGTGGTCGAAGTGCGCCGGCTCGCCCCCGAGCCGCCCGAATCGGACGCCAGTCCTGTCGAGCCGCCGGACGAGTCCGATTCTGATGAAGACTTCTAAGAGCATGATGCGGAAAGTGGGAACCGGTTTTCCGAAAGATCATGCTCAACAAAAACACTGATGACGAGGTGCTCCGATGGCTGACTTTCTCGGCATGATGAAACAGGCGGCACAGCTGCAATCGAAGATGCAGGAGATGCAGGCGGAGCTCGGCAATCTCGAGGTCGAGGGCATTTCCGGCGGCGGTCTGGTCGCCGTCCGCATGACTGCCAAGATGGACGTCAAGTCCATCAAGATCGATCCGTCGCTCTTGAAGCCGGAGGAGTCCGAGATCCTCGAGGATCTCCTGGTCACGGCGCATGGCGACGCGCGGCGCAAGGCGGAAGCCGCGATGCAGGAGAAGATGCAGGCCATCACCGGCAAGCTCGGCCTGCCGCCCGGCTTCGGCTTCGGTTAGTTCATGACGGGTTTCGGCTTGCTGGCGCAGCAGATGGGGTTCACCTCTCCCGAAGGGAGAGGTCGGATTGCATCGCCAGATGCAATCCGGGTGAGGGCCTTAGGTCTCTCGGTTGCGGAAAACCCCCTCACCCGCGCCTGCGGCGCGACCTCTCCCCGCCGGGGAGAGGTAGATCGAGACTGCCGTCGTTCCTTGCTCCAGATGTTGCTGACCTGATGGCTGTCGCCGGTCCTGAAATCGAGCGCCTGATCCAGCTGCTTGCGCGTCTGCCCGGTCTCGGGCCGCGCTCGGCGCGGCGTGCTGCCTTGCATCTGATCAAGAAGCGCGAGGCGCTGATGGTGCCGCTCGCGTCGGCGCTGCAGGTCGCGATCGACCGCATCCAGGTCTGCAAGACCTGCGGCAACATCGACACGCAGAGCCCCTGCACGGTGTGCACGGATCCGCGGCGCGATCCCGCGATGATCGTGGTCGTCGCCGATGTCGCCGATCTCTGGGCGCTGGAGCGCGCCAAGGCCAGCAACGGCCGCTATCACGTGCTCGGCGGCACCTTGTCGCCGCTCGATGGCGTCGGTCCGCAGGATCTCACCATCGACGCGCTGGTGCAGCGCGCGCATGCGCCGGAGGTGCAGGAGATCATCCTTGCGCTGAACGCCACGGTCGATGGCCAGACCACCGCGCACTACATCACCGACCTCCTGCAGGAGGCGAACGTCAAGGTCACGCGGCTGGCGCATGGCGTGCCGGTCGGCGGCGAGCTCGACTATCTCGACGAAGGCACGCTCTCGGCCGCGATGCGGCAGCGGACCTTGTTCTAAGCACAGACGGAAGTGAATGATGACGAACCGCGGATTCGGCAAACGGCTGGCTTTGGGCGCGATCTGGGTGGCGCTCTCGGCACCCTCCGTGCTTGCCCAGCAGGGCGAAGCGCCGCAGAAGGCCGGCAAGCCGCTCAACGCCGGCGACGTGCTGTCGGGTGAGTTGACCGCGCTGAAGGTCAAAGGGGCGAAGCCTGGCCAGCCCTCTGCCGCCTATCAGATCACCAGCGAGCCGCGCCGCCTGCCGCCGCCGAGCGGCCTGTGCAATCTCGAGACTGGCCCCGAGACGTTCCAGCTGGTCACCGCGAACCCCGCGCAGGCCTCGCAGTTGAAGGGCCTGCTCGGCAAGCAGATCGCCGTCAAGGTCGACGAGATCGCCTGTGCCCAGGATGCCGGGCAGATGAGCGAGGCCGTCGTGACCAAGTGGAGCCTGGTGAAGCGGTAAGAGCCGCTGCGCGCGTTCACTCGCATGCAGCGCCACAATCGCCGCCGTCATGGTCCGGCTTGACCGGGCGATCCGGTACGCCGCGGCCGCTCGGTCGTTCGCAGACCTCTCTGGAAGACTGAATCACCTGCCTTCGCGGAGGATGACAGTCTAGCTCTAGGCGACAGCTAGACCCTTACCGGCCCCAATTCATCGAAATGCCCGCGCCGCTGCAGCCACGCCAGCAGCACGAGGCTCGGGATCGCCACCAGCACGCAGATCACGAAGAACAGCGGCCAGCCGGTCGCCTTCGCCACATAGCCTGCGCCCGACGACAGATAGGTGCGGCCGACGGCGGCGAGGGCGGTGAGCAGCGCATATTGGGTCGCGGTATGCAGCGGGTTCTGACATAGGGCCGAGAGATAGGCGACGAAGATCACCGTGCCGATCGCGCTGGTGAAGTTCTCCGCCGAGATCGCCAGCGCCAGCGCCCATTGATTGACGCCGACCACCGCGAGCCAGGAGAACGACAGGTTCGCGAGCGCCTGCACGACACCGCCGATCCACAGGCTGGTGGCGAGCGAATAGCGCCGCGCGACGAAGCCGCCGGCAAAGCCGCCGGCGAGCGTGGCGGCGAGGCCGACGCCCTTCACGATCGCAGCATAGTCGACCTTGGTGAAGCCGAGATCGATCACGAACGGCGCGGTCATCGTGCCGGAGAAGGCGTCGGTGAACTTGAACAGCACGACGAAGGCGAGCGCAGCGAGTGCGTCGCGCCGGCCGAGGAATTCCAGGAAGGCGCCGGCAGCGGCATGCGCCACGCGGGCGAGGGCAGTGTCGGCGCCCATCGCGGCTTCGGCCTGCTTCGACTGAGCAGGTTCGGTCGCGGCCAGCGCTGTAATCGTGCCGATCAGCACCAGCGCCGCCATCACGACATAGCCCCACATCCAGGACGCCGGGCGCGTCAGTCCCGAACTCTCGAAGCCGCTGACCACGACCAGCGCGCCGGCGGTCGAGACCAGCATGCCGATCCGATAGGCGGCGACATAGGCGGCCATGCCGGCGGCCTGTTCGCTCTCCGGCAGGCTCTCCACACGGAAGGCGTCGACCACAATGTCCTGCGTCGACGACATCGCGGCGACCAGCAGCGCGGCCAGCGCCACCATGAACGGCGCATGTGCCGGGTCGGTCAGCGCCAACAGCAGGATCGCCGCGATCAGCAGCAGTTGCGCGAACACCAGCCAGCCGCGCCGCCGCCCGAACGCGCGCGTCAGCAGCGGCACATGCAATGCGTCGACCAGCGGCGCCCACAGGAATTTCAGCGTGTAGGGCGTGCCGACCAGCGCGAACAGCCCGATGGTGCCGAGATCGACCCCGAGCTCGCGCATCCAGATCTGCAGGGTCGAGCCCGACAGCGCCAGCGGCAGCCCGGAGGAGAAGCCGAGGAACAGCACCACGAGCACGCGCGGCTGCAGGTACACGGCCATGCTCTCGCGCCAGGTCGGCGCGGGCTTGGCGTTAGGCTTTGCAGCGGTCGCTGCGAGGTCGGATGTCGCGTCAGGTGCGGTCATGACCGGGTGGTAGCAGATTTGCGCGGCTGTCGCGATGCCGCCATCACTCCCCCGCCTGCATCCGCCCCGCCAGCGGAAACAGGTCCGGCGTCGTGCCCGCAGCCGGCGCGATGCGCGGCGACTCCATCGCGGTGTCCTGCTTGCTGAAATCCAGCTCCTCGATCCGCGCGGCGCGTTTCTCGATCTTGTCGGCGGAGATCAGGATCTGGCGGATGTCCTCGCCGACGTCGCCAAAGTGCTTCTGCAGCTTGAGCACGCGCTCGCGCAGGCGGCCGAGGTCGTCGCCGAGATGGATCACCTCGTTGCGGATCTGGTCGGCGGCATCGCGGATCCGGGCGTCCTTCATGATCTGCTGCATGACCTGGATCGCGAGCATCAGCAGCGACGGCGACACCAGCACGACGCGGGCGCGATAGGCCTTCTGGATGATGTCATCGAAGCCGTCATGGATCTCGGCATAAACAGACTCTGACGGCACGAACATCAGCGCCGTGTCCTGGGTCTCGCCGACCACGAGATACTTCTCGGCGATGTCGTTGACGTGGCGCAGCACATCGGTGCGCAGGCGCTGGGCGGCCGCGCGTTTCTCCTCGTCGGTCTCCGCCTCGTGCAGCGCGGTCACGGCCTCCAGCGGAAATTTTGCGTCAATGCACAGCGGCTTGGTGTCGGGCAGGAACACGACGCAGTCCGGTCGCTTGCCGCTGGCGAGCGTGTATTGGAACGCGTAGCTGCCCTTCGGCAGTCCGTCCTGCACGATCGCCTCCATCCGCGCCTGGCCGAAGGCGCCGCGCGACTGCTTGTTGGCGAGCACGTCGCGCAACGTGGAGACCTGCGTCGTCAGCTCGCTGAGATCGCGGTGCGCATTGTCGATGATTCCGAGGCGTTCGTGCAGCACGCGCAGCGAATCCATCGTGTGGCGCGTGGTCTGCTCCATCGACTGGCCGACGCGATGGGTGACGGCATCGAGCCGCTCGTTGACGCTGCGGGCGAGATCCACCTGCCGCCCGGCGAGCAGCTGCGCCATCGCGTCGACCCGGCCGGACGCCTCGCTCTGCACCCGGATCATCTCGCCGAACCGCTGTTCGATCTCCTCGGTGCGCAGCGCCTGCTGGGCGGCGAGCTCCGAGCTCCGCCGTCCGGACCGGGCCACCGCAAGGCCGATCGTCACCAGCAGCAGCAGCACCAGCACGCCAAACCCGATCAGCGCGTCGCTGGCGCGCACGGGCAGGTCGCCGATCATGACGACGACAGGATTGAGCGCAGAATTGAGCGCAGGATTCAGCGATGGGCTGGCAGTCATCACCCCCGTCTATCCGATTCGCGAAGCGTCGCGAACGAAGAGAGAACATTTGTGGTTAAGGGCCGGTTAAGAAACATGGTTAACGAGACGTTGAAATTCATGGTTAGCAAAGTCTTAACTGCGCGCCATCAGATTGACCGCGCCTGTTCCGGGGCTTAAATCGCGCGCCATGTCCCTTAGAGAAATCATCATCCTGCCCGACAAGCAGTTGCGGCTGGTGTCCAAGCCTGTCGAGAAGGTCACGCCGGACATCCGGCAGCTGGTCGACGACATGTTCCAGACCATGTACGACGCGCCCGGCATCGGGCTCGCGGCGATCCAGGTCGCGCAACCGCTGCGCGTCATCACCATGGATCTGGCCAAGCCTGATTCCGGCGGCGAGACCAAGCGCGAGCCGCGCGTCTTCATCAATCCGGAGATCATCGCCAAGTCCGATGAGCTCTCGGTCTATGAGGAAGGCTGCCTGTCGATCCCCGAATATTACGAGGAGGTCGAGCGGCCGGCGCGGGTGCGCGTGCGCTTCACCGATCTCGACGGCGTGGTTCGCGAGGAGGATGCCGAGGGGCTCTACGCCACCTGCATCCAGCATGAGATCGACCATCTCAACGGCGTGCTGTTCATCGACTATCTGTCGAAGCTCAAGCGCGACCGCGTGATGAAGAAGTTCACCAAGGCCGCCAAGCGCGCCGGCGAGTGATCGAGTTCGCGGCCCATCGGCTTGCTCGCTGGGCTCTCTCCCTTGTGGGAGCGGGAGAGGGGGGGCCCACGCGCACCGCTCTCTGGGCTCACCCCCCTCCCTAACCCTCCCCCACAAGGGGGGAGGGAACGCAGCGAGTTCGCCGTAAGATCGAGAACGAACGCAGATGAAAACCCGCGACGACATCGCGCAATCTCTCGCCGCCTGCGGCTACATCGCCGATGGCGAGCTGGCGACGGCGATTGCGCTGATGCAGCTGTTGAAGCGGCCGTTGCTGCTCGAGGGCGAGGCGGGCGTCGGCAAGACCGAGGTGGCGAAAGCGCTGGCCGCGGTCCACGGCACCGAGCTGATCCGGCTGCAATGCTATGAGGGTCTCGATCAGAGCTCTTCTCTGTATGAGTGGAACTATCAGCGTCAGCTGCTCGCCATCGAGGCACATCGTGGCCATGGCGATGCAATCGAGGACCAGATCTTCTCCGAGACGTTTCTGCTCGAACGTCCCTTGCTCGCCGCGATCCGCCGCGCCACGCCGCCGGTGCTGCTGATCGACGAGATCGATCGCGCCGACGACGAGTTCGAAGCGTTCCTGCTGGAGCTGTTGTCCGATTTCCACGTCTCGATCCCAGAACTCGGCACCATCACGGCCACCAGCATCCCGCATGTCGTGCTGACCTCCAACGGCACCCGCGAACTGTCCGACGCGCTGCGCCGGCGCTGCCTGTATCACTATGTCGACTATCCCGACGTCGACCGCGAGGCCCGCATCATCCTGGCGCGGATCGACGGCGCCTCCGCGCAGCTCGCGCTGCAGATCGCGCGGATGGTCGAGGGCCTGCGCAAGGAGGAACTGCGCAAGGTCCCCGGCGTCGCCGAGACGCTCGACTGGGCGGCCGCGCTGGTCGGGCTCGATATCCGCGATCTCAAAGATCAGCCGGAAGTGGTCCATGACACGTTGATCTGCCTGCTGAAGACGCACGAGGACCGCGCGCGCGTGACGCGCGAGGTCGCGGCGCGCTTGCTGGGGAAGGTCGCATGAGCTGCTGCGGCGCCACGCCCGACCACGAGGACATGGACGCTGTGGCGCGGCTGGTCGCCGGCCGCCTCGGCGCATTCCTCCGAACGCTGCGCGACAATGGCTTTGCGGTCGGCCTGCCGGAAGGCCAGGACGCGGCGGCGGTGATGGCGGCGGGCTATGCCGCCAAGCCCGGATTGCTACGCTCCGCCTTCAAGCATCTGTTTGCCGCGCGCAAGAGCGAATGGGAGCGCTTCGACGGTCTGTTCGATGCGTTCTGGCTGGGCAAGCGCGCGCGTTCGCGGGTCCTCACATCGGGATCGCCGCGGGCCGCGAACAGCCCATCCTTGAAGAGCCTGCAGGATGCACGGGCCGCCGAGAGGGGTCCTCAGGGCTCGACAGATCAGGTCGCAACCGACGACGCGCCCCGCGAGACCGGTGGCGACGGCGTTCGCGAAGGTGCCTCGCGCGTGGAGGCGATCGGCGACACCGATTTTCGCAAGCTCGCGGATCCCGACCAGGTCGCGCTGGCGCATGAGGCCGCGGCGCGGCTCGCCAAGGCGATGCGCACACGGCTGACGCGGCGCGATCAACTGCGCCGCAAGGGCGAGCGCCTCGATCTGCGCCGGACCATCCATCGCAACATCAGCCATGGCGGCGTGCCGATCGCGCTGGTGCATCGCCGCCGCAAGGTGAAGCCGTTGCGGCTGGTGGTGCTGCTCGACGCCTCCGGCTCGATGAGCGCCTACACCGCGGTGTTCCTGCGCTTCATCCATGGCGTGCTCGACGCGTTTCGCGAGGCCGAAGCTTTCCTGTTTCACACCCGGCTGGCCTACGTTTCGGATGCGATGAAGGAGCGCGACGCGGCGCGGGCGCTCGACCGTCTCTCGATGATGGCGCAGGGTGCCGGTGGCGGCACGCGGATCGGCGAGAGCCTGCAGACCTTCAACCGCTGGCACGCCGCGCGCGTGATCCATTCGCGCACCTGCGTGATGATCGTCTCCGACGGCTACGACACCGGCGATCCCGACCTGCTCGGCCGCGAGATGAGCCAACTGAGACGCCGCTGCCGCCGCATCGTCTGGCTCAATCCGATGCTCGGCTGGGACGGCTACGCGCCGGAGGCGCGCGGCATCAAGGCCGCTCTGCCGCATGTCGATCTCTACGCGCCCGCGCATACGCTGAATTCGTTGGCGGCGCTGGAGCCTTATCTGGCGAGGTTGTGAGGCCATGCCGTCAACAGGAGCTCATCCATGACGACGTCCACGGAGATGCTCGACCTCGCCGCGCAGTTGAAGGCCAATGAGGAAAGCTTCGTGCTCGCCACCGTGGTCCGCACCGTTTCGGTCACCGCGGCCAAGGCGGGCGCCAAGGCGATCATCCGGCCCGACGGGAGCATCGTCGCGGGCTGGATCGGCGGCGGCTGCGCGCGCGGCGCGGTGCTGAAGGCGGCGCGCGAGGCGCTGGCCGACGGCGTGCCGCGCATGGTGTCGGTGCAGCCGGAGGACCTGCTCGCCGAGCTCGGCGTCAAAGCCGGTGAGACGAAGGAGGGCGTGCGCTTCGCCGCCAACATGTGCCCGAGCAAGGGCACCATGGACATCTTCGTGGAGCCGGTGCTGCCGCATCCCTCGCTGGTGATCCTCGGCGCCAGCCCGGTGGCGCTCGCGCTCGCGGCGCAGGCGCGGCCGCTTGGTTATCACGTGACCCTTGCGGCGCCGGCTGCCGACCTCGTCGCCACGCCGGACGCGGATCGGCTTGTCGACGGCTTTGCGCTGGATCAGTTGGCCGGCGGCCGCCGCTTCATCGTGGTGTCGACGCAGGGCAAGGGTGACGAAGCCGCCTTGCGCTCAGCCCTCGGCTGCGAGGCCGCCTATCACGCCTTCGTCGGCAGTCGCCGCAAGATGGACAGCCTGCGCGGCAAGCTGATCAAGGACGGCGTCGACACTATGCGGCTCGACCGGGTCAAGGCGCCGGCCGGACTCGATCTCGGCGCGATCACGCCGGAGGAGATTGCGATGTCGATCCTCGCCGAGATCACGCTGACGCGCCGGCGCGGCCAGCGCGGCTGAGATCTCGTCAGGGCGCCAGCGGCAGATCGAACGTGACCTTCAGTCCGTCGGGCGCGAAGTCGCGCGTCACCTCGCCCTTCAGGGCCGCGCCGAGGATGCGCTCGAACAGCAGCGAGCCGAAGCCGTTGCGGGCGGGCGGGGTGACCGGCGGCCCGCCATTTTCCTGCCAGGACAGCTTGAGCCGTTCGTCGGCATGCGTCCACCGCAGCGCCACCCGCCCGGCCTCGGTGGACAACGCGCCATACTTCACCGCGTTGGTGACCAGCTCGTGCAGGCCCATCGACAAGTACAGCGCCACTCCAGGCGCAAGCTGCACGATCGGGCCGTCGACGGCGACACGCTCCGACTGCAGCGGCGCCAGCTCGGCACAGACCAGCTCGTTGAGCGCAATCGCCTCGCGGCCGCGATCCAGCGCCAGCGCGTGGCTGCGGGTGAGCGCGGCGATGCGGCCGCGCAGCGTCTCGCCGAACTCGGCCAGCGCGGCGTCTGCGCGGATGCTGAGCGCGATCACGCTGTCGACCAGCGCGAGCGTATTCTTGACGCGGTGATTGAGCTCATGCACCAGCACCCGCTGGTGCTGCTCAATCGACCGCCGCCGCGCGTTCTCGGTGCGCAGCGCGATCTCGTCCATCACGATCTCGCTGAGCTCGGTCAGCTGCGCGATGTCGTCCTCGCTCCACTGTCGCGGCTCGTGATCGATGGCACAGAGCGCGCCGATCACCTCGCCGCTCGGCAGCTTCAGCGGCACGCCGAGATAGGCGATCACGCCGAGGCTCGGGATCGCGAGATTGTCTTTCACCAGGGGATGCCGCGTGGCGTCGCCGATCACGAGCGGCTCGGCGGAGGTCACGACGTGCTGACAGAACGAATGGCTCAGCGGCGTCTCGCGCTGCGAGGCCCACGGCTCGCACAGCCCGATCGAGCTCTTGAAGAACTGCCGGTCGCGGTCGACCAGCGCGATGATCGCGGCCGGCGCCTGCAGCAGCCGAGTGGTCAGCCGTGTGACGCGATCGAAGCCCGGCTCGGGAGGAGAGTCGAGCAGCTCTGTCTGCAACAAGGCAGTCAATCGGTCTGGCGCGGAGGCGTCGCGATCGGACGTCATGAAGCTTTCGTCGGTCGGGCGTTCAGCCGGGGATGGATTGGCACGACGAACCGATGGGAGCGCCAATCCCGCCCGGTCGATCGTGCGCACGCGATGTATTCGGCTGGAACGAAGCCGGCACCGAAACGAGTTGAAACCTTTGGAGACGTTCGTCGCCTGCGTCAAGCAGACCCGCGAATCCTGGTTCCATTCAGGTAACCAAGTGGGAGATCATGGCCCGACCAAGGCAGCCCCGACATTTCGCCGCAGCTTTGGTTTGGCATATCGAATACGGTTCAGATTGCGGCGGGGGAGCGGTCTCAGCGGGATAATCAGCCGCCCTTGACAGCTCCCGCCGTCAGTCCGGCAACGATTTGCCGTTGTGCTGTGACGGTGAGCAGCAGCACCGGTAGTGTCACGATCAGCGCCGCCGCCGCGAGCGGGCCCCAGCTCAGCTGATCGAACGAGATCATGTTGTAGACCGCCACCGGCAATGTGCGTGTCTCGCGGCCCGCCAGCACGATGCCGAACACGAAATTATTCCACGAGAAGATCACGGCGAGGATGAACGCGACGGCGAGGCCGGGCTTCGCCACCGGCAATGCCACGTGGCGGAAAACCTGCCAGCGCGTCGCTCCGTCGATGCGCGCGGCCTCCTCGAGCTCGATCGGCGTCGTCTCGAAATAGCCGATCATGATCCAGATCACGATCGGCACGGTGACCACGAGATGGATGATGATCTGCGGCCACAAGGTGCCGAGCAGGCCGAGCCATTGAAACAGCAGGAACAGCGGAATCAGATAGGACAGCCCGGGCGTGATGCGCGCGATCAGGATCACGATCGCCGATTTGTGCGCGGCCATCCGGGCGATGCCGTAGCCGGCGGGCACGCCGACCAGCATCGCCAGAGCGGTGGCGCCGCCGGTGACCAGCAGGCTGTTCTTGAAGTAGGTGAAGAAGCGGTTCGACGACAGCACGTCGGTGTAGTTCTTCCAGGCGAAATGCTCCGGCCAGAACACCGGAGGATAGGCGGCGTTGTCGACCTCGAACTTGACCGACAGCGAGATCATCCAGAGGAAGAACAGGATCGCCGGCGACACGATCAGGAAGACGCCGAACGCGAGGCCGAGCCGGCCGAGGAGTGTATTCACGCTCACGTCTCGCTCCCCAGCGCATTCCACTGTGCCCGCCGGCGCAGCACCAGCAAAAGCGCCGTCAGCGCGATGATCAGGGCAAAGAACACCACTGCGATCGCTGAAGCATAGCCGAGGTCGTAATAGACGAAGGCGACGCTGTAGAGATAGAGGTTGATGGTCTCCGACGCCGAGCCCGGGCCGCCTTGCGTGATCGCGAAGATGATGTCGAAGCTCTTGACCGCGTCGATGGCGCGGATCATCGCGGCGATGAACAGGAACGGCATGATCAAGGGCAAAGTGATGTAGCGGAACATCTGCCAGGTCGAGGCGCCGTCGATCTGCGCACTTTCATATGGCTCCGTCGGTAGCGAGGCGATGCCGCCGAGCACGATCAGCATGACCAGCGGCGTCCATTGCCAGGTTTCGACCAGCACCAGCGAGGGGATCACGGTGCCGGGGTGGAAGACCCAGAGCTGCGGCGGCAGGCCGACCAGCGACAAGAGGTAGTTCAGGATGCCGAGCTGCGGGTGGAACATCATCGTCCATACCAGCGCGATCGCCACCGGCGTCGCCATCATCGGCATGATGAACAGGGCGCGCAGAAGTCCGCGTCCCGGAAAGCGGGCATGAAAGATCACCGCCGCGAAGGTGCCGAGCACCAGCGGCAGCAGCACCGATAACGCCGTGTAGGACAGCGTGTGCCCGACCGATTCGACGAAGCGCGGATCAGCCGGCAGCCGCAGGTAGTTCGACAGCCCGACGAAGGTCGTGGGCGTGCCGACCTTCCACTCCTGGAAGCTCATCCAGATCGTGAACAGCCAGGGAAAAATGATCACCGCGAGCACGGTGACCAGCGCCGGCACCACGAACGGCCAATAGGACGGCGGCCGCAACGCACGTTCCGGCGCAGCAGCCTCCGCCGCCGCGCCGGCCTGTTCGACAATCGTACTCACGCTTTCTCGCTGCGCTCCAGGATCGGTCGGAACTGCTCATGCGCCTTCTTCAGCTCGGTCGCGGGATCAGCGCCCGACAGCGTGGCGGTCAGCGCCGCGCCGACGAGGTCGCGGAACTCGGCGACCGGAATGATGACCGGCAGGCCGAGCTTCGAGATCTTGCCGGAATCAATCGCCGACTGCAGCCACTCCTTCGGCATCTTCACGCCGCCCTGGATCCCGGCATCGTTGAGCACCGAGTTGCGGAACGGCACTCCGCCGCCGGCCTGCACCAGGCGCGCGCCCTGCGGCTTCGACACCAGCCACTGGCAGAGCAGCCAGGCGGCCTCCTTGTTCTTGCTCGCCGCGGCAATGCCGATGCCGTCGCCATAGGTCGCCGAGTATTGGCCCTTGGGACCCGCCGGCACCACCGTATAGCCGACCTTGCCGACGACGCGCGAAGCGTTGGGGTCCTCCAGCGGCGGCGCCCAGCCGACGCCGTCGATCCACATCGCCGAACGGCCCTGCGTAAACGAGGCCATCGACTCCATCCAGTTGAAGCCGGCCACGCCCGGAGGCGCGCAGGTGGTCAGGAGCTTCTGATAAAGCTTGGTGGCCTCGATGGCCTCCGGACCGTCGGTCAGGATGTTGCCCTTGGCGTCGAGGAACTCGCCGCCATAGTTCAGGAAGAAGTTCGTCCACAAGGTCATGTTGGCGTTGCGCAGGCCGCGGCCGACGAAGCCGAAGGTGCCGTCCTTGGGGTCGGTGAGCTTCTGTGCGGCTGTGACCATCTCGTCGAGCGTCTTCGGCACCTCGACGCCCTTCTTCGCGAACAGCTCCTTGTTGTAGTAGAGGATGAAGTAGTCGACCGACCATGGCAGCGAGAACATGCGGCCCTTGTCGTTGCTGGCGTAAGTCAGCCCCGCGGCGGAGAAATCGGTCGGCACGAGGTCCGGCGCCGTGAGGTTCGGATCCTTCATCATGTCGGTGATGTCGGCAAGCCAGCCGGCCTTCTCGAACTGACGCTTCTGCACGTGATAGCTCAAGTGAACCACGTCGAAGCTCGGCTTACCCGATGACAGCTCGATCACGACCTTCTGCCGCTGCTGCTGCTCGGGGATCTGCTCGGATTCGACCTCGATGCCGGTGAGCGCGGTGAATTCCTTGATGTTCTTCTGCAGATTGTCGCCGCGCGGACCCTTGGCCAGGATCACCTCGAGCTTGGTGCCGGCATATTTCTTCCATTGCGGCTCCGACCAGGCGGGTTGCCCCGTGAGCGCCAGTGCGCCGGCTGCTGCCGTGCCCGCAAGCATGTTGCGGCGCGTGATCGCAGTCATTCGTATCCTCCCCAAATCATTGTCGAGATCATTCTTGTTTGGTCGGGAAGTGTAGCGCGATCCAGCGGCGCTGCAACAGGCCGTTGCCGCTCGCCCAGCGATAGCGACAACGGAGCGTGGTGCGGTGCGATAATTCGTTAGCCGTTCGACACGAGAGCGAAGTCGGCCCGCTCAAGCAGCCAGGAGATTGCGAAGCCCGCGACAAGACCCCAGAACGCCGCACCGATATTGAGCAGCGGCACGTCGGCGACTGTGACGAGAAAGGCGATCAACGCGCCGAGCGAGAAGCTCGTCTTGAAGGCCGTCACGAACGCCGTCTGCAGCACGCGCAGCATGGCGAGACCCGCCAGCACCGTGATCAGCGCTTTCGGCGCGATCAACAGCAGCGTCGTGAAGGTCGGCGCCAGCAGGCCGAAGCCGAGCGCCAGCACGCCGACCATCATCGCTGCGGTATAATGGCGCTTGCGCTCGCCGCCGGAGACCACGATGGCATTGGTCGGGCCGGTGAGACAGGTGGAGACGCCGCCGACGACAGCCGCGAGCGCCGAGCCGATACCGCACGCGACGGTGACGAGATTGACCGGCGGCTTGTGTCCGGCAGCGGTCAGCACTGCAAAGCCCTGGCCGTTCTGTACCACCAGCACGGTGACCGCGAGCGGCACGATCAGCTCGATCATGGCCGCGAGCGACCAGGAGGGCGTCGGGATCACCGGGCGGATCAGCGCAATCTGCAACGAGGCGCTCTGGTCGTATTTGCCGAGCACGATGGCCGCCGCTGTGCCGATCACAAGCGCCCCGATGATCGGCGGACAGCGCCGGCCGAGCGCGGGCAAGGCCGTCAGCATCAGCCAGACGACAACCATCGGACCGGCGATGGCGAATTCACCCAGCACGGCGCGCACCAGGTCGAGGCCGAAGCGCAGGAAGACGCCGGCGACCATCCCCATTACGATCGGCATCGGCACCAGCTGCATCGCGCGTTTGACCCAGCCGGACAGCCCGAGAACGACCATCAGCAGCGCCGTGCCGTAGAACGCGCCAACCACCTGCGCGAAGCTGAGATGCGTCAGCGACTGCCCGACCAGCACGGTGCCCGGAATGGTCCAGAACAGCACGAGCGGCTCGCGATAGCGCCACGACAGTATGAGCGTGATCAGGCCGTTGATGAAGAATACGCCGAAGATCCACGACGCGATCTCGGCCTGGGACAGCCCGCCATTGGCACCGACCGAGAGGATGATCGCCACCGGCCCGGTGATCGCGAACAGCCAGCCGATGAAGCCGTGCGAGGCGTACAGCGGACCGAAATCGCGGGCGACCTCGGCTGCGACGGGCGGATGGCCGGAGGGCCGTTCGATGGCGTTGAACATGAAGGGCAGGCTCGGGTGGGCTCTTGTTGTTGTTCTTGGCGTTTCCGAGGTTCGTTGTGGCGGAAGCGGGACGACGGTGCAAGACGGAGAGGCAATAGCCTCACCCTCGCGCCGACGAGATCAGGAATGGTATCTGTTGACGCCGCGCGCTCATTCGGCGTTAGGATCGGTCATGAGCTGGTTGAGACGACATCTTCGCTCCGCCTTCGGCCCCTTTACGTCCGAGGAGGCCCTGCGGACCCTTGAGCAGAACGAGGTGCCGGCGCCCACTCTCGAAAGCGCAAGGCTCTGTTACGTGTTGCTTCACGTCCGTGACGATGCTGAGGGGATTATCTCGGGGAATGTCGCCGACGCAACTGAGCTGCTGATTCGCGAGGGCGCGATCATCGACAGCGTGCTGTCGTCACTGATCTCAGCCGTCATTCCGATGGACCCGGCCACCAAGCTTGATGTCGTCGAAAGGCATCTCGGTCGCCTCGGGCCGAACGTCCGCGCGGTCTACCGGATCGGCGAGTATCCGCGTGGCCCGTTCGGATCACCCCTTCGCATGACCTATGGCACCGTTGTCTCGGATTTGGGAGCGGCGCTGGAACGGCTGTTGCATCTCGAGTTCGGAACAGCAGAACGGCTTGGAATTGCCGAGGCGACATGACGGTCCAGACAGCGGGTGAGATGGCGAGCAACGGGTTTCTGCGCAAGTTCATCTCGCCTGATGGCGCAGCGACCATCATGGTCGAAGATGACGGCAGGGTGGCCTACGCCTATTGGCTGGACGCAGCCGGAACCATTCGTGGTGATGTCTGGCTCTACAATCGCTGCCCGGCTCCGCTGCAGCCCGAATGGACGGATCGCGACGCCGCGCCCTATGCAAATCCTGCCGCCTTCGTCGACGAAGCGGTCGCGTTCTCTCCGCCGGCTTCTGCCGCTTGCATCACGGTCGAATGGCGGCGGTCCGAGGCAGGCCAGATCGGCGACATCCTGGTGTGGGGATGGGTGCTGGCCAGGTTGATGGACGGCCAAAAGCCGGGATCATCGCGACTGGCAGCCAAGGATGGCCCCCTGGCGCTGCGCCTTTCCGACTGAGCGGTTCGTCCAAACGCGGCCGCGATGCGGATGAGCGGTTTCAATTCACCGCGAGCGCAGCGATCGAGAGCAGGGCGAGCATGACCGTCGAGCTCAGCAATTGCAGCGAGCCGTCCGGCTGCGTGCGCCAACGCAGCACCTTGTCGGTAAAGCTCAAGGTCGCATCGTAGAAGTCTGCTGCATAGGCCTGCTTCAGGAGGCGGGGATAGCGCGGCCCTGCGGCCGAGGTCATCAAGACGTGGATGAGGGTGGCGGTCGCGACGAAGCCGATGATGCCGGGCCGCAACGCGGTGCTGTGCGCGATCTTGAGGATAAGCGCGGCGCCGGCATAGGTCGGGATCGCCTGGAACAGGGCGGTCAGCACCATGCCTTCCAGAAGATTGAGAGACGGCGCCTTGGGCGCCGATGTGCTGGGAGCGGAGGGGCTCTGGGACGATGCAGCGAGCATGGTTGATTGATCCGGTTGCGGAGCCCTCGACGAGGGCTACTCCGCTCCCATATCGCCCATTCACCCATCCCCCACTGTGAGGCGCATCACCCGACCTCGGCCGCTGCCGGCTGGACGCCACGGCGAGTCGAGCGCGGGCGGGGCGGCTACATCCGGCCCTGACCGTTCACCTGGCTTTGCTGATCCCGGCGCTCCTGCTCCTTGGCGTTGGCGCGATGGCGGCCGTACAGGCATCCGGCGGCAGCGCCAAGCACACCGTGGTGGCCAGCATAATGACCGGCGACGCCGCCGACGATCGCGCCCTTGATGCATCCTTTGGCCTCGGCAGCTTGGGTGGAGAGCAGGGCAACGGCGGTGATGGACAAGGCAAGAAAGGTCTTCATGATCGTGCTCCGCAGGAAGGTGGCTCTCTAACGGCGGCCCTGCGGTGTGGTTCCGCGACACAGCCGGAGGCCGGACCCGAACTTTTTGATGCCGCCTGTGACCTACTCTGAAGAACTTGGTCTCGCACACCGGCGGTCGCCAAGCTTCCGTTCACCGTGTCGGCGCATTCTCTCTGCGAGCGATCGACCGACGATTGACGACCAGGGACCGGTCTCTTCAGAAATATCGCCGCGAACCAGGGAAGTCCCGTCAGTGGAGACAGGATGATCGAGCACATCAACAAGCAGCGTGTGCGCAAGCTGCTCGAGGCCCATGCCGCCGGGGACTTCGACGCAGTGCTGGCTCATTGCACCGATGATGTCGAACACTTCGCCTCGGCTCCGATCGACATCTTCCCCCACCTCGGCCGGCGTCACGGCAAGGCCGAGGTCCGCCAGATGTGGGAGGTCGCGCGCAGCCGCTATGCCGACATCCGGCATGAGATCAAGACCATGATCTGCGAAGGCGACCAGGTCGCTGCCGACCTCCGCATCTTCCTGCGCAAGCGCGACAATGACCGCATCGTGCAGTACGACCTCGCCGCTTTCTATACCTTGCGCGACGGCCGGATCAGCCGCATCCGCGAGATCATGGACACGTTCGACCTGGTGCAGCAGGTGCTCGAATGCGATCTCAGTCGCCTGCTGGTCGCGGGGACGTCCCGTCCCTGACCAATAGACGCTGGCGCTCCGCATCGATCACGGAAACGTCACCGTCGCGAACCGCTTTGCGTTGAACCTCGCGGTCGCGTCCCGAACCCATCAGCGGGTGGGCGCGGGGCATTTGGCACATGAAAATAGCATTCCTGGCAATTGCCGGACTGGTGATGGGCGTCGTCGGCGGCGCCACGATCGGCATTGGCCTCGGCCTTGCCTGGATCGAGCTGTTCAACACCAGCGAATTTGAAGGCTACGCCGGCATGCTCGTGTTCTTCACCTTCATGCCTCTCGGCGCTCTCGTCGGCGGGCTTGCTGGCGCCACGCTGTTCGGCATGGCGGCCTTTCGCGAGCAGGAGCTCGCCATCGCCCGCCGACGGATGCCGTACGAATCACGTTAACGGGCATGAACCCGCAGGCTTGGGGGGCGGGATGGCCGGTGTGCATTTGTGCAATGCAAAAACAACCGTTGCGCGTGGATGTCGTTCGCGTATCGAGGACCGCAGAGGGTCGGACAAGGCGCACCGCGCGACGTCATTGACGCGATCGCCCGACGGAAGGCGCCGCCCTGCAAGCCAGATCAGGATCATGAGAGGATGACGGAGCACAGCCTCTGGCGTCTGTCGCGCGCATTGCACCGCGCGATCAACGATCGCCATTTCGACGCGCTCGCCGCGGTTCTCGACGACGACATCGACTGGGCCATCTACGGTCCGATCGATATGTTTCCCTTTCTCGGCGCCCGGCTCGGCAAGGAGGCCGTGCTCGACGCCGTGAGGCAGATCGCCAACAATGTCCATATCCGGAAGCTGGAGCGCGAGACGCTCATGCTTGACGAGAGCGCGGCGGCGACGATGGTCCGGTGTGCGATGACCACGCAGGATTCCGAGAAACCGATTACGGCCCGGCTCGCGCAGTTCATGCAATTCCGCGCCGGCAAACTGTCGCGGTTGCGCATCCTGATCGACACGTTCGATCTGGTGGAGCAGACGCTTGGCCATCCGATCGATCTGCCCCGCATCGGCAGCATCGCATAGGGCCGGCCGGCGGTCCTGGGTTGGCGCGATGAATTGCAGGCGCGGTCAGCTACAACCCAATACATCGTGACTGGCTCGGTCATAATTTTGCGCCAAGATTCCACCATATTCCACCAGACAGGTTCGGGCGGCGGGGGTTGCTCTCATGACATCGTATGGTTGCGCGCTGGCTCTCTTCTCGGCCGGCTTCGGGCTTATTGCGTCCGCTGCGCAGGGCCAGACGCTAATTCAGGCGCCGCAGCCGATGCAGATCGCTCCCTGGCAGCAGATTGCGCCCTCGCCAGAGGCCGATGCGGAGGAGCCTGAGGATCAGGTCGCCGCTGCCGACCCGATGAAGGGAATTGAACTCGACAAGCTCGACTGGAGCCAACTGGCAATCGACGAGATGACTTTCCTCGATCGGCCCGAGGCAGCGGCCGCGGCGAAGCGCAAGGCGGCTGCCGAAAAGGCTGCCGCGCTCGACTGGGCAAACCAGAACAAGGGCAACCTTGCCTCCGGCGTCTCGGTCAAGCAGTCGGTCTCGTCGTTCTGGGATGCGCGTGTCGGCGCCGATATGACGGTGGCGCGGCAGCCTACGACGATGTCGGAATTGCTGGCGGAGAAGGCTGAGAACGGTGGTAGCGCCCCGCAATCAGGCGGGTCGGCGTGGGCCGCCGTCACCGCGCCCGGGGCCGGTTCGATCTGGGACAAGACGGCCATCGAAGCCCGCGTCGATCCTGGCTCGGACCAGGGCCGACTCGGCACAACGATCACGAAGGCGGTGCCGATCGACCACTACAATCTGACCCTGCAGAACGGCTACAACGTCACGCAGCAGGGCATGGTGCCGATCCCCGGCGCAGCAGCGAAGACGAGCCGCAGCTTCGACACCGAGCAGTCCGCGCGGCTCTCGATCCAGGATACGGGCACCAGCGTGACGGCTGGACAGACATTGTCGTCGAGCGACGACAAATGGCTGCGCAAGCTCGGTGCGGAGCAGAAGCTTACTGATGGACTCACGGTGTCAGGCTCGGTCAGCGAGACCGCGCAGGGGAGCACCAGCAAGAGCATCTCGGCCGGCTTCAAGCGCAGCTGGTAAGGTTAACGAATTGTGGCCGCCTGCCACGAATGATCGAACCCTCGCCGCAGCTTCGCCGCGTTGCGGCCTAATTTGGCCGCACTGATAGGCTTTGAGAATTTCGTCGTGCGGGGACACCGCGCTCGCTTGAACGCGAACTGAGGAAATAGCCGATGAATGTCATTCGTCCGGACAAGATCGATGGAACTGAAGCCGAGCTGGATACGGATCTCGCTGCGGTCTCCGAAGTCGAGGCCGGCATTCGTGATTTCGTGCGTAATGATATCGCCTATCTGCGTCGTCCGAACGCTGCCGCCACCGCCGAAGCCGCGATCGATGCCGATGCCGCGGTCAACAGTGTTACGACGCTGATCCAGCGCGTTGCGGGCACCTCTCTTTCGGAGATCGAGAACCTGATCGGGGAGCTCGAGAGCCTGCGGGAGCTGCTGCACGCCGAGGGTCAGCGCGTGCAGCGCGAGATCGCGAGCTACGCCCAGCTCAGCCAGGCTGCGATGAAGTCGACCCGGGCCATCGCCGAAAACGTGACCCAGTGGAAGCGCGCCGCCGACGGTCTGCGTAGCAGCTGATCATTCCGGTCTGTTCAAGGTGAACCGCCACGCGAGCGATCGCGCGGCGGTTTTCATATTGGCGAGAGGCCATGCCATTGAACGTCATGTGACGGCCCTGCGACCAAAACGTGCCCATGCGATTTGCGGGCACATTGCGTCTGGGGGGCGGTCTTCTGATGGAAACGATTCGGCCTGACACCACCGATCCGATCCCACTGCGGGCTCAGCCTCAGCGGATCGGGACCATCATGGTCCGTTTCGTCGGATTGCTGCTGGTGGCAATGGCGGTCATGGTGCTCATCTGGAGCCGGTGACCGCCGAACGAGGCGACGCTGCGCGTCGCCGTTAACGACTGCTTAATCGATTACTCCTCGACCGAGGCCGAGGTCTCCAGCGAGTACGAACCGTCGGCATAGCCCTTCACGACCATTCCGGTCGCGAGCATCACCGCGAGCGTCACGCTGGCAAAGATAAAGCCGAGGAGTTTCAGACCACCGCGATCTGCCATACTCATCCCCCACATCCTGATCCCTGATTGGCTGTCTTATAGAGTCCGGGTTCAGAATGCGTTAGCGCGAAGTTGGTTCCGGCCAGACAATCCTCCGCAACGTGACCTTTTCGCCTCAACCGTTGTGTCGCCGTGGCACAAACACCGATGCGAGCACGGAAAACACCAGCTCGCCGCGTTGATTGTGCCCGCTGTTGCGCGCTTGGAGAATGCCCCATTGCGGGCGGGAGGCGGAGGCGCGCAGCGAATCAATCACGCTGGAGAAGGTGATCGTATCACCTGCGAGGACGGGCTTGATCCAACGCAGCTCGCGGAATCCCGGCGATGGTCCGCCTTGGACGATCTTTTCGCCGCGCGTCCGCGCGATCTCGGCGAGACGCTGATTGTCGGCGACGATCAGCTTCATGCAGATCGATCCGATATGCCAGCCGGAGGCGGCGAGCCCGCCGAACAGCGAGTTGCGGCCCTCTTCCGCGTCCAGGTGAAAACGTTGCGGATCGAACTGCGCGGCGAAGCGTTTGATCTCCTCTGCGGAGAACGTGTAGGAGCCGAGCCCGCGGCGCTGGCCGACCTGAAGATCCTCGAAGAAGCGCATCAGCCCGCCTCCCCACGTCGCTCGACGATGATCGGGGAGACCATCTCGCAGAGACGCTCACCAGCCGCGTTACGCACGCTGCATTTGAACGTGACGATCCCGGTCGACGGTCGGCTGCGCGACACGCGGGCTTCGAGGACCTCGACATCGAGCGTCAGCGCATCGTCCGGCCGCAACGGCGACAGCCAGCGGACCTCGTTGACGCCGGGCGAGCCGAGCGAGGCGGTGCGGCCGATGAAGCCGTCAAACATCATCCGCATCATCACCGAGCAGAGATGCCACCCCGAACCCGAAAGGCCCTTGAGCATGGACTGCTTCGCGGCGTCTTCATCGACATGCATCGGCTGCGGATCGAACTCAGAGGCGAATGCGATGATCTCGTCGCGGCTGACGTGGCGCGGGCCGAAGCTGCCGAAGGGGCCGGGAGGAAAATCTTCGAAGGTGAGGGTCATGGGTCGGGAATGGCTGAAAGAAGCCTGATTGTGGCCGCACTTTGCAGCAATCACAACCGGACCGCTCGCATGGCAGACGTCCGATCCGGTCGCACGAGAGCGCCAGAAGGCGCCGGATACCGCGATCGATGGTTGCCGTCGTTGATGTCGTCTGGTGCTGGTTTCGCACAGCACCTAAAGACGGATATGCGTTGCGATTCGGACTTTGCTGGGGGATCAGAATGTTGGAATTTCGCGATTTGTTCCAGTGGGACCGTTTCATCACGCCCACCATCATCAAGACGTTCTATTGGCTGGTGATCGCCCTCGTCATCCTCTGGGGAATCCGCGGCATCTTCACCGGCCTTGCGGAGATGGCGATCAGCCCGTTCGGCGGCTTCCTGCTGCTGCTCTCCTCGCTCGCCGGCATCATCGTCGGCATGGTGCTGTCGCGCATCCTGGCCGAGTTCGTGCTGATCGTCTTCCGCATCAACGAGCATCTCGGCGCGATCCGCGAGCAGGGGCGGATGTAGCCGCCTCCGCAGCGTCGTTAGTTGTTGAAGCGGAAGTGCATCACGTCGCCGTCGGCGACGACATATTCCTTACCCTCGAGCCGCAGCTTGCCGCCCTCGCGCGCACCGGCCTCGCCGCCAAGGGCGACATAGTCGGCATAGGCGATGGTCTCGGCGCGGATGAAGCCCTTCTCGAAATCGGTGTGGATGACGCCCGCCGCCGCCGGCGCCTTGGTGCCGCGGTGGATGGTCCAGGCGCGGGCTTCCTTCGGGCCGACGGTGAAGTAGGTGATCAGGTCGAGCAGCTGGTAGCCGGCGCGGATCAGACGGTCGAGGCCGGCCTCTTCGAGGCCGAGCGTCTCCAGAAAGTCCACGCGCTCCTCGCGCGACAGGGTCGCGATCTCCGACTCGATCTTGGCCGAGATCACCACGGCGATCGCGCCTTCTTCCTTGGCGCGGGCGAACACCGCCTGCGAGAAGCTGTTGCCGTCCTTGGCCGAGCCTTCCTCGACGTTGCAGACGTAGAGCACCGGCTTCGAGCTCAGCAGGCCGAGCATGCCGAAGGCGCGCTCCTCCTCCGGCTTGCGTTCCAGCAGCCGCGCCGGCTTGCCGTCGCGCAGCAGCACCAGCGCGCGGGTGACGAGATCGTGCTGCTCCTTGGCGTCCTTGTCGCCGCCCTTGGCCTTCTTGGCGAGGTTGTCGACGCGCTTCTCGAGGCTGTCGAGGTCGGCGAGCATCAGCTCGGTCTCGATGGTCTCGATATCGGCGAGCGGGGCGATCTTGCCCTCGACATGGGTGATGTCGGAGTCTTCGAAACAGCGCACCACATGCGCGATCGCATCGACCTCGCGGATGTTGGCGAGGAACTGGTTGCCGAGGCCTTCACCCTTGGAGGCGCCGCGCACGAGGCCAGCGATGTCCACAAAGGTCAGCCGCGTCGGAATGATCTGACCAGACTTGGCGATCGCCGCGAGCTTCTCAAGCCGCGGATCCGGCACGGCGACCTCGCCGACATTCGGCTCGATGGTGCAGAACGGATAGTTTGCCGCCTGCGCCGCCGCCGTCTCCGTCAGCGCATTGAACAGCGTCGACTTGCCGACGTTGGGCAGGCCGACGATCCCGCATTTGAATCCCATGATCCGTCTCGCATCCTCTTTGGCGACATCGCGCGCGCCTCACGCGGCGCCGGCGTCGCCCTTGTCCAGAAAACCTTTGGCCTGCAGCGCCAGATGCACCTTGTTGGCGAAGGTGGAGTCGCGCTTGCCGGTCAACAACTCAGCATTGTCGGCCACCGCTTCGCACAGCGCCTCGACCCAGGGCATCTCGCTCTTGGCGAAGTCCGACAGCACGTGGCCGTGCACCAGCTCCTTGACGCCGGGATGGCCGATGCCGAGCCGGACGCGGCGGTAGTCGTTGCCGAGATGCGCCGAGATCGAGCGCAGCCCGTTATGTCCGGCAATGCCGCCGCCGACCTTCACGCGCAGCTTGCCGGGTGCCAGCTCGAGCTCGTCCTGAAACACCGTGACGTCGCCGACGCCGAGCTTGAAGAAGCTGGCCGCTTCCTGCACGGCGCGGCCCGACTCGTTCATAAAGGTCGTGGGCTTCAGGAGAATGACGCGCTCGGAGTCGAGCGTGCCTTCCGAGGTCTCGCCTTGGAACCGGCGGCGCCAGGGCGAAAAGCGGTGGCGCCGGGAAATCTCGTCGACGGCCATGAAGCCGATATTGTGCCGGTTGCGCGCATATTTCGCGCCGGGATTGCCGAGACCGACGAACAGCAGCATGGCGCGGCACCGGGACCTGCCGTCGCTCCGGGGCGCGCGGGATAAGCCCGCGCGCCCCGACAGCGGATCGGCTTACTTCTTCTTCTCGGGGGCCTTGGCCGCGGCAGCAGGCGCCTTCGCGGCGGCGGCAGGGGCCTTGGCACCGGCAGCCGGAGCGGCGGCAGCGGGAGCCGCTGCAGCGCCAGCGGCAGCCTTCTGCTCCTCGCCATAACCCGACGGCGGCACGATGGTGACCAGCGTCGCGTCGTCGCGCGACAGCGTCTTCACGCCGGTCGGCAGCTTGACGTCGGAGATGTGCAGCGAGTGGTTGATTTCCAGCGCGCTGACATCGGCCTCGATGAACTGCGGGATGTTCTCCGCGAGGCACTCGAGATCCAGCGTGTGGGTCACGATGTTGACCGTGCCGCCACGCTTGACGCCCGGCGCGCCTTCCGAGCCCACCACGTGCAGCGGAACGCTGACGCGGATGGTCGCGCCCTGGCCGAGCCGCATGAAGTCGACGTGGATCGGGAAGTCCTTGACCGGATCGAGATGGAAGTCGCGCGGGATCACCCGGTGCTTCTTGCCGTCGAGGCTGATGTCGAAGATCGTGGTCAGAAACCGGCCGGCGAGGATGCGCTGGCGCAGCTCGCGGTCTTCCACCGAGATCGGCAGCGGGGGCTGGTTGTCTCCATAAATCACTCCGGGCACTCTCCCGGCGCGACGCTCTGCCCGTGCGGCCCCCTTGCCGACTGACGGACGGGCGGTCGCCTTCAGTTCTCTGACGGTCGCCATCGTGTTAAGTCCTTGTTTTAAAAAGTTAAAGGCCGCAATGCGGCCCGTGCTGGACGTCCCTCTCGGCAAGCCTCCAGGGGTGCGGGGGCCGCGGACGTGGCGGCCTTCTAGCCGCAAACCCGGGAAATGACAAGGAAATGAAGGGGCAGGCGGCCCTTCGTCCCGTCGCGGTACGATTTGCCTGCGGCCTCAGCCG
>NZ_CAFI01000294.1 GCF_000239775.1 Bradyrhizobium sp. ORS 375
GCCGGGATCATCACCCGCCAGCTTGACGCCAGCATCGGGGCGCCAGGACCACGCGTCTTCACGTCCGCAAGCCTGCCGTTCGTCGGCGAGCATCAAGCCCGCTGCAGCCGGCCCGCGGCCACCGCATCTCCAGCCCACGTCTCGTGACGATCGCGAAGCGCCCCTCTCGGCGGGCCGGGATGGCCAGAGAGGAACATGAATTCTGAAAAATGGCAATAGATTTATTGCTTGCAGAATTTGGTGCGGCCGATTGACGTCGGCCATGCTGGGCGATCTCGGCTCGGAGGGGCGACGAGTCGCCGATCTGCAACAACGAGACGGTTTTTGGTCCGAACTGTGGCGCGCCACATTGTGCTCCGATGCCGACTTTGTTACCGCTCTACGCATGTTGAAGATCATTTGCGCACTTGCTTTTATTGGCGTTACGGCTGTGGGCATTGACCGGGCTCTGGCAGCCGAGCCGTTCACGATACAGGACGCCATCAATCAGGCGGTGAAGACCAATCCGGGCGTGGGCGAGGCTGCGGCCAATCGTCGTGCCACGGAGGCGGAGCTGCGGCAGTCCCAGGGCACGCTGCTGCCGCAGGTGCGGCTCGATGCCAGCGCCGGGCCCGAGATGCTCAAGCAATATGTGTCGCCGGCGCCGGCGAATAATGGCCGCTATCTTCGCGGCCGCGAAGCGGGTGTCGTGGTCCGTCAGCTGCTGTTCGACGGCTTCTCCTCGATCAACGAGGTATGGCGGCAGGCCGCCCGGGTCGATGCCGCGGCCTACCGCGTGCTGGAGCGCACCGAGCTGATCGGGCTCGATGCGGCCGAAGCCTATGTCGACGTCATGCGCTACATCCGCCTGGTCGGGCTGGCCGAGAAGAATCTCAAGGTCCATCTCGACCTGCGGCGCAACGTGCAGGCCCGCTTCGAGGGCGGCCGGGCCGGCGAGGGCGATACGCAGCAGGCCGAGGAGCGCGTCGCCGCCGCCCAGGCCGTGCTGGAGGAATTCCGCCTCAGCCTTGAAGTAGCGCGCGCCAAGTACCGCAAGGTGGTCGGGCTCGAGCCTTATAATCTGCGCTTTCCCGGCCGGCTGTCGGACATGCCGCGCGACAAGGCGCAGGCGCTCGACGTCGCCTACAAGTTCAATCCGACCCTGCGGGCCGCCGCCGCCGATGTGACCGCCGCGAAGCGGGGCTTCGACGCCACGACCGGCAGCTTCCTGCCGACTTTGTCGCTGGAGGGACGCGCGACCACCGGCAAGGAGTCGATCACCTACAACAACCGTTACGACGAGGTCAGCGGCAAGGTGGTCGCGTCGTGGGACGTCTTCAATGGCGGCCAGAATTCGTGGCGCCGCGAGGAAGCGGCGCAGCGGATGATCCAGGAGCAGCAGAAGCACGCGCGGCTGCAGCGCGATGCGCTGGAGTCGATCGACAAGGCCTGGGCCGCCCGGATCATCACGGCCGACCGCGTCGCCGCTCTGGTCCGCGACGTCGAGGCGGCGCGCCGCACCTTCATCGCCTACAACAAGGAATACGAGCTCGGCCAGCGGACCCTGATCGACCTCCTGAACTCGCAGAACCAGTATTTCAACGCCAACGTCTCGCTGATCTCGGCGCGTGGCGTCACCGTGTTCGCGGATTATCAGCTGCTCGCCGCGATGGGCCAGATGCTGAATTATCTCAACACCGGGCACCCGCCGGACAGCGAGCCGGTCGATACGCCCAGCGGCTTCATCGGCTACAGCCTGCCGCCGGTGCGCCTCGGCGCGCCCTCGCCGGGACCCGAGCCGCTCAGCTCCGCCGCCCCCGTGCCGCTGTTCGGCTATGAGGGGCTGCCGAAGCAGCCGGCGCCGATCAGCTTCGGCGACCGCTGGGCTTCGAGCGATCCCGCGGACACCAGCCTGTTCGTTGCGTCAGGCCGATACCGCGGTGCTCCCCAGACCGGATCTGTTCCAAAATAGGTGGAACCTGACGCCGTGCAGGGGCCGGCGGCCTTCTCGCACGTTTACTCTGGGCCCAACTTTGCCGGCCCAGCCGGAGCCGAACCCCAAATTTTCGGGGGCGCTGCAGAAAATTTGAGCTAAACGGGCTTGTCGATAGACAATCGTGAAGGGCAGGGGCGTGTGGCTCGGCTGACCCGGTGATCTCCGAGGCCTTGTTGAACATTCGTCCGACCAGGTTCGAGCCCGACGACGCTGCGGCGATGACATCGCCGGCCAGCGGGGCCGCGCCGCATTCCGACCCTCTCGGCGACAGCCTGCTTTATCTCGCCGCGCATCATGGTCGCGCCCTGAGCCGCAGCGCCCTGCTATCAGGGCTTCCGCTCGACAGCGGCGTGCTCAGCATCGGCCTCTACGAACGCGCTGCGCGCCGGGCAGGGCTTGAGGCGCAACTCGTGGAACGGAAGCTGACCGAGATCCCCGCGCTTGTCCTGCCCTGCGTGCTGATGTGTCACGACGGCACGACGCGGATCCTCTTGGCGATCGACCACGCCGCGGGCCGCGCCTCGATGCTCGATCCGTCACGCGGTGAGACGCCGGCGCTCGAGCGGATCGATGCCGTGACGGCGGCTTACGCCGGCTTCGCCTATCTGGTGCGGCCGGCCGCGATCGCCGATCCCCGGGTGGAGGCGACCGGCGAGGTGCCGAAGCGGCACTGGTTCTGGTCCGTGGTCCGACGCTTCGGCGCCAACTACGCCCATGTCGCGCTCGCGGCCTTCATCGTCAACATTCTGGCGCTCGCCGCGCCGCTGTTCACGATGAGCGTCTATGACCGCGTCATTCCGAACGGCGCCGTGCCGTCGCTGGTCGCGCTCGGCATCGGCCTCGCGCTGGCGATCGCCTTCGACTTCCTGCTCAAGGTGGTGCGCAGCCGGATCATCGACATGACCGGCAAGAAGATCGACGTGGTGCTCGCCGCCGACATCTTCGAGCATGTCATGGCGCTGAAGATGGACAAGCGGCCGGCGTCGGTCGGCATCCTCGCCAATCAGCTGCGCGACTTCGATTCCGTGCGCGAGTTCTTCACCTCCGGCACCGTGGTGTCGGCGACGGACATGCTGTTCGCGGTGGTCTTCATCGCGCTGCTGTTCGTCATCGCCGGACCCATCGCCTGGATTCCGCTGCTGATGCTGCCGGTGATGATCACGGTGGGCCTGCTGATCCAGCGGCCGCTCGACCGCGCGATGCGCCAGATGCAGGCGCAATCCTCCGCCCGTCATGGCGTGCTGGTGGAATCCTTGAACGGAATGGAGACGGTCCGCGCCGTCGCCGGCGAGAGCCGGGTGCAGACGATGTGGGAGCGCTCGGTCGCGGCCACGGCTCGCTCCAGCGAGGACGTCCAGTTCTGGGCATCGATGGCGATGACCGCGGCGAGCGTCGCCAGCCAGCTCTGCAGTCTTCTGCTGGTCGTGGTCGGCGTGTTCCTGATCATGGACGGCAAGCTGTCGGTCGGCGCGCTTGTCGCCGCCAACATGCTGTCGGGACGCGTGCTCGGCCCGATCGCGGGCATTGCCGGCGTCATGACGCGCTTCACCCAGACGACATCGGCGCTGCGCTCGATCGACCGGCTGATGTCGCTGGAGCGCGAGCGGCCGCCGGAGAAGATCTATGTCGCCCGGCAGATCGAGAAGGGCGGCATCACCTTCAGGAACGTCAGTTTCAGCTATCCCGGCAGTCAGGCGAAGGCGCTCGACAACGTCTCCTTCGCGATCAAGCCGGGCGAGCGGATCGGCATCATCGGCCGCGTCGGCTCCGGCAAGACGACGGTCGGACGGCTCGCCACCGCGTTCTATCCGCCTGCCGAGGGCAGCATCCTGATCGACGGCATCGATATCGCCCAATACGATCCGGCGGATCTGCGCGCCGGCGTCGGTTTCGTGCTGCAGGATACGGATCTGTTCTACGGCAAGCTGCGCGACAACATCACGCTCGGCTGCCCTGCGGCGACCGATGCCGAGGTGCTGGAGGCGGCGCGGCTCGCCGGCGTCGAGAGCTTCATCGCCGGGCATCCGCAGGGCTACGAGATGATGATCGCCGAGGGCGGCCGCAGCCTGTCCGGCGGCCAGAAGCAGGCGATCGGGCTGGCGCGCGTGCTGATCCGCAAGCCGCGCGTGCTGTACCTCGACGAGCCGACGGCGCATTTCGACATGCGCAGCGAAGCTGAGTTTCTGGAGCGGCTGAAGGGGCTGGCGAAGGGCGAGATGACCATCATCGTCTCCACGCACCGGCCCTCGCTGCTGGCGCTGGTCGATCGCATCCTGGTGTTCGATGCGGGCCGGCTGGTCGCCGACGGGCCGACCGCGCAGATCATGACGATGCTGCGTCCGCAGCCGGCCGCGGCGCCGGCGCAGGGGGCGTAGTCGTCATGGCGCACAGCGACTTCGCCTTCTCCAACGACATCCGCGCCGCGCTCGAGCTGCGCACGCCGAAGACGGCGCGGATGCTGCTCTATGCCTCGCTCGCGCTGTTCGTCACCTTCCTGATCTGGGCGCATTTCGCCGTGCTCGACGAGGTCAAGCGCGGCAACGGCAAGGTGGTGCCGTCGCGGCAGACCCAGGTGGTGCAGTCGCTGGAGGGCGGCATCATCGCCGATCTCCTGGTGCAGGAGGGCGCGATCGTCGACAAGGACCAGCCGCTGGCGCGCATCGAGGATACCAATTTCGCCGCGCAGTTCGGCGAGATCCGCGAGCGGCGCGGCGCCATGGCGGCGCGGGTGATCCGGCTCGCCGCCGAGACCGAGGGCCGTGACGCGGTCGAGTTTCCCGATGATCTGCTCGCCGTCGCGCCGCGCGCGGTGCAGAGCGAGCGGGCGGTGTTCGACGCGCATGCCAGGAAGCTCGCGCAGGACGTCGACGTCGTGCAGCAGCAGGAGCAGCAGAAGAGCAAGGAGATCGACGAGCTCAAGGCGAGCGAGAAGCGCTTCTCGGAGACCCTGGTGCTGCTCAATCGCGAGCTCGGGCTGACGCGCAAGCTCTATGAGCAGAAGGTGGTGCCGGAGATCGAGATGCTGCGCGCCGACCGCCAGGCCACCGATTTGCGCGGCCAGCTTGCGGTGGTTCAGGCCAGCATCGTCAAGACCGAGGCGGCGGTGCAGGAGGCGCGCGCGCGGCGGCGGAACATCGTCACCGCGTTTCGCGCCCAGGCCGAGGACGATCTCGCGAAATCCCGCGCCGATCTCGCGGTGCTCGACGAGAACATCAAGTCGGCCCAGGACCGCGTCAGGCGCACCGAGCTGCGCGCGCCGGTGCGCGGCGTCGTCAACAAGCTCAACGTCAGCACCATCGGTGCTGTCGTGGCGCCGGGCGCGAGCCTGATGGAGATCACCCCGCTCGACGACACCCTGCTGGTCGAGGGCCGCATCCGGCCGCAGGACATCGCCTTCATCCGTCCGAACCACGAGGCGGTGGTCAAGCTCAGCGCCTATGACTCCTCCGTCTACGGCTCGCTGCATGGCCGCGTCGAGCGGATCAGCGCCGACACCATCACCGACGACAAGGGCGACAAGAACGAGCGCGGCGAGACCTTCTACCGGGTCATGGTCCGCACCGAGAAGAACCACCTCGGCACTGCCGAGCAGCCGCTTCCGATCCTCCCCGGCATGGTCGCCACCGTCGAGGTTCTCACCGGCAAGAAGTCGGTGCTGGACTATCTCGTGAAGCCCGCCCGCATGCTCCGCGACGAGGCGCTGCGCGAGCGGTGAGGTGCAGACCCGGTCCGCGGTGAATCGATAAAATTCGACGCACTCGGTTTGACCGCTGTTAGCTGCGCGGACCAACATCCCGGCCGCGAGAAGCGCGCTTTAACCGGCCCGCAGCCGCCCCGGTCCTATCCCTGATGCCATAACGACCGGGACAGGGATCGGCGCCATGACGTCGGCCGATGCCCCGGGCAGTCGGGGCGTCAGTGATGTTGCGGATCGATCGGCCGCGGAGTTTTCCGCGCGTACTGGGTCTGGTGCTTGCCGTTGCGATGGCAGCCGGCTCGGCCGGCGGTGCAGCCGCCGAGATTGCGGGGCAGGGCTCGCCGCGCGATCCGGCCGGCGCCGCGCAGCCGGTGCCGCCGATGGTCCGGTTCTTCACCATCAATTCCGTGCTGGCCAAGCATGACGGCCTGCGCCGCGCCGCCTCGATGCCGGTCGAGATCGCAGCAACTGATCCGGCCAAGACGGACGCTGTCGCAAGCGACGCGCTGCAGCTATCAGCGATCACAGGGCCCACCGACGAGCCGTTCGGGCTGATGACCTTCCGCGCACCGGAGGGGCCGCTGTGGGTGAAATGGCGCGCCATCCAGAGCGCTGTCGCGCGCGAGCAGGTTTCGATCGCGCAGTGCAATCGCGATGATGCGCGCTGCTCGATCGCCGAGCGCAGCTTCGTCGGGCTGATGCGCGCGGCTGCGGCGGCGGGCACTGCGCACGATCGCGCGGAGACCGTCAATCGCGGCGTCAATCGGGCCGTCCGCTATGTCAGCGACGATCAGCAGCATGGCCAGGCTGATGTCTGGAGCGCGCCGCTGCAGACGCTGCGCAGCGGCCTCGGCGACTGCGAGGACTATGCAATCGCCAAATACGCCCTGCTGCGGGCGGCCGGAACGGCGGAAGCCGATCTCCGGCTGGTGCTGGTGCGCGACCTGGCCGTGCGACAAGATCACGCGGTCTTGGCGCTGCGCATCGCGGGTCAATGGCTGGTGCTCGACAACCGCCGCGCCGGCCTGCTCGAGGGGCGCGACCTGCAGTCGCTGATGCCGCTGTTCGCATTGGATCAGCGTGGCGTCAGCCTGTTCGCGGCGCCCTATGCCGAGCGGCCGCACCACGAAAGCGAGGACGCGCTGGCGCCTGCGGCCGCAGCAGTGGCCGGTGGCGGCGATCCGGGGCCGCCGCTGCTGCTCTGAAGGGCGTATCCGGCCGACGCGACTTGCCGTCGCGACGATTCTGAGGCCTTAATCGCCGCGCAGGAAATGCTGGCGAGCAGAGGGGCCGCGATGACGGGCAGGCAGATCAGGCAGTGGATGGTCGGTGGAGCGCTGATGCTCTCGGCGCTTTCGGCGGTGACCGCCAGCGCGCGGGCCGGCGAAATGCTGCCCGGCTCGGCCTTCGCCATCGCCTGCGAAAATGGCGGCAGCTATGTGCTTCGCTCCCGTCCGGTGCTCGCGCCCGGGGAGATCGTGACCGCGCAGCTTTATCTCGCGCCGCATCATCCCGTGCCGGTCCGCCTGATCCCGATGGGTGACGGTTACCGCTATGCCGGACGGGGTGTCTGGCTCGACGGCATCCGCGATCAGGCGCTGCTGTACTTGCGGAAATACCAGCCGGTCGCCTGCACCGTCAGCCGGATCTGAGACGATCGGCAGGGCCCCGCGTGCGGCTCTGAATCACGTTTGAGCCCGATCTGTTATCCCTAACGGAAGTCTCCGATGAGGACGTGACCTCGGGGAGCGGCCAGCCATGCTGCGCCTCTGGAGGCGTCTGCGCGCGTGTCATCCGCCGATGTTGATTAAATCGTCTCGGCCCCGGTCTTGTGGGCACGACGCACGCGCCAGAGTCGTCACGGGACGCTCGAAGCGTTGCAAATCCGCTTCACTTGCGCATTTACCCCGAATCCCTAAAGTCCGCTTAACAGTAAGCGGTAACATTGACCCGAATTCTCGCTTAATAATAGTTTAACGATATTAAATTGGGGGCGGCAAGGACGCCCCGTTTTTGGAGTTTGTGACGCATGAATGCTCCTGTCCGGCTGGCCCAGGTGACCGGCGCGTCCTCGCAGCCCTCGAATGCGTCCGCCAAGCACATCACAATCGAGAAGCCGCAGGGCGGCCAGGCCGTCACGGTGCATCTCGACGGCCAGAGCCAGCTCGATCTCAGCGCCATCGGCAGCGAGAAGCTGACCTTCGTCAAGATTGGCGACCGTCTCATCATCCTGTTCGACAATCAGTCGACGGTGTCGATCGATCCGGTGTTCGACACCAGCGGTGCGCCGCTAAAGGACGTCCAGTTCGAGGTCGGCCCCGACCGCATCATCGACGGCGGCGAGTTCGCCGAGCTGTTTCCGATCACCACGGATCAGTCGGTGCTCCCGGCCGCCGGAACGCCCGGCGCGCCCGGCGTGCCTGCAGGCGCCAATTTCGGGGCGTACACGATCGATCCGCTGGTCGGCGGCACGCCGCTGGCGCTGCTGACCGGCGAAGAGAGCTCGACGCGCTTCGACGACGTTCCGCTGACGCCGGCGCAGTCGACGCCGAGGGCCGGCATCGTCGATGCCGCTCTGCTCAACGAGGACGGGCTGTCGGATGGCCGCCCGGGCGGCAGCGGCGACGTTGGCGGCACGGTCACGAGCTTCACCGGCTCGCTGCATGTCGATTTCGGCACGGACGTCGCCGGCCGCTCGCTTGCGTTCGCCGCATCGCAGCCTGGGCTTGCCGGCCTCACCTCCGGCGGCGAGCAGGTGCATCTGGCGCTCACCACAGTCAACGGCCAGCCGGAATTGATCGGCTATATCGGCAACGATCCGTCGGACGCCGCAAGCCACGTCTTCACGATCACGCTCGATGCCAACTCCACCGTCGACGGCACCTACACCGTCACCTTGCTGCGTCCGCTTGATCATCCGATCTTCGGCACCGAGGACACGCTGAACCTCACCGTCAACGTCATCGCCATCGATGGCAGCGGCGACACGGCGCCGGTGACGATCGTGATCGGCGTCAACGACGATTCACCCGTCGCGGGCACGGTCGCTTCGATAGATGTCGCCGAGCACACCGGGTATGGCGGAGGCGGCGAGGAGAGCAGCGCGCGGAGCGAGGCGAGGTTCGAAGGCGGCTTCGGCTTTGAGCCGACCACCGTCACCGTGGACCTCAACATCGGCTGGGGCGCCGATAGCGGCAACAGCAAGGTCGACGGCGGCTCGACCGGCACCGTGATCGACGGAGACCGCTCGCTGGTGTTCGCGAGCTCCGAAATCGCCGAGCTGCAGGCGCTGGGCCTGACCTCGAACGGCGAGACGATCTCTTACACGCTGTCGGCCAACGGCACCGAGATCGTTGCATTTGCGGGCGAGGGCGAGGCCGCGCGCACCATCTTCACCGTCTCGCTGTCCGACACCGGCACCGGGAGCGCCACCTTCACGCTGTCCGGCAATATCGACCACAACGGCGCCAACGACGCCTCGCTGCCGCTGACCTTGCACGTGGTCGCGACGGACGCCGACGGCGATCCGGTGAACACTGCCTTCACGGTGAACATCGCCGACGACGCGCCGACCTTCGGCGAGAAGCCGAGCTATTCGGTCGTCGACGAGGATGGTCTCGGCAACGCCGGCAACAGCTACAAGGACGATAGCGACGCCTATGGCGAAGACCTGACCATCACCGACACGCTCGGAATCCGCTGGGGCTCCGATGATGCCAACAAACTGGTCGATGGCGGCATCAACGGTGCGCCCGTCAATGGCGACCGTGCCGTCACCTTCGCGGCCAATGTGATCGCGAGCCTCGAGGCGCAGCATCTCACCTCCGACGGCTACATGCTGCGCTATGAGCTGTCGGACAACGGCACCGTGCTGACGGCGTATCGCTTCGACGCTGCTCATGAGACCTATGTCGATGGCAACGGCAAGCCGTCGGAAGGGCCGGTCGGCGCGGTTTTCACGGTGTCGCTGTCCGACGTTGGCTACGGTTCCTACAGCTTCACCTTGTCGGGTCATCTCGATCACCCGCAGCACGGCACCGAGGACGACATCACCCTGACCATGGGCTTCGTCGCCACCGACTCCGACGGCGATGCCGTGACCGACACGTTCACGGTCAAGATCAACGACGACGCGCCGGTGCTGAATGCCGAGATCCCCGGCGGCGTCGTCGACGAGGATGGCCTCAAGGGCGGTCTGCCCGGCGGCCCCGACGACGTTCCCGGCCAGAGCACGGTCGCCACCGGAGAGCTCGGAATTTCCTGGGGCGCCGACAGCTCGAACAAGCTCGGCAATGTCGGCATCAACGGCGCTCCCGTCGACGGCGATCGCGCCGTGATCTTCGATGCCGGCGTGACCACCACACTGGCTGCGCAGCATTTGACCTCGAACGGCGTGGCGCTGACCTATGTGCTCGGCGAAGGCGGCACCTTGCTCACCGCCTACCGTTATGACGGCTGCCATTACATCGACGGCAACGGCAAGTGGACCGAGAATCCGGCCAAGGCTGCGGTGTTCACCGTCAAGCTGTCGGACCTCGACTCCGGCTCCTACACGTTCACGCTGCTCGACAATGTCGATCATCCCCAGGTTAACACCGAGGACAACGTCGCGCTGTCGCTGAAATTCATCGCGACGGACTCCGATGGCGACCAGGTCGCCGGCACCTTCAAGGTCAGCATCAATGACGACAGCCCGGAGGCGCATCCGGGCACGGCAACCAGCATTCGCGAGGCGGATCTGCGCGGGGGCGACGATTGCGGGCCGGAAGGCGACGGACGCGATCGGGACGGTCGCGACTTCGGCGGCAGCGATGACCGCGGCGGATATGACGGCTATCACGGCAGCGGGCACGGCGGCCGCGATCTGGCGGTCACGGGTGCGCTCAACATCGCCTGGGGCGCCGACAACAACGACCGCGGCGCCGCCGACCGCTCCGTTCGCTTCACCGATATGTCCGATGCCGCGGCCGACGTTCATGTGGCCGATGGCAAGGATGCGCCGATCGGTGGCCTGACCTCGGGCGGCCAGATCGTGAAATACGCCTTCGACCATGGCGTGCTGGTCGGCTACACCGGCGCGAGCCTTCATTACGGCGAGCGCGTCTTCGAAGTCTCGCTGAACGACGACGGCTCCGGCACCTACACCTTCAAGCTGCTCGGGAATCTGGATCATCCGGCCGGGGAGGGCAGCAACACCGTCAAGCTGACCTTCGACTACACCGCGATCGACTCCGACGGCGATCCCAGCAGCAGCACCTTCACCGTCAGCGTCGTCGACGACGTCCCGACCATCGGCCGGCCCGAGAACGAAACGGTCAGCGAAGCCAACCTGCCGACCGACTGTGTCGATGTGGCATTTCCGGATGCGCCGTTCTCGACGGTGCAGACAGGCCATCTGGCAATTTCCTGGGGCGCCGACGACCATGATTCCGGGCTGACCAACAACCGCTCGGTGGCGTTCACGACCCTGACGGCCCCGGAGGGCCTGACCTCGCACGGCTACGCCATCGACTATGTGATGTCGGCGGACAAGACCACGCTGACCGCCGTCACCAGCGACAACCGCGTCGTGTTCACGGTGACGCTGAACGATGATGGTGACGGCAGCTACCGCTTCACGCTGCTCGATGCCATCGATCACGACAGCCCCGGCGCTGACAGCCTGCCGCTGAGCTTCGGCTTTACGGCCACCGATTCCGATGGCGACAGCGCGACCAGCAGCTTCACGGTGTCGGTGAAGGACGATGTCCCGACGTCGCAGCATGTCTCCACCAGGTCGATCGAGGAGGCGGCCGGAAGCGTCTCGACCGGCGAGGTGAATCTCAAGATCGACTACGGCGCCGATGGCGACAGCGCCGGCCCCTCGGTGACGTTCGCGGCGTCATCGCCGAAGGTGACCGATGTCGGCAATCATCAGCTGTCGGGCCTGACCTCGCTCGGCGTGCGTCTCAATTATGTGATGTCGGCCGACCACACCACGCTGACTGCCTATCGCATGAGCGACGGCAACTATATCGGCCAGGACGGCCAAGTGACGGGCAAGGCGGCGGATGCCGCCGTGTTCGTCGTGACGCTGTCCGATGCCGGCACCGGCTCCTACAACTTCACGCTCTTGCAGCCGCTCGATCATCCAGCGCCGGCTGGCAGTCCCGGCGCCGCCAGCCAGTATCTCGACCTCAAATTCGCGTTCCAGGTCGAGGACGGCGACCACGACCTCCACACCAGTGACTTCACGGTGCGGGTGGACGCCGCGGGTAGCGTGACGACGACGCGCTATGACGCGCCGAACTCGCCGGTGTTCGTCAATCTCGGCGACACCGCCGCGACCCTGCTCGGGCAGACCGTCGGCGCCCACATCGTGACCGACCGCGCCTCGGTGACCGACAAGGTGGTCGGCATCGACAAGCTCGGCGGTGTCACCGAGGCGCATGGCTCCGGCGGCGACGACATCCTGGTCGGCGGCAACGGTGCCGAGACCCTGTATGGCGCCGGCGGCAACGACGTCATCAGGGGCGGAGGCGGCGCCGACCGTCTCTATGGCGGCGGTGGCAACGACACCTTCCTTTACACGGTCGGCGATGGCGCCGATATCGTCGATGGTGGCTCGGAGACCGGCACGACCTCTCCTGATTACGACGTGCTCGCGATCACCGGCGACGGCAACGCGCGCAACTTTACCATCGGCAAGGCGACAAGCGGCATCGACATCAATCCGATCGCCAACGATGCGAGCGCCAGCAACGCCACCGACATTCTGGTGCGCTATGACGGCCCGAATGGAGCCACCATCCGCGCCGACGAGATCGAGCGCGTGACAATCATGGGCGGCACCGCCAGCGACACGCTGACGATCACCGACCTCACCGGCACGGCGATCGCGCCGTCGACCATCGTGTTCAATGGCGGCTCCGGCAACGACACGCTCGACCTGGCGCGCTTCGCCGGCAATACCAGCGTGGTGTCGGACGGCGGCGCCGACAGCGACACCGTCAAGTTCGGGTTCAAGTTCACGGAAGCGACCTATACCAAGGTGTTCGCGCCCGACGGCGTCACCCTGATCGGCGTGCAGGTCACCCATAATGGACTGACCGACACCTTCACCAATTACGAGAGCTTCGTCTTCAAGGACGAGACCCGCACGCTCGACCGCCTGTTCAACACGCCGCCGGTTGCCAATGACGACAAGCTTCAGGCCAGCGAGGACAAGCCGTTCCAGGTCGATCCGGCCAGCGTGTTGGGCAACGACACCGACATTGACCAAGATCGGTTGACGCTCGCGAATGTCAGCAATCCGGCGCACGGCACCGTCGCGCTGGAACAGGGTGCTTGGGTGTTCAAGCCGGATGCCGACTTTTCTGGCGTCGCCGGTTTCGACTACACGGTCAGCGATGGCAAGGGAGGCACAGCCACCGCACACGTCACTCTCGACGTCGCGCCGCAGGCGGACGTGCCAGTCTTTCGGTTGGGCGGCGGCTTCGGGTTCGGCGCCGAGGATACGCAAATCGACCTGCAAACGATTCAGGCCGCGGTCAGCGACACTGACGGTTCCGAAACGCTGCGGATCCTGCTTTCGGGCTATCCAAGCGGTGCGTCCTTCAGTGTCGGTCATGCCGGTACGGGCACTGACGCCGGCAAATGGGTGATCGATACTGTGAGCGACATCGCAACTGTCGCCACGACGCCGCTGCAGATGACGCCTCCCGCGAACTACAACGGCAGCTTCGCGCTCTCGGTGGTGGTGGAGGTCACGGATCACGCCACCTTCTCGAGCGGGCAGGCCTTCAATGCTGTTCGGGTCACTGCGCCGGAGACGATCGACGTCCAGGTGTTTGCGGTCAACGACCGGCCTGAGATCCATGCGCCGGCAGAGGTCGTCGTCGACGAGGATACGTCCTTTGCCTTCACGGGCGCGAGCGCGATCACGCTGTCCGACCCGGATGGCGACGCGGTCGGGCGGGTGCAGATCACCGTCACCAACGGGACCTTCGCGCTGCCGGGCCTCGGCCAATCGGTCACCAACGACACACTGCACTTGAGCAGCCATTCCATCACCGAACTGAACGCCATCCTCTCGACTGCGGTATTCACGCCGTCGCCCGACAGCATCGTGCCCGGCCTCGTGCAGATCGCCGTGTTCGACAGCAGCGTCAACGTTTTCGCGACCAAGCTGATCGCCATCGACGTCAATCCGGTCAATGATGCGCCTGTCGCCGGCGACGATACAGCCAGCACGACCGAGGACGGCAAGCTGACGGTGTCCAGCGTGGTGGCGGGCGTGCTGCGCAATGATTACGATCCGGATGGCGGCGACACGATCAGCGTGGTGGCGGGTGACTTCACCACCGAGAAGGGCGGCAAGATCCACTTCAATGCCGACGGCACCTATGTCTACACGCCGAAGGCCGACTTCAACGGCACCGACAGCGTCGACTATACGTTGCGCGATGCCGGAGGGCTGACCGACACCGGCAAGCTTTCGATCACCGTGACAGCGGTCAACGACGCGCCGCAGATCCATGCGCCGACGCAGGTGACGACGAACGAGGATACGTCGTTCCAGTTCAGCGGCGCCAATGCGTTCACCTTCTCTGATGCAGACGGCGATGTCGTCGCGTTCGTCAGGTTCGACATCTCCGGCGGCACGTTCTCCATTCCCTCGCTCGGCGTGTTCGACGCCAGTCAGACGCTCTCGATGAGCGGGTTCAAGATCAGCGATCTGAACAGCTATCTGGCATCGGCCGCTTTTACGCCGGCCGCCGATAGGGATGTGCCGGGATCGATCACGATCACGATCAACGACAACGGCAATGTCGGTAGCGGCGGCAGTCTGGGCGCGTCGCAGACGGTCACGATCAACATCAATCCGATCGAGGATGCCCCCATTGCCACCGATGATGCGGTCGCGGGGCGTGAAGACACGACCCTGACTGTCTCCGACGCCACGAAGGGCGTTTTGAACAACGATCGCGATCCCGACACCGGCGATTCGATCAGCGTGGTGGCGGGCGACTTCACGACGGCCAACGGCGGCACGATTCATTTCAACGCCGATGGCACCTATGTCTACAAGCCCAAGGCCGATTTCTATGGCGCTGACACCGTGGACTACACGGTGCGCGATGCGGCCGGCCAGACGGACACCGGCCGGCTCACGATCAACGTGGCCCCGGTGAATGACGCGCCGGAGATCCATGCTCCGACGCAGGTGACGGCCAGTCAGGGGGCCTCCGTCACTTTCAGCGGCGGAAACGCCATCACGTTCTCGGACCCGGACGGCGATGTCGTGGAGTCCGTGAGATTCGATCTCTCCGGCGGCACGTTCTCGGTCCCGTCGCTCGGCGTGTTCGACGCCACTCAGACGCTCACGATGAGCGGGTTCAAGATCAGCGATCTGAACAGCTATCTGGCATCGGCGGTGTTTACGCCGACGAGCGACGCGCCAGCGACGATCCACATCACGATCAACGACAACGGCAATGTCGGTGGCGGCAATCTGAGCGCGACGCAGACGATCACCATCGATGTGAGCCATCCGCCGGTGGTGAACGCGGCGTTCATGTTGGTGCAGGAGAGCGGCGACAGCGAAGCCGCCGGCAACGATGCGTTCTCCTGGAGCGTCAACGCCGCCGCCCACGTCATCGACGGCGGCGCGGGTGCCGACACGCTGGTGATTCAGAATGCAACCTTCCAGGATCACATCACCGTCACGTTGGACGGGGGCGTGATCACGGATGTGAACGGCTCGAAGCTCGTCAGCATCGAGCAGGTGACCGCTGATCTGGGCAGCGCCTCGCACGCGACGCTGAGCTACACCACCGCCGAGCACGTCGCCGTCGACCTGGCCGCAGGAACAGCGACCGGCTTTACCTCAATCTCGGGATTCGACCACGTCACCGGCGGCTCGGGCGACGATCTCCTGGTCGGCAACGCCGGGGCCAACACGCTCAATGGCGGCGACGGCGACGACGTCATCCGCGGCGGTGCCGGCAACGACAGCATCGATGGCGGTGCTGGCGTCGACCTGCTCGATTTCTCCGATGCGACCGCCGGCATCACCTTCACGCTGGTGCAGAGCACGACCGAGACCAGCACGTCCGGATCGGTGCTGCCCGGGCTAGGCACCGACACCTACAAGAACATCGAAGGCCTGATCGGCTCCGCCTATGACGACGTGATCGGCGGCTCCTCCGGCAATGACGTCCTGATCGGCGGCGCCGGCTCGGATCAACTCACCGGCCATGGCGGCGTCGACACCTTCAAGTGGCAGGCGGGCGACCTCGCCGGCGGCGGCGTCGATGCCATCCTGGATTTCGAGAGCGGGCCGTCCGGCGATGTCATCGACCTGTCCGCGCTGCTGGCCAGCGTGCAGGGCAATCACGCGGACGCGGTGCGCTTCGTCGACAAGGCCGGCAACACCAGCCTCGCTTCGGCCGATGGCAGCAACACGCTGGTCGATGGCGACCTGACGCTGCAGGTCAACACCGGCGCGGGCTGGACCGATGTGGCGACGATCAAGGACAGTGGTGGCAACCTCACGGGCGGCGACGACGTCATCAAGATGATCATCGACAACAGCCACGCCCAGATCCAGGCCCACGTCTGACGTCTGACGTCTGACGTCTGACGTCTGACGTCTGACGTGGGCGCGGCTTAGCCGAAAGTCGCTCATGGTCTGCGCGATCCGAACCACCGTCTGCGGCGGTCCGGATCGCGGGCGCGGCTTGCGTTCGACGAAGCTGCGGGGCGGGGAGGTTCGCAATACGGGATTGCGAACGTTCGCCTGGTCGGCTTTGCTGCGGATGGCGTCGCAAGCTGAAGCAGATTCCGGCCGGTACAAGGGCGTACGGACCGGCATAGGGACCAGGGATTGACGATCATCGAGACGAGGACCCCAGCCGCGGTCAAGGACGACATCGCGGCGGCGCTGCGCAAGCGCTATGGCGCTGGTGCGGCTCGGGACCTCCCCGGCTGCGAGGCGAAACACCGCAGGTCAGAGCGAGCCTGCGTCGCTCACGCCGGTGCTGCGCAAGTCGCTCGAGGTCTCCTCGTTTTGCTGGGCGATCAGGACCGAGCTCACGCAAGCCGCCGCGAGTTGTGTCTCGGCGACAGCCGCGGCGCTGTCATGCGGCGTGGGGCGGTCTGCGGCTGAGCTGACGAGCTCGGGCGGCAGCGTGATCTCTGGTGCGGCGTGCCGCTGCAGGACCGCGACTTCGAAATGCATGCCGTCCTTGCGGCTCTGATAGTGGCCGCCCCAGTAGAACCCGTTGCGGTTGGCGGCGGGCACCAGGTCGCGTACCGATCCTTTGCGACCGTTCGAGGCCGGCCGCTGTCCGAATGGATTGAAGGATTCGTTGATGTCGAAGGCGCTGCCGAAAGCGTGGTTGCTCAGGACGCTGCGGCTGCCGCGCACGAAGCGCGCCACGAACCCGCCATCGAAGGAGAGAATGCGGTCCAGAAGGCCGGCGGCCTCCCAGTCTTCCCACAGCCTCTGCAACTGGCCGGCGGCGAGGCGATGGAAGCGGATCGAGCTCGGCGCCTTCGGGCCGAGAGCCCGGGCAAGCTGCGGGATCGGCACGTCGACGATGTTGTCGCGCTCCCAGCTTCCGAGAATGCGGATCGCTTCCGGATTGCCCGGCTGCGGCGCTCGCAGATAGTCGTAACCGCCGAACAACGCCTCGCGCTGCCGGTTGGTGACGAGCGGCGGGAAGTCGGGTGGGGGCGGAAAATTGGCGCCCCTGACAAGCATCGCCGCTTGGTCAGGCGTAGCAGGCGGGATCAGCGAGCCTGGAGCGACCGCCACGATCGGCGATGACGCTGCCGGTGCGATCTCCGAGGTTGCGACCGAACTCATCGGGAAGCGCTCGGCGATGGTCATGGCCTTGTCCCAGCGCGAGACCAGGCCAGCCCAGAACTTGCTGCGCTCGTCCCGGTGGACGACGTCGCGCTCATATTGCTCCCGCTCGCGGCGCAGCTTGATCAGCAATGTCGTCGGATCGGTCGCAGCCGCGGCTGATCGCGAGATCGGTCCAATCTGGCCGTCGGCCGTCACGCCGAGCGCGCGCTGCAGGATGAGCGCTGCGCCTCGCGCTCCGCGGTTGAAGACACAGTCGCGCAGATAGAATTCGATTGCCGGCACGTCGGTCCAGGATGCCGCGCGCTCGGTATTTCGGGCGATGAAATCGCAGGCGAGGCGCTCGGCCTCATCGAACCGCTGTCGTCCGATCAAGCGGGCAAGCGTCTTTGCGGTCGACCTGTTGTAGCGCGAATTGATGCCCGCCACCTCGTAGGCACCACCGCCATCCCCCGTCGGAGGGTGATAGACCATCAGATGACCGGCCGCATCGCGACGAGCTTCCAGATCGACGATCTCGGCAGCCATCTGCCGACGTAGCTCGGATGTAGTCATGGGCGTTGTATCCTCTGGTGGCGAGAACCAGGCTGACCAGGGTCAGCCATGGCGCGACGGGGTCTGATGTCACGCCGACTCGGAATCTGCGGTTGAACCCTCCAGCCGGGTCGAGGGCGTTCGTTGGTCCATCGAACGGCCGGCCCGGCCGGAGGTCGGTCTTGCAGCGGCTCAGGCCGGCATGGGCTGTGCGACCAATCCGATCGCTTCGGCGTATTTGAGCCAGGTCTCGACCGAGGCAACCACGGCACGCAGCTCGATGGAGAGCAACTCGATGCCGACGAGGGACACCCGCACGAAGGCGTCGATGACGACGCCCTTGTCGAGGATGCGGTCGATGACTTCAGCAAGGCTGGAGGACGCAGTCGCTTTTTCGATGGCCATGTTCATTTTCCTACTGTTGCGAGAGCGATAGAGATCCGTGCCCCGGAAAGTGTTCTCTCCGGAGAATTGGCGCGGCCAACTATCAACTCATCTGATGATCAAAAGATACGAGCAGTGTTTTTGTAGCGCTCTCAAACCGGGTTTGTAGAAGCGAGTTCCTAGCTCCCGAAATTTTTTACGCAGGATGAGATCTCGCTTAGTTGCGCCTGCGAATCATATCGCCGCGGCTGATCGAGAGCACCAACGCGTGCGATAGAGGAGGCCTCAAAAGCGTGTTAGCAGCGTCACGCTGCGCGTCATGCGCATTGATTCGGCGACAGCGGGAGCAGCGCGCCGCATGCGCCGGGTGGACAGGCTACGACTTTGGTTGGGGGATCTCCGAGGCGGTGTCGGTCAGTCGAACGTCGTCCGGCAGGTGCAGCGAGCGTCAGCTGCCTGGAGAGCTGATCACAGCAATCGTCCCAGAGGCCCGAGCTGGAGATTGAGCTCGCGCGGATCGACTCCGAGCTCGCGCGCAAGTCTGTTCACCTGCGCGGCAGCCCGCATCAGGGCCAACCCGACGCGTTCCTCCTCGTCCTCGGACAGCGCGTGGGCCTCCATGCGCCGGACGGCCTGCAGCTCGAGCAGGCGTCGCAGGAATTCGATCAAGGCGAGCACGAGCCGGGCGAGGTCGTGCTCGATCCGGTCGGGATCGAGGTTGATCGATCCGTTCGGCGCAGCATCGGTGAACACGGCAGCCAATGCTGAATCGAAGTCGCCGAGGTGGAGGCGAAAGCCGCTGCCTTCGCCTTCGCTGGTCGAGGTCATGTGGGCTCCCGAATGGTCGAAAAGCTGTAGGGCGGCCATGGGCCGGTGACGCGGCACACCAAGCGGGCGCTGATCGCGTTCAGGACGCCGTCGAGCTGCTGTGCGAGCCGTGGCGCGGTGGCTCTCGGGACCAATATCGACGCGCGCAGCCTCACCGCCGGAAGCGGCGCGGTCCGAGCGTTCAGATCCGCATTGGCCCGCTCGGCATACATCGCCAGCAGGCTCGCCGCGGTCGCCAAGCCGACCTCGCAGGCGTTGAGATCCAGCGCTGCGGCGCGGAGATAGGCTCGGCCGCCGCCGGCGACGCCGTCCTGCCGCGCACGGTCGCGGCGCTCGACGTCGACTGAGATCTCGACGCGCCCCTCGAGATGTTCGATGGTCGAACGATAGCACCAGGCGGACTGGGCGATGGCGCGCAGCAACTCGGGCGCGATCGGGATGCCGGCCCGCGCCGGCAGGAATGCGGCGCGGCGACACCAGGCGACGACGGCGGCATGGTGATCGAGACCTTGGCGAGTTGCACCGGCCTGCGATGGACATCCAACCGCGGCGGCAACCGGTCCGCAAGTGATGACCTGATCAGCAAGGTCGGCCGGGACGTGCTCGGTGGCGAGCAGGCCAAGGAGATGGTGTCCATTCATCGGTGCTCTCCCGCGACCGCAGAGGCACGCTCCGTCGTGGTCCGTCGCCAGCGATCCGCGGTGTGCGCCGACGCCAGCATCAGCTTGAGGCCGACCTCGATGAGCTCGACGTCAGCGACCGAGATGCGCAGTTCACCCCACAGCAGCACGCCGCGGTCGAGCAGATGGTCGAGCAGCTCGAGCAGCGAGCCCTCGTCGGACGCTGCGGGTTCGAGATAGTCGAGATCGGCGCGGTACATCATGTCGGGCGCTCCGCCGCACCGTCGACGAAGCTGTAGGCCGGCCACGGTCCGAAGATGTCGAGCGCGAGACCGCTCTCGGCGATCTGTCGCTCGATGCGTCCGGCGCAATCGTCGAACGCTGCAAGATCGTGGCGACGGACCAGGAAGGCCGCTTCGGCCAACGCAGGCACTCGGCCCGCCGGCCGTGCCTGTCGCTCGCGGATCGCCACGGCTTGCGATGCCAGCTCGTGCAGCGTGGTGTCGACGACAGCCGGCCTGAGGCTCGCCCGTTCATCGCGGCGGAAGCGCAGATACTCCTTGCCGGTGCTGGGCTGAGATCTGGTGGTTCGAGACTGCTGTTGGGTCGGGAGGATACGCACCGAGAACTCCAGTGCATCGCGGATCGTGGCGAGATGGTCGGCGAAACGTGCTGCCTCACGGCTCAGCAGATCTCGTGCTCCGCCAGGCCCGCGGACCAGCGTTCCCAACCGGATCGGAACGACGTCCGTGACCACGGCGGCGGCCTGGAGAATCCGGTGGTGCGTCATCGCGAGACCAGAGATCCGCGCCGGGTCCGCGAACAGCGTGTTCGCCTCGACGTGGCCCAGCAGATACTGCGGAACGTTCGAGATCAGGAGCGCGTGCTGCTCAGCCGCGACGACGGTGAGCTTGGTCATGTCGAACGCGTCGACGATCTGCGGCAGCAGCGCGCTGGCCTGTGTCGCGATCACGCCGTGTACGAGGCCGATGCCGAGGTCTGGTTTGCTCATCGTCATATGCTCCGCTGCTGGTCCTGCCGAAGGATGTCCACCAGAAGCACGTCATCAGTCCGGCCGGACGCGCGTGCCTCGACGACACGGGTGAGGAGTCGGCACGCCTCGGCTGCCGCGCCGACCACGGACGCGTCGGTCGGAGATGCGCGTGAGTCCGGATGATGCGCGCGAGCGATGCCGAGATAGGCCCGGCGCAGGTCGGATGGCTCGGCAGCCTCGCCGACACCGAGCAGGCGGCGGGCGGCAACGGTCCGCGCGCGGCTCGGACGGTCGATGGCGACCGCTGCGAAGGAGATCGCGGGCAGCGGACCGATCAGCCGGATGCGATTGTCACCGGGCAGCTGACGATCCAGCTCCTCCAAGGCATGTTCGAGCGCCGGCTCGGCTCCGGGCGCGAGCAGCACCACGGCATTGATCAGCATGTCCGGCTGATCGACCGGGAGGGCCATCACGTCTTGCGCAACGGTGGCGAGCGCGCGCATGGCGCCGGCTTCGAAGGCGGCCTGCTCAGCCGACATGAAGTCGTGAATCCTCGTCGCCAGGCTGTCGGCGCCCGCTTCAGCGCGCGTGACGGCAACGAGAACCTGATGGTGCCGACGGGCTGCGAGCGCCGCGGCCGGATCCCAGCTGATCGTGACCTGGAATTGCCGGGAGCGGCCGTGGAGGCGCAGGGCCTCCGCAAGAGGTCGGTGCTGGCTCTGCAGCAGTCTGGATGCCTCTGCGCGGCTCCTGATGACCGTGCCCGGGCGTGCGGGCAGAAGCGGCCCGTGCATCGCCGCCGCCTCGAGGATCCGCTGGGCTGTCAGCATGGACGACCTGAGCGCCGCCCTCGATCGCCGCAGCAACGGCCAGGATAATCCATTCGTCCGGACCAGCAGCGCCGCGAGGTCGCCCACCGCCACCGATCGGGCCTCGATATCGGCGAGCCGGCCGCCCGCGGCCGCGATGGCTCCGGCGACGTCTGGCGTGGTAATGCCCACCAGGGTCATGCTCACCAGAACCGCCTCCTTTGTGTGAGAGAACGCGCCGTACGAATGCTGCGGCCCGATCCGACGAGGTCGGAGGCGGCCAGCAGATCCGCCTGATCGATCTGGACGAGAGCGTCTCTGCTCGCCGCCACCGCGCGCCTGAGCGCAATCCGCCCCGCCTCCTGACAGATCGCGGCAAGCTCGGCGCCAACGAAGCCCTCCGTCGCCGCCGCGATGGCGCCGAGATCGACATCGCGGCCGAGCGGCAGCTTCGCCGACTGAACGGCGAGGATCTCTGCACGCGTGGCGCAGTTGGGCGACGGCACCGCGAACACGCGATCGAAGCGGCCGGGCCTGAGCAAAGCGGGTTCAACCTGATCGATCCGATTGGTCGCCGCCAGCAGGAAGACCCCTTTGAGCTCTTCGATGCCGTCGATCTCGGTGAGGAGCTGCGCGACCACGCGATCGCTCACCGCGCCGCTCTGTCCCCGCACAGGGGCGAGCGAGTCGATCTCATCGAAGAAGATGATGGTCGGCGAGGTCGCGCGCGCCTTGACGAACACGTCGCGGACCGCCCGTTCGCTCTCGCCGACGAAGCGATCGAGCAGCTCGGGGCCGCGCACCGCGATGAAGTTAACCTGGGCTTCGCTGGCGAGCGCCCGCGCCAGCAGCGTCTTGCCGGTCCCTGGCGGGCCGGTGAGCAGCACGCCCTTCGCGGGCCTGACGCCGAGATCCGCGAACAGCTGGGATCTCGTGAGCGGCCAGATCACCGCTTCGATCAGCTCCTGCTTGATGTCGGCCATGCCGCCGATCTCGCTCCAGCGGACCTGCGGCACATCGGTGTAGACCTCGCGGATCGCGGAGGGGCGGACCTCGGACAACGCCGTCTGGAAATCCGCGAGGCCGATGCAGAGCTCCTCGAGCGAGATGCCGTCAAGCGCGCTCGACTCGAATGCCGCGGCCCGGCGCAACGTCGCCATGCCGGCCTCGCGCACCAGCGCCGCCAGGTCGGCGCCGACAAAGCCATGGGTCGCCGCGGCAATCTGCGCGAGATCGACGTCCGGTCCGAGCGGCACGCCGCGGGTATGGATGGCGAGGATCTCCAGCCGGCCGCTGCGATCAGGGACGCCGATCGCGATCTCGCGATCGAACCGGCCGGGACGGCGCAGCGCCGGATCGAGATTGTCGGGCAGGTTGGTGGCCGCCATGACGATCACGAGGCCGCGCGAGGAGACGCCGTCGAGCAGCGTGAGCAGCTGCGCCACCAGACGCCCCTCGAGCTGGCGGTCGCCGCCGAGCCGGGCGCGTTGCGGCGCGATGGCGTCGATTTCGTCGATGAAGATGATCGCGGGCGCTCTCGCCTGCGCCTTCTGGAAGATGCTACGCAGCTTCGCTTCGGAGTCGCCATAGTGCTTGGAGACGATTTCAGGCCCGTCGATCTGGAAGAAGGCGGCTTCGCATTCCTGGGCCACCGCGCGCGCCAGCAGGGTCTTGCCTGTGCCCGGAGGTCCGGACAACAGAACGCCCTTGGGCGCCTCGATGCCGAGCCGGGCGAACAGATCCGGCCGGCGGATCGGCAGCTCGATCATCTCGCGCACCCGCCCCAGCTCGCGCGACAATCCGCCGAGATCTTCATAGGAGATGGTGCGGGGCGGCGCCTCGCCGGAGGCGGCTGCAAAGCTGATGCGTGTCTCGCGGCCGATGACGACGGCGCCATCCGGGTTGGTCGCGCACACGCGGCCGCTGAGGTCGCGGCCTCCGATCAGGCGCAGCCTGACGACATGGCCGGCCGCGACGGTCATGTCGCGGAAGGCGTCGGTGACGCGGCGGGCGAACAGGCCAGGGCGCGGCGGCCGGAAGCCGTCGAACGCGATGCTGACCTCATCGGCCGGACGGGTATGAGCCGCGGCCACCGAGACCAGGTCACCGAGACCCGTGCCGGCATTGGTGCGTCCGGTGCCGTCGATCAGGACCCGGCCAAGACCCCGCTGGTCCGGATGGGTGGGGAGCGCGCGGCCATAGGCAGAGTGGCGTCCCCGGATCTCGACGACGTCGCCGATGGAGACCCCGAGCAGCGCGAGATCGGCCGGATCGAGGCGCACGATGCCGCGGCCGGCATCGCCTGCGCGCACCTCGGCGACGGTCCGCTGAATGGTCGATGAGGCATCCATCTCAACCGCCGTTTGCGCCGCTGTGACGGACCGCGTTCTGCAGCCGCTCGATCAGCTCCATCTCCATGCGCTCGTAGTCCTGCTCGGAGATGCTGCCGGCCTCGAGCTGCTGTTCGAGCGCCGCGAGGGCCCGCTTGATCTCGGCCGGATCATTGATCTTGCTATCGACGGCGTCTCGGATGGCGCCGCCGATCCAGGTGACCATCCTGAGCGGGCCGCTGACGGGCGAGGTGAGAATCCGGCAAAGCATCGTGATCTCCCGGGGATTGCGAGGTGAGGGGCGTCTCGCCAATGGCATCGGGGCCTATCGGCCATGGCCTGGTGCGGGCGCAGCGTCGTGTTGATCCCAGTCGAGCGTCACGCTGACGAAATTGTAGGGCGGGATCGGCGCCACATATCTGAACTTCAGCCCTGCATCGTTCTGCTCGAGTTGCTCGACGACGCGATACAAGGCTTGCTCCGAGGTCCTGTCGACCAGGAGCGCGAAATGCGCGAACATCGCATCGTCGATCGGCGCCAGCTCCTTCACCTGGATCGCGAACGGCGTCACGGTCTGCAGCAATTGCTGGCGTGCGGCCGTCCGCCGGTCCTCGAGTGCCGCGCCGATCGCGCGGCCGAGTTCGATGCGGTCGTAGTAGGTCTGCTGCTCGCCGCGGCCGATCATGGCACGCCCGTTGTTGGCGAGCTGCGGATGCGCCGCCGCGAGCTGGCGCCACATGAACTGCTCGTCCCAGCTCGCCTTGAGCGCCACCTCGATGCGGCCGTCGATCTCGTCCAGCCGCGCCCGCAGCTCCTGACGGCGGAAGCCGATCACGCGCAGCAGCGTCGCCGGGTTCGGCACGATCACGCCGAAGCGCATCGGCAGCACCGGCCCATGCGCCATCGCCGCTTCGAGCACCTGGGTATGCGCGAGCATGTGACGCCGCGTCGGCATGATCTCCGGCAGGTCGATCGCGCTGACCAGCGCCGCGATGTTGCCGCTGCTGAGGATGGTGACCGGCTGCTCCGGATCGCCGACGGCGCGCGCCGCAATCGGGTGATGATCCTCGGCCCGGATCAGGCCGTAGACGTAGATGGATTGGCTGGACATGGGCGGCTCCTTTGTTGAGCTCAGGTTGATGCGTCGGGGTCTTTGGTGGTGGGCTTTGGAGTGGCGGGCTCTGGAGTGGCGGGTCTGGGAATGCAGATGCCAAGGATGCCGTTGGACAGCCTCACCACAGGCACCGCATCGCCGGGATCGCGCGGCAGACGGATGCGCTTGCGAAAGCGCCGTGCGCCCGTGGCCTCGATGTGCAGGTCTGCCCCCTCGAGGCGGACGACGAGCTCCTGCGCGCTGGCGGCGCATGGCGCGACCGTGACCAGGATTTCCGTTGGTTCGTCGAACACATCGATCAGCTGTCCTTCGGGGAGATCAATCCTGGGTTGGGCGGTCGGCGGGGCGCGGCGCGCCGTCGTCGGCTCGACGGAGTCGTCCCGGGCCAGGCCGTGCCGGATGGTGAAGCCGACGCTGCCGGCTACACGGCCGCGCGGCGTCCTGATCGTCAGGTCGCCCGTGCGTGACGTCTGGTCCTGCGTGAATCTGCGCTCGACCGACCCGAGCACATCCAGCAGCCGCCGACCCATTTCGTTCAACGCTTGGAGGCCCGTCGGCCCTGTGTCGTCGCGCTCGTCATCATTCATGTGCGGCTCCCGATTTGACAGCGATGCTTCGTGGTCGGCGCTTGCGCGGACGATGGTCGCGCGCCACGGCTGCTTCCAGCACTTCCAGGCGTTTCCTCAGTGCATCGTTCTCCACCGCGAGCTCCGAGTTGCGCGTCGTGAGCCGCGGATCGGCCTCCCACCAGTTGATGCCGAGCTCCATGGCGCGATCGACGGTGGCGACGATCAGACGGATCTTGATGTTGAGCAGCTCGATGCCCACCAGCGAGATCGTGACATCGCCGGCGACCACGATGCCCTTGTCGAGCACCCGTTCGAGGATGTCGGCGAGGCGGTCGCCTCCGGTTGGCTGGTGAACCGTGAACGTCATGGCGTGCTCCGTTCGCGCTTTCAGGCCGCGAACGTCCCTCCGTTCTTGCCGCGAGGATAACGGCGGGTTCGCTCGTAGCTCAGGAGCTTGCCGCGGGCGTCGAAGTTGAGCTGGTAGCTCGCCATGACGTCGTTCTCGGTGATCCGCGCCTTGGTGTCGATGAGCTCGACCTGAACCTGCCAGCCGCGCTCGCTCGGCTCGCAGCGCGAGACCAGCTCCGGCTGATGCCCGGTGATGGCGGCGACGCCTTCCCGGGCGATTGCTGATATTTTCAGAGCGTTCATGTCATGGGTCCTTCCGATGGGACTAGCGAGGAGGCCCGACGACGTCGCCAAAGGCGATGTCGTCGGCCTTGCTGATCTCGAGAAAGCCGAGCAGCTGGCGCGATCGCTCGTCGATGCGCTTCAGCCTTTCGCGCGCCTGTTCGCGCCTTGGTTCGAGCGACGCCAGGGCCTGGGTCAGACGATCGCGCTCGTGCTCGAGCCGGATCAGCTCGGCTGCAGCTTCGGTGCGCGAGCGCACGATCCGTCGCGCTGACGGCGGCCGTGGGCGGATGCTGCGGAGAGGAGACGGTCTCACGGTCGATCTCCATGCGTTGCGTTGGCCGGACAATGATTGTTCATCAGCCGCAGCAGCGTCGCGGCAAACCGGTCGCGATCCTCGCGGTTGGCCGGCTTGGCCTTTGCTGCCAGCACGTCGAGACACAGCCTGACGAAGCGCGGATCGTCGACGCTCGGCGTGATCGCTTCGCGCCCGACGATGCGCGCGATCATGATCGCGCTGCGCATCGACGGCGGCTGATGCGCCTTGGGCCAGCGGCGAATGCCGCGCACGAGATCGACGATCACCGCGGTCTCCGGGTAGGCGAGCCCGGTGCGGTTGCTGACGATGCCGATCTCGGTCTCGCGATCGTAATCGTCGAGATCGAAGGTGATGAGTCGGTCGAGCAGGGCGTCCTGCGGCCGTGAGACGCCCGCATACTCTTCCGGATTGGAGGTCAGGATGGCGCGGAATTCCGGGTGGGCGTGCACCAGCCGCTCCTTGCGCGAGCCGGCTGGAAAAATCAGGATGCGTTCCTCGACGATCGACAGCAGCGGATTGTTGGCCTGCGGCGGCGACCGGGTGAACTCGTCATAGACGAAGGTCAGGCCTTCGACGACGGCCTGCGCGAGCACCGCGTCGACCCACATCGACGAGGTCTCGGTCTCGACCCGGCGCACGGAATGGACGTAGCGATCGACCACCTGCCGCGATTTCGTGCCGATCTCGCGTCCGATCAGATGCGCGGCGGTGAGACTGTCGTCCCCGGTCAGCAGCACCATCGGCCGTCCGAGCCGGCCGGCGAGCTGCATCGCCATGGTGGTCTTGCCGGTGCCGGCGGGACCGCGGAGATGGACCGGGATGCCGGCCTTCAGGTAGCTCAGGGCGCGATCGCCCATCGAGACCAGCTGCGGGTTCTCGAAGAGATCGGCGCGCGGTGCGGGCGACCAGGCAGCCGCCGAGTGCGGCAAGCCCTGATCGATCACGCCGCCGGCTCCGGTGCGCCGCTCGTCAGCTGCGGGCGTCCCGCCCGGCGCGGA
>NZ_CAFI01000293.1 GCF_000239775.1 Bradyrhizobium sp. ORS 375
CAAGCAACCATATGGTTGCCTATTATCTTCCCATGGACGAGGTCTTCAAGGCGCTGGCGGACGCATCGCGCCGTGCGCTGCTGGACAGGCTTCATGCGCGGAACGGCCAGACCCTGACCGAGCTCTGCGACGGCCTCGCGATGACGCGGCAAGCCGTGACCAAGCATCTGACCATACTTGAGGCAGCCAACCTGGTGACGACGCGCCGGCACGGCCGCGAGAAGCTGCATTTCCTCAATCCGGTGCCGATCCATCACATCGGCGAGCGTTGGATCAGGAAATTCGAGCGGGCGAAGCTGGTCGCGCTCGGCGAATTGAAGAAGCGATTGGAGAAAGGCGATGACTGAGCCGAGCCACGCGGTCGACATCTCCCAGTTCAAGCCGGAGACCGTCTACACCATTTACATTGCCGCCAGTCGGGAGAAGGTCTGGCAGGCGCTGACCTCCGCCGAGTTCAGCCGACAATATTTCTTTGGCTTCGCCGTCGAGGCGGACCTCCGCGCCGGCGGCGCCTTCATCGTCCGTGCGCCCGATGGCTCGGAGCACATCAGCGGCGAGGTGATCGTCTGCGAGCCGCCGGTGCAGCTCACCATCACCTGGGACGTCAACTGGCCCGGCCTCGTCGCGGCGCTCGGCCGCACGCTGGTCACCTACGAGATCGAAGCGGCCGGCGACGCCGTGCGCCTCACCATGACCGAAGCGCATGAGCGGCCGCTGTCGGACGACATTCTGTCCGGCGGGCGGCAAGGCTGGCCGGCGATCCTGTCGAGCCTCAAGAGCCTGCTTGAAACGGGGAAGCCGCTCGCCGTGAAGATGGCGCCGCCTGCGCGCATGCTTGCGGCATTGAAGGCGCTTGGCGTCGCATTGCCCGGCTAGCCAAGCCCTAAGACACCGCCGCGATCTGCGGGATGCAGGCCAGCACGCCGCCGACCTGGACGGCGTTGCTGAGCATGCCGCCCCAGTGCAGCCAGCGCAGGCGGCGCACCGCGGTCGCATCGCCGGAATCCCGATCGCGGATGCGCGCGTCCATCCGTTGCAGAAACCAGCGGCGCGACAGCAGCGCAAACCCGGCGACCGAGCCGATGCCCAGGGCGAGCAGGGAACGGCCATCCGCCAGAACGGCGAGCGTGCCGATGCCGCCGGCGATCGCGAGCGCCACAAAGTAGGAATCGAACATGCCGCGCAAGAGCCGCGTCACCGGCACGATGTCGAGCCGCACCAGCAGAAAGGCCGGCGCGGCCAGCAGCAGATAGAACATGGGCAGCAGCAGGATGATGGTGGCGAACAAGGCGATGTTGTCTGGCATCATCCTTCCCCGGTGGTGGCGCTGGTCGGACATCTGACGGCTCGCCGCGCCTTGCACCAAGCATACGCGGCAGCGCCTTCGTCGGTATGCAACCTTCGTCCCGGCCTGCTCTGCCGTCAGGCCGGCGCGACGATGCGGCGATAGAGATGCCAGGTCGCATGGCCGAGCACCGGGACGGTCACGAGCAGGCCCAGGAAGTAGGGCAGCGCCGAGACGATCAGCAGCACGGTGATGACGGCGGCCCACCCGATCATCGGCCCGGGACTGTTCACGACCGCGCGCACGCTGGTGATCATGGCGGTGACGAAATCGACGTCACGATCCAGCAGCAGCGGAAACGACACCACGGTCAGCGAGAACAGCACCAGCGACAATGCGGCGCCGTCCAGATTGCCGATCGCCAGGAACAGCAGGCCCTCATTGGTGGTGAGCACCACCGTCATGAACTCCTTGAAGCTGGAGAACGAAGCGTTGAGCCCCAGCAGCAGCGCGATCAGCAGCCTGATCTGGTACATCCAGATGACGAAGAAGAACACGGTGACGAACGCCATCCAGGCGATTTCGGCACGCGAGGTGATCGTCCGCCAGATCGCCCCATAGGAGATCGGCTGGCCCAGCTCGCGGCGGCGGCTGACCTCATAGAGGCCGATGGCGACGAACGGCCCGATCAGCGCGAAGCCCGCGGCCAGGGGGTAAGCGAGATAGACCATGCCGAAGGCGGTCACGCACAGCACGATGCTGACGCCGCCGAGCACGTAGATCAGGCCGAAGGCAAGGCCGAACAGCGGCGCTGCCTGAAAATCCCGCAAGCCTTGCGTCAAGGCCTCGGCTATGTCGGCCGTGGTGATGCGGCGCACCACGGGATCGGATCGTCCCGAAACGGATGCGGTCATCGGCGGTCCCTCCTGACTGTTTTATTGGAACCGATGCTAACAGCGGGAGGGCGGGGATTTCAATTTCAACTTGTGAGCAGAGGTCGCAGAGGTGGCGTCTGCCCGCTCTTTTGGATGCCGATGTCTGCAACAGAGG
>NZ_CAFI01000292.1 GCF_000239775.1 Bradyrhizobium sp. ORS 375
AGGTCGCACCGCCGGCGTGGTCGCGGTGCGCTCTTTCTCTCTGGTCTTCACAGAGCCGCGACTAGCTTCGCTCGCGCTGAGAGTCAGTTTAAGCTGCACCGAGCAAGCCGCGTCGATGTGTCTGACGTAGACCTGAGCTACACCTTCAGCCCGTTCTGCGCGGCCAGCTCCTTCAGCGACACCTGCGGCCGTGCGCCGATGTGCTGGATCACCTCGGCCGCCGCCAAGCCGCCGAGCTTGCCGGCCATCTCGTAGCCGGTCTTGCGCACGAGCCCGAACAGGAAGCCGGCCGCGAACAGATCACCGGCGCCGGTCGTATCGACCAGCGTCTCGATCGGATGCGCCGGCACGGCGATGACGCCGTCGTTCGACACCACGACGCAGCCCTTGTCGCTGCGGGTGACGATGCCGAGCGTGGCGTCCTCGCGCAGCTGCTTGAGCGCGCCGTCGAAGTCTGAGGTCTGGTACAATGAATGCAGCTCAGCCTCGTTGGCGAAGACGAGATCGACGGTGCCGCCGCGCATCAGGTCGAGGAACTCCTCGCGATAGCGATCGACGCAGAACGAGTCCGACAAGGTCAGCGCGACCTCGCGTCCCGCGTCATGCGCGATCGTCGCCGCCTTGACGAACGCGTCCTTGGCGTCCTTCGGGTCCCACAGATAACCTTCGAGATAGACGATACGCGCGGCTGCAATCTGAGCGGGATCGATGTCGGCGACCGTGAGGTTCTGCGCGGCACCGAGATAGGTATTCATGGTGCGCTCGCCGTCCGGCGTGACGATGATGTAGGAGCAGCCGGTGGCCGGACCATCGGCGGCGGGCGCCGTCTCGAACGCCACGCCGGCGGCGCGGATGTCATGCGTGTACATCCGTCCGATCTGGTCGCTCTTGACCTTGCCGACATAGGAAGCACGCGCACCGAGGCTGGCCAACCCGACGATGGTATTGGCCCCCGAGCCGCCCGACATCTCGGTCGCCGGGCCCATATCCGCATAAATGGCGGCCGCGCGTGCCTCATCGATCAGAGCCATACCGCCTTTGGTCATGCCGTGCTTGGTGAGGAAAGCCTCATCGGCCTGCACCAGCACGTCGAAAATGGCGTTGCCGATCCCGAGAACATCGTATTTCGCGTCAGTCATCCACTGGCCCCGTTTACGGCGTTTGCAAACGCTGCGGCCTATCACAAGCGGCGCTGCTATAGAAGCCTCATGATCCGATCATTCGTGACCGTGTTGTCAGGAACACTCAGCTCGCGCCTGCTCGGCTTCGGCAGGGACGCGCTGATCGCCGCGCTGCTCGGCGCAGGGCCGTTCGCCGATGCGTTCCTGGCGGCGTTTCAGCTCGTCAACGTCGTGAGGCGATTGCTGACGGAGGGCGCGCTCAATGCGGCGCTGGTGCCGGCGTGGCTGCGGATATTCCGGCAGGAAGGAGAAAGCCGGGCGGCCGCCTTTGCCGGCCGCGTGCTCGGCACCGTCAGCGCCGGCCTGCTGATCGCAACGCTCGCGCTGGCCCTGCTGATGCCGCTCGCGATGACCGTGCTCGCGCCAGGCTTCGCCGGTGACGAGACGCTCACCATGGCGGTGAACGACGCCCGGCTGATGCTGCCTTATCTCGCTTTCGCCGGCCCCTCGACGGTGCTGCTGGCCCTGTCCAGTGCACGCGGCCGGTTCGCGCTGGCGGCTTTTGCGCCGCTGCTGTTCAACGTCGCCTTGATCGCCGTGACGATCGTGCTGCTGATGCAACAGCCGGATCCGGCGCACGCGGCACTGCTGCTCGCGGCGACGATTGGCATTGCCGGGCTGCTGCAACTCGCAATGCTGGCGCAACGCGGAGACAGGAGCACAATCGCCGCGCCGGTGCGCGTCGCAATCGATCCCGCCATGCGCGGCTTCTTCGCCCGGGCGCTGCCCGGCATGGTCGCCAGCGCGGGTCCGCAGCTGCTGGCGGTCGGCGGCGCGATCATCGCCTCGACCACGCCGTCGGCGGTATCGTGGCTCTATTTCGCCAACCGCCTGATCGAGCTGCCGCTCGGCCTCGTCGGCGTGGCGATGGGCACGGTGCTCATCCCCGAGCTGACGCGCGCACTGCACGCCGGCGACGACGCCGCGCTGTCCGAGGTGCAATCGCGCGGGCTGGAGCTGACGATGGGCCTCGCGCTGCCGGCGACGCTCGGCCTGATGATCCTCAACGCGCCGATCATTCGTTTGCTGTTCGAACATGGCGCGTTCAGCGCAGCCGACGCCACCGCCACGGCGCAGGTGCTGACCTGGCTCGCAGCTGCTCTCCCCGCGCAAGTCCTGACCAAGGCGCTGCAGCCGGCGTTCTTTGCGCGCGAGGACACCCAGACGCCGCTGCGCGCCACCTTGATCGGATGCGGCGCGGCGATCGCGCTGGCGTTCCTGCTCGGCCAGATGTTTGCCGCGAGCGGCATCGCCGCCGGCCTCGCGCTCGGCGCCTGGGCCAACGCCGCCGTGCTGCTCCGGCGTGGCGCCGCGAGCTTCGGCTTTGCGATCTCCAGCGCAACGCGGCGCCGGCTGCCACGCATCGCATTCGCGGCGGCAATCATGGCGGCGGCGCTCTGGGCCGTCGCCGCGGTCACCCTGCACGCAGCTGCCGGCAGTCATTTCGGAGCCGCCCTTCTGCTCGCCGGCCTGATCGGCGGCGCGATCATGCTTTATGCAGCCTTGCTGCTGGTCCTCGACGTCGTCGACTGGCGGCAGACGCTTCAGGCCATCCGGCAGCGGTCCCCCGGCAACCTGCCCGCTGGCGACTTGCACCTTTGAGGCGCCCGTGCCAAACGACGCAGCAAATCCATCATCTGGAACAGCGACCATGGCCTTCGTGGAACGGGTTTTCTCCGGCGTCCAGCCGACCGGCAACCTGCATCTCGGCAACTATCTCGGCGCGATCGTCAACTTCGTGAAGATGCAGGAGACGCACAACTGCATCTATTGCGTCGTCGACATGCACGCGATCACGATGCCGATCGACGTCTGGGGCGGCCCGGCCGAGCTCGCGCGCAACACCCGCGAGGTCACCGCGGCCTTCATTGCCGCCGGCATCGATCCGAAGAAGCATATCGTGTTCAACCAGAGCCAGGTCTCCGGCCATGCCGAGCTTGCCTGGATCTTCAACTGCGTCGCGCGCATCGGCTGGCTGAACCGCATGACGCAGTTCAAGGAGAAGGCGGGCAAGGATCGTGAGAACGCCTCGGTCGGTCTGTACGACTATCCGGTGCTGATGGCGGCCGACATTCTGCTGTATCGCGCGACGCATGTTCCGGTCGGCGAGGACCAGAAGCAGCATCTCGAGCTCTCGCGCGACATCGCGCAGAAGTTCAACAATGATTTCGGCGACTCGATCCGGGCCCAGGGCTTTGGCGACGGCCTGTTCTTCCCGCTGCCGGAACCGTTCATCACCGGCCCCGCGACGCGCGTGATGTCGCTGCGCGACGGCACCAAGAAGATGTCGAAGTCGGATGCATCCGACTACTCGCGCATCAACCTGACCGACGATGCCGATACGATCGCGCAGAAGGTCCGCAAGGCAAAGACCGATCCGGAGCCGCTGCCGAGCGAGGAGAAGGGGCTCGACACGCGTCCCGAGGCCGACAATTTGGTTGGCATCTACGCGGCGCTGTCGGACCGCAGCAAGGCGGACGTGCTGCGCGACTTCGGCGGCGGCCAGTTCTCCAGCTTCAAGAACGCGCTGGTGGAGCTGTGCGTCACCAAACTCGGCCCGATCGCCGCCGAGATGAAGCGACTGACGGCCGATCCGGGCTATGTGGATTCTGTGCTGGTCGACGGCGGCGAGCGTGCCCAGGCCATCGCCGCGGAGACGATGAAGACGGCCAAGGATATCGTCGGCTTCATCCGCAAGGCCTGATCAGGTCTGCCCTGGCCCGGATGAGCGAAGCCACATCCGGGGTCACACGAGCTGTGCGCTTGAACCCGGATGTCGCTCCGCTCATCCGGGCTTCTACGAGACCGCCGGCGTCGATCCGAGCGTAAGCCCGGACGAACGGCCGCATCCGACGCGGAACCCGCGCCCCCCTCTCCCCAACGGACAGGGGCTGTGGCAGCATCGCGCCCCGATCGACTCGCGGCAGCAGGCGGGGGCACCATGGCGGCGCAGCGGCAGAGCTATCAGACCGGTCATGCGCCGAAATGTCTGGTCGTGGTCGACGACAGCGCCGAGTGGGATCGCGCGGTCCGCTATGCCGGACGCTGGGCGAAGCGTGCCGGCGGCCGCATCGTGATGTTGCACATCATCGAAACCGAGGACCAGAACCAGCAATGGCTTGGGGTCGCCGACCTGATGCGCGCGGAGGCACAGGACGAGGCGAATGCCGCGCTCGACCAGGCAGCGGCGATGCTGGCGGCGATCGGCGCCGCGGCGCAGGAACGGGTCATCCGCGAGGGCGAGCCGACGGCGCAGATCCTGGCAACGATCGAGCATGACAGCGACATCGCGCTGCTGGTGCTGGCCGCACATTCCGGCCCCGAGGGTCCAGGCCCCCTCGTCACCCATGTGATCAAGACCGTCGGCGCCTTCCCGATTCCCCTGGTGATCGTCCCCGGCGATCTCAACGACGCCGATATCGACGCTCTTTCATAGACTTAAGCACGAATTTGGCGCGCAGCGCTCTTGATCGTGCGCGCCTCCTTGCCATCTGCTAAGACACGACCACAGGCCGGCCTTGAACCGGCGCTGCCGGAGAAACCCATGTTCATCCAGACTGAAGCCACTCCCAATCCCGCCACCTTGAAGTTCATCCCGGGCCGCGTCGTGCTGCCGACCGGGACGATGGAATTTTCGAGCCGCGATGCCGCCGGCCGCTCGCCGCTGGCCGAGCGCCTGTTCGCCGTCGACGGCGTGACCGGCGTGTTCTACGGCGCCGACTTCATCACCGTGACCAAGAGCGACGGCGAATGGCAGCACCTCAAGCCGGCGATCCTCGGCGCGATCATGGAGCACTACATGTCGGGCGCGCCGCTGCTCGCCGATGGCAGCGCGGCCAATGACGCCTCCGCCGACGAGGACGACGAGTTCTACGACGAGGCCGACACCGAGACGGTCGGCATGATCAAGGATCTGATCGAGAGCCGCGTCCGCCCCGCGGTCGCCAATGACGGCGGCGACATCACCTTCCGCGGCTTCAAGGACGGCATCGTCTATCTCAACATGAAGGGCGCCTGCTCCGGCTGCCCGTCATCGACCGCGACGCTGCAGCATGGCATCCAGAACCTGCTGAAGCATTTCGTGCCGGAAGTGATCGAAGTCCGGCCGATGTGAGATGAGCGAGTGGCGAACAGGGAGTAGCGAATAGGAGACCTTCCTTCGCTGCTCGTCGGTCGCTATTCGCTCTCTCACCACCTAGCTCTGGCAAATCGAGATCCGGGACTGTCGATCCACGGAATTCTGGCTGCTAGTTGACTCCGTCATGCCCGGGCTTGTCCCGGGCATCCACGTCGCGCCGAGCACGCCGGACGACGTGGATGGCCGGGACAAGCCCGGCCATGACGACGTGGTGAGAGATGCGCGCAAAACTGCGATCATAAGATGCGACAGCCCCGCTCTCCTCACGCCGCCTTGCCGATGGTGGCGGCCTCGGCCGCCGCCTGACGCATGTTCGAGGACATCTCGTTGGTCACGGCGCTCTGTTCGCCGACCGCCTGCGCGGTCGATGCTACGTACTCGTTCACGCTCTGGATCGCATTCTTGATCGCATCGAGCGCGCCGACGACGTCGGATGAGATGCCGTTGAGATTCCCGATCTCGCTGCCGATGCGATCGGTCGCCTGCTTGGCCTGATTGGCGAGATTCTTCACCTCGCCGGCCACGACGGCGAAGCCGCGCCCGGCTTCTCCGGCGCGCGCCGACTCGATCGTGGCGTTGAGCGCCAGAAGGTTGATCTGGCCGGTGATGCTGCCGATCAGCTCGACGATGCTGCTCATCGCGCCGGCCGCCGACGACAGCCGCTTGGCCTGCTGGTCCGCGTCCTCGACCCGCGTCACCGCGGCCGTGGCGGTCTCCTTCGACTTGGCCATGGCATCGGCGATCTGCTGCACCGAGGAATTGAGCTGCTCCGCCCCGGCCGCGACATGCTCCATCATGCCGCGCACCTTGTCGCCCTTCATGCGGGTGATCACCTGCGCGGTGACATCGGTGGCGAATTTCACGATCTTGAACGGCTTGCCGTTGAGATCCTTGATTGGATTGTAGGTCGCCTGGATCCAGACCTGGCGGCCGTCCTTGCCGGCGCGCTCGAACTCCCCGCTCTGGAATTCACCGCGCGCCAGCGCCGCCCAGAACGCGCGATAGTCGGCGGTCTCTCCGGCGCCGTGCGGCATGAACATGCGGTGATGCCTGCCCTTGATCTCCGCCAGCGTGTAGCCGAGCGTCTTCAGAAAATTATCATTCGCATCGAGCACATTGCCGTTCAGATCGAATTCGATCACCGCCTGCGATTTGCGGATTGCTGCGCTCTGGCCGGCGAAATCAGCGGCGATCAGCTTCTGCTGCGTGACGTCGGACGCGTATTTCACCACCTTGAAGGGCCGCCCTTCGTCGTCGAGGATCGGATTGTAGGAGGCGAGAATCCAGACCTCGCGCCGATCCTTGCCGCAACGCTTGTACTCACCGGAGCGGAACTCGCCGCGATTGAGGCTGGCCCAGAACTCCTTGTAGGCGGCGCTGTCGCGCTCGCCGGGCAGCACGAACATGCTGTGATGCCGGCCCTTGATCTCGGCAAGCGCATATCCCATTGCAGCCAGAAAGTGATCGTTGGCATCGATGATCGTGCCGTCCAGATTGAACTCGATCACCGCCTGCACCCGTCCGATCGCGGCGATCTTGCCGGCATCCTCGATGCTGCGCATCTTCTGCGCCGTGATGTCCGAGGCGAACTTGATGATCTTCACCGGCTTGCCGCCATCGAGCACCGGATTGTAGCTCGCCTGGATCCAGACCGGCCGCTCGCCCTTGCCGAGGCGCTTGTACTCGCCGGAGCGGAACTTGCCGCTCTTCAGGTCGGCCCAGAACGCCTGATACTCCGCGCTGGCGCGCAGTTGCGGCGCGACGAACATGCGATGGTGCCTGCCCTTGATCTCGTCGAGCGCGTAGCCCATCGCGTCGAGAAAATTCTTGTTGGCAGTGAGGATGGTGCCGTCGGTGCCGAATTCGATCACGGCCTGCGAGCGATTGATCGCCTCGACCTGAGCCATCGCGTCCCGCGACGCCGAACTGCCTGACCAGAATGACATGGGAGATCCTCTTCTCGGGATTTGGGCGGCACCTTTCACGTCGAGCAGCGCCAGCCGAAGTCACAGATGCGGCGACAACTCCCATACGCCCGGAAAGATTTGCTTAATTGATCGGAAATTCAGTAGTTTACCTGCTCGGTGCTTGCCGTGTGATGCGTTTTTCCCGATCAGGATGTAAGAAGACGGCAACTGTCGCGATCAAAGTACCCAAAAAGGTATTCGGCACTCCCTCACTGCGAACCTGACCTGATGCTGATTCTCGCCATCGATACTGCCCTCGACCATTGCGCCGCCGGCGTTCTCAATACCGATTCGGCCGAGATGATCGCCCAGGACACGCTGCCCATGAAGCGCGGCCATGCCGAGGCCCTGATGCCGCTGCTGGCGCGCGTGATGCAGCAATCCGGCGCCGGCTTTGCCGATCTCGACCGCGTCGCGGTCACGACAGGCCCAGGTAGTTTCACGGGACTGCGGGTCGGGCTCTCCGCCGCGCGCGGCATCGGCCTTGCGGCCCACAAGCCGGTGGTCGGGGTCACCACGCTCTCCGCCTACGCGGCGCCCGTCGTGAGCCAGGACCGCGATCATCCGGTCATTTCGGCGATCGATGCCCGGCATGATCACCTGTACTATCAAGTTGTGAGCGGCAGCGGCGAGGAGCTGGTCGCGCCACAGGTCGCGGCGATCGATGACGTGCTGGCCGCCGCCCGCTTCGGCGCGCCGCATCTCGTCGGCAATGCCGCCACCGTCCTGGCCGAGCGCTGGTCCACCGCGACGGCTGCGCCGGTGGCGGTGGACATGCAGCCCGGCCCCGACATCGCGTGGGTCGCCTGGCTCGGCGCGGCGGCAGATCCGGCGCATGCGCCCGCCCGCCCGTTCTATCTGCGTGCCCCCGACGTCAAGCCGCCGGCGCCTGCATCGATCGAGCCGGTCAGGACGGCTGTCTCGTCATGAACATGTTCTTCCGGTGGCTCGGCCGCACCAAGCCCGCGATCGAAGCGGCCGCGATGCGCGACGCGAAAAGGCTCGCCCAGATCCACGCCGCCTCGTTCCATCGCGGCTGGGGCGAGGGCGAGTTCGAGGTCATGCTGGCCGAGCGCAACACGCTGATTCATCGATTGCGACTCGGTCGCAAACTCATTGGCTTCATCGTCTCGCGGATCGGCGCCGACGAGGCGGAGATTTTGTCGGTTGCGCTTGACCCAAATCAGCGCGGTCGCGGCCTCTCTCGTGATTTGTTGCTGACACATCTCGGGCACCTTGCAGGCCGCGGGGTCCGGACGGTTTTTCTCGAGGTCGAGGAAAACAACCAGCCGGCCAGGCGGCTCTATGAAAGGGCCGGATTTGCCACCGTTGGCCGGCGGGAACGCTATTACCTGCAACCCGGCGGGGAACAGTTGAACGCGCTTCTGATGCGTCGGGACTTGTCGTAACCTGCGCTTGGTGGCAGAAAGCGCATCCTTGAGGCGAGACACAATGACCTCCTTGAAGACTACGCCAGCGCCCAATTCCTCCGGCATCGAAGCCCGCTGCGCCGCCACCGGCATGCGGATGACCGAGCAGCGCCGGGTGATCGCCCGCGTGCTCGCCGAAGCCAGCGACCATCCCGACGTCGAGGAACTGTACCGGCGCTGTGTTGCCGTCGATGACAAGATCTCGATCTCCACGGTGTACCGCACCGTGAAGCTGTTCGAGGACGCCGGGATCATCGAGCGTCACGACTTCCGCGAGGGCCGCGCCCGCTATGAGCAGATGCGCGACAGCCATCACGATCACCTGATCAATCTGCGCGACGGCAAGGTGATCGAGTTCACCTCCGAGGAGATCGAGAAGCTGCAGGCCGAGATCGCCCGCAGGCTCGGCTACAAGCTGGTCGATCATCGGCTCGAGCTGTATTGCGTGCCGCTCGACGAAGAGACGAATGGCTGACGCGGCACCGGCTTCCAAACTCGATCTCGTCATTTTCGATTGCGATGGCGTGCTGGTCGATAGCGAGGTGATCTCCTGTCAGGCGCATGCTGACGTGCTCAGCCTGTGCGGCTATCCGATCACCGCCGACCAGGTGTTCGACCGGTTCCTCGGCCGTTCCTCGAAGCAGGCGACGATGGAGGTCGAAGCCGAGCTCGGTCGGAGCCTGCCCTCGGACTTCAATAGCCGGCTGCAGGATCGTTTGTTTCGCGCCTTCGAGCAGAATCTCCATCCCGTTCCCGGAATCGTCGAGGCGCTCGACGCCCTCGACATCCCGGTCTGCGTCGCGTCGTCCGGCTCGCATCAGCGGATGCGCGTGAGCCTCGGTGCCACCCGCCTTTATGATCGGCTCGCCCCGCACATCTTCTCGTCCTCGCAGGTCGAGAACGGCAAGCCGGCGCCCGACCTGTTCCTGTTCGCGGCGGCGCAGATGAAGGCGCGGCCCACGGCCTGCGTGGTGGTCGAGGACAGTATTGCCGGTATCCGGGGCGGCGTCGCGGCGGGCATGACCGTGCTCGGGTTTCACGGCGGCAGCCATTGCCGGGCGGACCACGCCGACAGCCTGCGCGCCGCCGGGGCCACCCAGGTGTTCGACGACATGCGGCAGCTGCCAATGATTCTCAGCAGACTGGGCGAGAAAACCGGCCCGCTCGCTGGATTTTCGGCGCTTTAGCCTATATCTGAGCCCGGCGCCGAGCTTGGCGCATTCCGACCGCATGCAAGGGTTCATGACGCCGCCGCGCAAGCTGCACATCAAGTCCTATGGCTGCCAGATGAATGTCTACGATGCCCAGCGCATGGTGGACACGCTGGGCGCTGAGGGATTCGTCGAGACCGCCGACGCCGGCGACGCCGATCTCGTGATCCTCAACACCTGCCACATCCGCGAGAAGGCCTCGGAAAAGGTCTATTCGGAGCTCGGCCGTCTCAGGGTCGCGAAGGAGGAGGCGGCCAAGGCGGGCCGTGCGATGCAGATCGCGGTCGCCGGCTGCGTCGCCCAGGCCGAAGGCGCCGAGATCATCGCCCGCGCCCCCACTGTCGACGTCGTCGTCGGGCCGCAGAGCTACCACCATCTGCCCCAATTGCTGTCGCAGGCCAGCCGCGGCGAGCGGGCGATCGAGACCGAGTTTCCCGCCGAGGACAAGTTCGGCTTCCTGGCCAAGCCCAGCCGCGAGGCGATCCGCGCCCGCGGCGTGTCGGCCTTCGTCACCGTGCAGGAAGGTTGCGACAAGTTCTGCACGTTCTGCGTGGTGCCGTACACGCGCGGCGCCGAGATGTCGCGGCCGGTGGCGCGGATCGTCGACGACGTGATGCAGCTGACCGAGAGCGGCGTCCGCGAGATCACGCTGATCGGCCAGAACGTCAACGCCTATCACGGCGACGGCCCGGATGGCCGCGCCTGGACGCTCGGCCGCCTGCTGTACCGGATCGCCGAAATCCCCGGTGTGGCGCGGATCCGCTATTCGACCAGCCATCCCAATGACGTCGACGACGACCTGATCGCGGCGCATCGCGATCTCCGAGCCGTGATGCCGTTCGTGCATCTGCCGGTGCAGTCCGGTTCCGATCGCATCCTCGACCTCATGAACCGCAGGCATGGCGCAGCCGATTATCGGCGCGTTGTCGACCGTTTTCGCAGCGTGCGGCCCGACATTGCATTCTCTTCCGACTTCATCGTCGGGTTCCCCGGCGAGACCGAGGAAGATTTTCGCGCCACCCTCGCGCTGATCGATCAAATCGGCTACGCTGCGGCCTATTCTTTCAAGTATTCGCCGCGCCCGGGCACCCCGGCGGCGGACATGCAGGAGATGGTGTCAGCGACCGAAATGGACGAGCGATTGGAGCGTCTCCAGAGCTTGATCGACAGCCAGCAGGCGGCCTTCAACCGCTCCGCGATCGGCACGGTCGTCGATGTGCTGTTCGAACGCGCCGCGCGCAAGCCGGGGCAGCTGGTCGGTCGGACCGCCTATCTGCAGCCGGCCCATGTGATGGCGTCCGAGGACATCATCGGCCAGGTGCTGCCGGTCAGGATCGACAGTCTTGAACGCTACAGTCTGCTCGGCGAGCTCGTCACGACACCAGCCGCGCGGCCCGACGTCGCATCCCTCATGTCCATCGGAGGCTGAGCACTTGCCCAAGAGCGCATCGGATTCATCTTCCCTCGCTCCCAGCCGCAAGTTCGACCGCGACATGACCATGCCCCCAGAGACCCAGGTCGTCATCGATTTCGACGACAACCGCGCCGCTTCCGCCCTGGTTGGCCCTTACGGGCAGAACCTCGCGCTGGTCGAGCGCCGCCTCGGCGTCGTTGTCGATTCCCGCGGCAATCACATCACGATCGGCGGCTCCCGCGACGGCTGCGATGCCGCGCGCCGCGTGCTGGAGACGCTGTACGCCCAGGCCGTGAAGGGCATGGACCTGTCGCAGGGCGACGTCGAAGGCGCGATCCGCGCCGTCGTCGCGCAGGGCTCGCTGTTCGAGTTCGACGCCAAGAACGGCAAGAACGCGTTCGAGAGCATCAATCTGCGCAAGCGTCCGGTGCGCGCGCGCACCGCGGCGCAGGATTCCTATATCCGCGCGCTGAAACGCCACGAGCTGGTGTTCGGCATCGGCCCGGCCGGCACCGGCAAGACCTGGCTCGCAGTGGCGCATGCCGCGCAGCTGTTCGAGCGCAAGGAAGTCGACCGCATCATCCTGTCGCGCCCCGCGGTCGAAGCCGGCGAGCGGCTGGGCTTCCTGCCTGGCGATCTGCGCGAGAAGGTCGATCCTTATCTGCGCCCGATCTACGACGCGCTGTACGACCTCATGGATGCGCGCGTCGTCGAGCGCGCGCTGCAGGCCAACGAGATCGAGATCGCGCCGCTCGCCTTCATGCGCGGCCGCACCTTGACCAATGCCGCGATCATCCTCGACGAGGCTCAGAACACGACATCGATGCAGATGAAGATGTTCCTGACGCGTCTCGGCGAGAACAGCCGCATGATCATCACCGGCGATCCCTCGCAGGTCGACCTGCCCAATGGCCAGACCTCGGGGCTCGCCGAGGCCGCGCGCCTGCTCGACGGCGTCGAGGGGATCGCGCAGGTCCGCTTCACCGGCGAGGATGTCATTCGCCACGAATTGGTGGCGCGCATCGTCGCGGCCTATGAGGGCCCGAAGGCCCGTTGATCCCCGGAGCACGCCGATCGGCGCGTGACGTCAGCGCCATCCGCACAGAACTCGACCAGGATGCCACAAAGTCCCATTCCGATCACCGAGGTCATCGTCGCCGCCGAGTGCTGGCAGGACCAGCCCGACGCCGAGGACGTCATACAACGCGCCATCGTCGCCGCCGCAGAGATGGTGGAGGCCGATGTCGGCGACGCCGAGATCGCCGTCATGCTGACCGATGATGCCGGCATCCGCACCCTGAACAGCAATTGGCGCGGCATCGACAAGCCGACCAACGTGCTGTCGTTTCCGGCGCTGCAGCCGACCGGGCCGCGCTCTGACGACGACGCGCCGCGCATGCTCGGCGACATCGCGATCGCCTATGAGACGATGCGGCGCGAGGCCGATGACGAGCAGAAGCCGTTCGACCACCATCTCAGCCATCTCACCGTCCACGGCTTCCTGCATCTGATCGGCTACGATCATGAGACCGATGACGAGGCCGAGGAGATGGAGGCACTGGAGACCGAGATCCTCGCGCATCTCGGCATCCCCGATCCCTATGCCGACCGGGAACGGGTGAATTGACCATGGCCGATTCCGAGCCCATCCACGACAATCCGCGCAACACGCGCAACCTCCCCGCCGTGGTGCCTCCGTCCGAGCTCGGCCGCTCGCCCAGCGAGAACTGGCTGCTGCGCGCGCTGCGCAATCTGTTCGGCTGGAAGGGCGGCGGCTCGGTGCGCGACGACCTGCAGGTCGTGCTCGATGCCTCGACGCCCGACGACATCGGCTTCTCCGCGGTCGAGCGCACGCTGCTGCGCAACATCCTCGATCTGCACGAGCGCCGCATCGCCGACGTGATGGTGCATCGCGCCGACATCGTTGCTGTCCGCCGCGACATCACGCTCGGCGAGCTGATGAGCCTGTTCGAGAGCGCCTCGCACTCACGCCTCGTGGTCTACAACGACACGCTCGACGATCCCGAGGGCATGGTGCACATCCGCGATCTGCTCGCCTACACGACGGCGCAGGCGCGCGTGTCCGACGACGTCAAGGCGCGGCGCAAGAAGCCGCTGCCGGCCGGGCTCGATCTCAAGGCGGTCGACCTGTCGATGCCGCTGTTCGAGGCCAACATCATCCGCAAGCTGCTCTACGTGCCGCCGTCGATGCGCGCGATCGATCTGCTGGCGCAGATGCAGGCCTCGCGCATCCATCTGGCGCTGGTGGTCGACGAATATGGCGGCACCGACGGCCTGGTATCGATCGAGGACATCGTCGAGCAGATCGTCGGCGAGATCGACGACGAGCACGACAGCGACGAGCCCCCGGCGATCATGCGGCAGGCCGACAATGCCTTCATTGCGGACGCCCGCGCCAGCCTCGACGACGTCCGCCGGGTGATCGGCGAGGAGTTCGTCACCGGCGAGGCCGGCGAAGGCGTCGAAACCTTGGGCGGCTATCTTGTCAATCATGTCGGCCGGCTGCCGGTGCGCGGCGAGCTGATCTCCGGTCCCGGCAATTTCGAGGTCGAGGTGCTCG
>NZ_CAFI01000291.1 GCF_000239775.1 Bradyrhizobium sp. ORS 375
CTCTCCTGTCCCGAGGGCGTCATGCTCACCAGCTATCCCGGCGCGCTCGGCCAGGTCATCAGCATCCTCGCCTTCAACGCGGCGACCCATGCCTATCCCGGCGACATCAGCGGCGTGTTTTCCATCGAGGTCGCGCAGCACCTGGACCGCTCCGTCTGCATCCTGTGCAGCGACGAGGGCGTCGGCATGCCCGATCATGTGCGCGGGAGGGTGTTCGATCCGTTCTTCACCACGCGCCGCGAGAAGGGCAATGCCGGCCTCGGCCTGCACATTGCCTTCAACGTCGTCGCGTCCACGCTCGGCGGCCGCATCGAGCTGGATAGCGAAGTGCAACAGGGCACGCGCATCGCGATCGAGATTCCGCTGATCGGCCCCAGCAAGCCGGCCGAGCTGGAGCTCACGGCAGCCAACTAGACTTCTTTGCGAATTTGCAGAGGTGCAGGCTGCGGAACTGGACGGACCTCGTTTCTCACCGAGGCCGTCGAGGAACCTCGTTCTTTGCGGTCCTCACGAACCAGCGATCACGCGACCTGATGAGAACCTCGGTCGTTCCGGCACGTTGGTCCAGCTCCCGCAACAACAAGGAGACGGCGATGACCAGGCTGCCCCCCGTTCCCCCGGAAAATCAGAGCCCGATGGGTACCGGCGATGCCAAGTCGATCAACGCGCATGAGGCGTCGAAGCCGTCAGCTGGCGTGACCGGCAATCCTGATCAGCAGGGCCGCACCGGCAACATCAAGCAGAACACCACCAACCAGGGTTATCAGCAGGACCGCTGAGCGGAGGAGCCAAGCGATGAGCAACAAGCATCCGAAGATGCCGCGCCCAAGCAATGTCGACCTCGTGCGCAATCCGCTGATCGGCGGCTCCAAGGGCGTCACCATGGCGCAGGCGAGCCTCGACGATCTCGAGCAGCTGGAGGGCGCCAACACGTTTCAAGGCGATGTCGAGAACGACACCAATGCGCAGGGCGGCATCGACAAGGCCGAAGTGATGGATCGCCGCCGCGGGCCGCCGCAACACGATCGCGACCAGCCGCCACGGCACAAGGAACTGCAGGGCCGCAAGACGCATGAGCAGCAGCTGCGCATGCTCGAGCGCAAGCCGGACAATCCGGATTCCGCTCAGCTCGCCCGCGAGATCGAACGCGATCAGGACCGCTCGCGTGTTCTCGATGCCAAGCCGAGCAACGCCGACGGCGCGCCCGCGCCGCGCATCAAGGCCAAGGGCGATGGCTCCGGCGCGATGACCGACCTGCAGGAGGACCTCGTCGGCGACAACATGGTGCTGTCGAACCGCGACAAGACCGAGAGCTCACGCGAGCGCGGTCAGGACGGCCGCTGGGTGGAGACAGAGCAGTATCAGGATCACAACGACAACAAGGGCCGCGGCTGATCGCGTCGTGACGTGCCGCCGTAAGGTGCGCCAGCGGCTACGCCTTGGCCAGAGCGGCGCCCCGGGCGCGGTGGATGGCATTGGCGGCGATGATGACGTGCAGCAGCAGCGACAGGCCGAAGCCGAGCGCATGCTGCGCGGCCGTCGCGGGGATGGTGAGAACGGTGATCAGTCCGAGCGGAATGAACAGCACGATGCCCGTCACGAGGCCCGGATTGTAGCCGCGGAAGCGCAGCGCCGGGCCGATGTGGCCGACCGAGTTCACCAGCATCAGATAGGGCGCGACCAGCGCCCAGGCGGGTCCGGCGATCCAGGCGACATAGAGCGCGATCAGATCAATGCCCCAGACCGCGCCGCAATTCACCCAGAGCACGTCGCCGGTCGTCAGCGCCTCGCGGCCGCCGAACATCACGCGGTTGACGAAGCTGCGGAAGCGGTCGCCGGTGTGCTCCTCGACCTGGTGGATCATGTAGCCCGGCGAGTGCAGGAAGATCAGCAGCAGCGCCAGCGGCCAATCCGCCGCCAGCAGCGGCACCAGCGCCAGCAGCGCTGCGGCCATGAAGACGGCGCCGGCAACCCAGTGTCGGGCGAGGAGATCGATCATCACCCATTGATGCGCGAATCGGGCGGCGTTGCCAAGCCGGGTTCCCCCGGGGGAAACACCGTGCGCCGCGCCGGTGCGGCTGCGACCTTATGTCAGGCCGCAGGCCGCAACCGGACGCGGCGCCGCGCGACCTACTTCAACAGCACCAGGCATTCGCCGGCCGGGGTGGCGTTGGCGCGGGCGGTGTCGCGATCGAACTTGCCGGCCACCACCAGCGGCTTGACCCGCTCGACGATGACGTCCTTGACCACGCTGTCCGGGCCGATCGCCGGCGCGGTCACGTCGTAGATCTGCTTCGCCACCGGCGACAGCTTGGCGGCGCAACTGTCGGCCGCGGTGCGGTTGCCGGCCCAGGCGCTCGGCGATGCGAAGCACTGGGCAACGGCGATGAGGGTCACGAACGGAAATACGAGGCGCAGCATGGCAATCGGTCCCTTGTTCAAATCAGGTTCAGCGAGGCGCAAGCAGGCTTCGCCTCGAACGCGTCGACCTCATCGAAGGCCGCCTGCTTGCCGCCCTTGATCTACCCCGGGCACCGGGGAACGCCTACTCGATTTCCGAACAGCGCGAGCCGAGATCCGACCAATGCAGGAAGCGACTGAAACTCTTCGCAAAACGCCGGTGCAGAAGCGCACGAGGCAGACCCTGGACGTGCTGTTCGAGGCGACGGCTCAACTTCTGCAGAGCGGCGGGGCCAAGGGTCTCAACACCAATGCCATCGCCGAACGCGCCGGCTTCTCGATCGGCACGCTCTACAGCTACTTCAAGGACAAGACCTCGCTGTTGCGCGCGCTGGCGCTGCGCGAGTTCGCGCGCCAGGAGGCAGAGTTCGCCGAGACGCTGGCGGCGCATCGCGCCCTGCCTCGCGAGGCCATGGTGCGCGCGGTGGTGCGCCAGGGCTTCGCGCCGTTCGCCGGCCGGCACCGCGTGCGCCGGCATCTCCTGGTGCTGTTCGGCAACGACGTCGAGCTGCAGCGCGCGCTGCACGACATGGTCGACCGCATGACCGAGCGCCTGATCGACGCGGTCGGCATCGAGGCCGCGGCGATGCCGCCGGCGCGGCGCTACATCCTGGTTCGCGCAGCGCTCGGCCCGATCCGCGCGGCCGTGATGTGCGAGCATCGCCTGGTCGCGACGGCGGAGCTGGAGGACGAGCTGGTGCGGCTGGTGCTGTTCCTGCTGCAGCCTGAGACGCCGTCTCGGAACTAGTTCGCCTTCTTGTCGGCGCTGGTGAGCCGCTGAGCGAGCCGCTTCAGGCTTGCGTCCGTCGGCGGCAGCGCCTGGAACTCGCGGATCGCCTGCGACAGTTCCTGATCGGACATCGGGTGCGCGGGCTGCGCCAGCCGGCCGTCGGAGAGCGCCGCCGCGATGGTCTCGATATGCGAGCCCGAGCCGCCGAGCCATCGGCGGAGCCGGTAGAGGAACGCGATGTGGGGCACGGCTGTTCTCCCGATGCGGCGACCGGCAACTCTGCTCCGCATCCTCTTATAACGCCCCCGACTTTAGTCGGAACGGTCAACCGCATCGTCTCATTTGATATGGCCGTGATCGACCAACGCGATGTCCCGATGGATGCCGACAAGATCGTCATCAACAAGCTCAAGGAACATTCCCGGCTCTCGGACGACGACGTCGCCGAGATCAGAAGCTTCACCTTCGCGCCGCGCGAGCTGGCCGACCAGGAGGACCTGATTCGCCAGGGCGACGAGCCGGACAAGTCCGTCGTCGTGATGTCCGGATGGGTCGCGCGCTATCATCTGCTGCCAGGAGGCGGCCGCCAGTATCTCTCGTTCCACATGGGCGGCGACTGGCCGGATGCGCAGGCGCTGTTCCTCGACCGGATGGATCACGCGGTGTGCGCGCTCGGCCCGGCGCTGGTGGCGGGCGTCGCGCACAAGGAGCTGACGCGGGCGATCAGCCGCCGCCCCATGCTCGGCTTTGCGATCTGGCGCGAGACGCTGATCGACGCATCGATCTTTCGCGAGGCGATCACCAACAACAGCGCGCGGGCGAAGCCGGCGCGGATGGCGCATCTGTTCTGCGAGCTGTTCTACCGCGCCCGTGCGCTCGGCCACGCCGACGGCGACCAGCTGCTGCTGCCGGTCAACCTGGTGCAACTCGGCGAGGCGCTGGGCATGGCGATCGCGACCGTCAACCGCACGCTTGTGGAACTGCGCGCCAGCCGGGCGGTCGATTTCCGCAGCGGCACGTTGACGGTGCACAACTGGCCGCGGCTGTGCGCGATCGGCGAGTTCGATCCGGGCTATCTGCACCTGAAGAAGCAGCGCTGAGGCGCAGCGTTCAGATGCACAGGCCAATCAGCTTGATGTTGAGATGGCAGTCCTTGCCGGCGGGCGGCTTGGCGCCCCAGCGCGTCGTCTGCGGCTTCGCTTCGGTTTTGCTCTCACTCTTGGCCTGCGCCACGGCCGGCTTGCCCTTGCTCTTCGGCGCCGCCTTGGGCTTGTCGGTGTCGTAGTCGCCGGCGATCACCATCGCCCAATAGGTGCGCTTGCCGCTGGCCGTCCGGGCGCTGGCGATGCCGACCTTGGTGGCCTTCGGCAGCAGCAGGTTCTTGCGGTGGCCTGAGGAGTTGATCCACTGGCCGAGCGTCTTGTCGAAATTGTCGTAGCCATAGGCGATGTTCTCGGCGGCGCGGCCGGCCTTGGAGGGCGCGACGCGGCGCGTGAAGGGCCCAAGCACCTCGTGGCTGAGATCGTCCTTCTCGGCCATCGCCCGCGCCTGCTCCATCGCGATGCGGTCGAGCGTGGCGTCGCGGGTGACTCGGCCCTCACCGTGCTTGAGGCGGAATGCGGAGATCTGCTCGGCCGGCGCGGAGTCCTGGGCGAGCGCCTGAGACGACAGGGCCATGAAGGCCGCGACCAGCGTCGCGCCGATGAGGCGAAGCATCGCCATGCTAATCCACCACCTCGATCGGATAGACGTCGATCGCGGGCTCCTCGTAGGGGTGCGCGGCGCGGATCGCCGTCAGCACCGGCTTCAGGCGGTCCTCGGCGCAGACGGTCTCGATGCGGTCCTCCGCGACCGCCTCCAGCTGGCCGACGGCGCCGATGGTCGGATGGGCGCCGGCCAGCGCGCGGAAGCGGCCGGTGCCGGTCACGGTAAACGAGCAGTAATCATAGTTGCCGATGCGCCCGGCCCCGGCCTCGCCCATGGCGCTGCGTACGGCCTCGGCATCCGCCGTGGGGACATAGACGACGATCTTGTAGGTCTTCATGCGCCCCGCGAGCCCGCTGGATGATCACACGCGCGTTATCATCGGCCCCGGACTGGCGCAATTTTCACCAGCTCACACCCGGTCACAATCGCGCCAGCGTGGCTGCGAGCGGCTGATGACCAGCCATTCCGAAACGCGCCTTGTGCATCGCAGCAAGTCCGATAGAGATCGGTGCTCGCATCCGCCGCCCCCGACATCACGGAAAGCCTGACTTGACCGACACCAGTGCCGACAGCCTCGAGATCGTCCGCCACAAGCCGATGGCCTTCGCTGAGTTCGTGATCGTGATCGCGGCGATCATGGCGCTGAACCCGCTCGCCATGGACATGATGCTGCCCGCCCTGCCGGACATCGGCTCCGCGTTCCACATCGGCACCGCCAATCGGGTGCAGATGGTGCTGTCGGCCTTCGTGATCGGCTTCGGCGTCGGCCAGTTCGCGATCGGTCCGCTGTCGGACAGCTTTGGCCGCCGCCCCGTCCTGCTCAGCGGCATGGTGCTCTACGTCATCGCCAGCCTGCTCGCGTTGGCCGCGCCGTCGTTCGAGACGCTGCTGCTGGCGCGCGTGCTGGAGGGTCTCGGCACCGCCGCCACGCGCGTGATCGCCACCTCGATCGTGCGCGACTGCTACGCCGGCCGCCGCATGGCGAGCGTGGTGTCGCTGGCCATGATGGTGTTCATCGCCGTGCCCGTGGTCGCGCCGGCGTTCGGCCAGGCGGTGATGCTGCTGACGCAATGGCGCGGCATCTTCGTGGTGCTGACCGTGTATGGCGTCATTGCGCTGCTGTGGACCGTGTTCCGCCTGCCGGAGACGCTGCCGGAGAACGAACGCAAGCCGTTCAACGTCACCGCGATCAGCGCCGCCTTCCGCGCCACGCTGACCAACCGCCAGACGCTCGGCTATGCGCTCGCCGCCAGCGGCATCTTCGGCGCGGTGCTGGCCTATGTGCTGTCGTCGCAGCAGCTGTTCACCGGGGTCTATCATCTCGGCCACTACTTCCCGCTGGCGTTTGCGGCGATCTCGGCCACCATCGCCATCGCCGGCTTCCTCAATGCCCGGCTGGTCGGCCGGCTCGGCATGCGCAAGATCTCGCACACCGCGCTGGTCGCCTGCGTCGTGGTCGCACTCGCCTGCTTCACGGCGGCCATGCTCGGCACGCTGCCGCTGTGGCTGTTCATGGTGCTGTCGGCCGCGATGATGTTCACGTTCGGGCTGATGTTCGCGAACTTCACCGCGCTGGCGATGGAGCCGCAGCGCGCCAACGCCGGCACCGCCTCCTCGTTGTATGGCTCGATCACCACGCTGCTCGGCATGGCCGCCGGCGCCGTGGTCGGTCAGGCCTTCGACAGCACGCCGCTGCCATTCGCGACCGGCTTCCTCGCCTGCACCGCAACCGCGTTGGTCCTCGTGCTGATCACCGAGAAGGGCCGGCTGTTCCATGGCCAGGGCAAGCCGGTCTAGATCTGATTTTCCAGATTGACCCGAGCGCCAGCCGCGGCCTCGTCCACCTGTCTCGGGAACAAGCCGAGTAAAGCATCGGGTCCCAGGAGGTCGCTGTTGATCAGCAGGAACGGAATCCTGGTTCCGGCGTATTGATAGCGAGTGGTATTAGGGGACGGGGCACCATGGTCGGGAAGAAGTATTTGGCAGACCAGGCCGCCACACTGTTCAAGTTCGCAAAGGCAACAACCGACCCGGACGTCGCCCTTGCCCTGCTCGACAAGGCCGCCGACTTGACGGCCAAGAAGGAGCAGGCGCCCGACACCAGCCTGCAAGCACCTGACGTCGAGCGGTCGGACCGCTGACCGAGCGAGCCGCTCGATGGGCGCCGCTCTCTCTGGGAGCCCTTGTGTACACTTTTATACCGACCTGCAGGAACCGCATAGCACCATGTGCGTTCGGGTATGCAACCGCATGCGAGTGACCTGAAGTCGGAGTGGTGGAGTGGACGAGTTGCCGATCGTTCTCCTCGTCGAGGACGAGGCGCTGTTGCAGGAGTTCGTAAGGGACGCCTTGAGGGATGCGGGCTATGATTTGACCATCTCCGCTTCAGCCGAAGAAGCTCTGACGCTGATCGGCAGCGGCGTTGTGAAGTACCGTGCGCTCGTCACCGACATTCACATCCACGGCGAGATGAACGGATGGGAGCTGGCGCGCAGAGTCAGGGAAATCGATCCGGCCTTCCCCGTCATCTACATGACGGGAGCCGCGGGCGATCATTGGGCCTCCCAGGGAGTCCCGGAAAGCATTCTTCTGCTGAAGCCGTTTGCGCCTGCTCAGCTCGTCACAGCCGTGTCTCAGTTGTTGAACGCGACAGCACCGGCTGCTGCCAGGAAGATCACCGAAACTGAACAGTGATCGCCGGCTGTTCGAGGGTCGCACGCGCTGCTTACACTGTGATCGCTCTCGCTGGTTCAGCTGCCGGCAAACGCAGATCTGCGGCAGAATTGGCGGCGTCCGTTGCTGGGATCCGATGCCGATCACGGGGCCTGCCCTGCTTTAAGAGATCGATCCTCTCTATACTTGCCGGCGGACAATCCCAATCTGCTCCCGCCGCCTGGACAACGCTGTGATCGACGGATACCGCCCGCCCGGCAAGTCTCAGATGCACGGCCCCTGGCCGCGCTGCGGGCACAGCTTGAGCACGCTCGACAGCGACAGCAGCAGCCGCGCGCCGCGGGTCGTGTTGTCCGGCGCGCGATAGCCGAGCGGAACGGCGACGCCGAGATCGGCACGCCAGTCGTTCGGGAAGGTGAAGCGCACGCCACCGCCGACCGACGTCAGCGCCACGCCATCGGACGGCCGGAAGCCCGAGTTCCAGGCGAGCCCGGCATCGAAGAAGCTGTAGAGCTGATAGCTCTTGAGATAGGTCCAGTCCGGCTTCTGCTCGTAGCGCAGCTCGACCGTGCCGGCGACGCCGTTATCGCCGCTGATCTCGGCGCTGCCATAGCCGCGGCCATAGGACAGGCCGCCGAGATAAAACTGCTGTGAGTTGTACAGCGGCCCCGAGGCGAGCTGGCCGGCGCCGGCGAGCTTCACCGACCACGCGTCCGACAGCGTCTGGTAGCGCGCGAACCAGCCATTGACGACCGAGAAGCCCGGCGAGGCGCCGTCGCGCGAGACCAGCGGATCATTGGCCACCGTCGCGCCGAACGCGTTGATGCCCTGCCGGTAGGCCAGGGTCAGATAATTATCGCCGCCGATATCATCCTTCCAGCGATAGTCGCCGGTGAAGGTCAAGGTTCGGATGCGGTCGCGATACCAGAGGCCGAACACGTCGCGCTCGGTGACGTCGCTGAAGGCGGCTGCGATCGTCAGGTTGAGCGAGGCGCGCTGCGACCGGATCGGCGCGAAGCCGCCGCGCAGCTCGACCGTCTCGGTCACGGTGTTGTCGTTGAACAGCCGCCTGACATCGCCCGGCCGCACCTCGCTGTACAGCGCCGAGGCGCCGACATGAAAGCCGTCGGTGCCGATCGGCACGTCGTAGGACAGCCGCCCGAAGGCGAGCTGGCGCGGGTCGCCGGGCGTCGTCGACAGATTGGCGGTGAGCGTGTCGCCCGGCAACAGATAGGAGTTGAACGCGGCGGTGGCGTAGCTCTGCCAGGGACCGACGGTCGACGAGCCGAGATTGTCGACGCCGGCGAAACCGTAGACGTGCCAGGTCTTGAGCTCGAGCACGAGACGGAACCGGCCGGTGCTGCCGCCGATCTCCTCCAGCGCGGAATCGACCAGGCGCACGCCGCTGCGGCTGTTGACCAGCATCAGCTGCCGCTCGAGCGTGGCAAGCCGGGACGGCTGCTCGGCGAGCACCGGGCCGAGCAGCGGCCGGATGCCGAACTCCTCCGCGCCCTCACCCTTCAGGCTCACCTCGGTGATGCTGCCCTCGATGACCTGGATCCGCACCCGGCCGCCGCTGATGTCCTGCGCCGGGACGATCGCCCGGCTGAGATGGAAGCCGGCGGCGCGATACTTCTCGCCGATCGCGGTGGCGATGTCGGCGAGATCGGCCTGCGAGACCGGCTTTCCGAGATAAGGTTGATAGACCGTTGCGAGCTCATCGGCCGGCAGCGCCGCGGCGCCCGTCAGGCTCACGCCGCGCAACGTAAACAAAGTCTTACGATCGCCGCCGCCGCGCTGCGTCTCGAATTGCGGCGCGCGCGGCCGCGGCGGGGCCGGTTGGCCGAGGCGCGACTGCTCGTCGAAATACTTCTCGGTCTGGCGCGGATCGAAGCTCGGCTGGTTGACCTGCTGCGCCTGGGCGGGCCCCGCGAGCCAGATCATCGAGAGGCAGACGGATGCGACGGAGGCGGTTCCGAGCCACGCGCGCAGCGCGGGCCGAGCGGCCCTCCTGGCGCGTCGACCCATCGTCTTCTCAGTTCCCTCGACACAACCAGCACGCATTCCTCGTTCTTAGTTTGTTAAGGTTAGTGAAGGGTAAATGCGTGCACCGAACTCTACCGCAACTCCTAAGGGTCTCTTGAAACATTTGGATTAGTTTCGAGCGTCGCCAACGATGCGAGCTCGTGCCATGTCATCCAAGCGTTTCCTGATTTCGGGACTGATCGCGTGCCTCCTCGGCGCAGCGCCCGCCGCCTTCGCAGCCGACGGAGAGCCGTGGGTTGTCAGCAAATCGTCCGGTGAGGTCTGGGTCACAAGCCAGGGTTCCACAAGCGGCGCAACCCCGGTGTCGCTCGGTCGCGAGGACGCACTGAAGCCAGGCGATACGATCCGCACCGGTCCGAACGGGCGCGTGCGGCTGACGCGGGGCGCCGAGACGATGGTGATCGCGCCAAACTCGGAAATCGGCCTGCCCGCCGCCGCCAAGGACGGCATGGCGACGACCATCCTGCAGCGCGCCGGCTCGATCCTGCTCGACGTCGAGAAGCGCAACGTGCAGCATTTCGAAGTCGAGACGCCGTTCCTCGCCGCCGTCGTGAAGGGCACGCAGTTCAGCGTCACCATTACCGGCCGCAATACAAAGGTCGAGGTCAGCCGCGGCCAGGTCCAGGTCTCCGACTTCAAGACCGGGCAGATCGCCCAGGTCATGCCCGGTCAGGCGGCCACCACCTCCAACACCGGCCGCTCCGGCCTCAATCTGTCCGGCTCCGGCAGCTTCAGCCCGATCGAGCAGGGCCGCCCGCGCGCGCCGACCATCGATCGCGTGCAGGTGCCGCGCGACGGCCTGCATGCGCCGCGCGAGTCGAAGGGCAGCGTCATCCACGCCCTCAACGCCAACGCCCCCGCGGGGCGTGCAAGCGCTCCGACGTCTTCGCCGCAGCGCTCTGCAACCACGTCCATTGGAGCCAAGCCGAACGTGGTGCGGATCTCGAGCTCGATCGGCGAAGTCAATCTGAACATTCACAAGGCGACCCGCGGCCTCGCGCATGGCACGAACCCCGCGGCCGGCGGAGCGGGACGGAGCACCGCCTGGACCGATGCAAGAGGCAATAGCGGCAACTCCGCCGGCAACCCGGCGACCGGAGGCAACGCATCGGGAGATTCCTCGGTCGCGGCCACCGTCGCCGCCGCCGTCGGCTCACCGAGCGGATCGGCCAGCGGCGCCAATGCGAACGGTATCGCGGCGTCCAGTCTTGCTGGCGGCAACGGCAACGGCGGCAACAGCGGCAATGCCGGCAACAATGGCAATAATGGAAATAATGGCAACGGCAATAGCGGCAATAGCGGCCGTGGCAACAGCGGCAACGGCGATGATCATGGTGGCCGCGATCATGCTTCCGGACACGGCAGGAACTGATGCGACGCGTCCCGTGCCACGGGGCGCGGTCATGAGACGAGTGGAACTGGCACGGCAGATCACCTCCGTGCAGTTGGGGACATGAGAATGAATCCGGGATCGCGGACACGGGACCAGGCGCCGGTCCGCGAACGTTCGGGAGGGGGCATGGTCAGGCGGTTCATGCCGCATATTCTGGTCGTGGTCGCGCTGCTCACGGTCGGCCTGTCCGGCAGCTACGAGCTGCTCGGCAACGCGCTCGTCGATCTGCGCTTCCGGCTGGACAAGCGTCCCGCCAGCGGCGAGGTCGCGGTCGTCACCATCGACCCACGCTCGATCGAGACCCTCGGCGTCTGGCCCTGGCCTCGCACCACCCATGCGCGACTGTTGGACCAGCTGCAGCGCGCCGGCGTTCGCGACGTCGCCTTCGACGTGGACTTCAGCTCGCCGTCCGAGCCGGCTGCCGACCGCGCCTTCCAGGAGGCGTTGCAGAATGCGAAGAGCTCCGTCGCTCTGCCCGCGTTCAGGCAACTCAACGCGACGCAGCAGGGACCGGCTATTCACATCAACCGGCCGCTGCCGCAATTCGAGAAGCTGTCTTGGTCCGGCCTCGTGAACATCGAGGTGGCGCGCGACGGCCGCGTCCGGCGCTACACTTTCGGCGAGTATTGCGAGGTTGGTCATGACAAGACGTTTGTGCAGTCCTTCGGGGCCTTCCTTGCCGGCAGCGACGCCGTCCGGGACGATGCCTTCCTGATCGACTACGGCATAGATCCGGCGTCATTCCCGAAGGTGTCGTATGTCGACGTCCTGAACGGCAACGCCGCCGCGCTGGCCGCGCTCAAGGACAAGCGTGTGATCATCGGCGCAACCGCCATCGAACTGGGCGACTATTACAGCGTGCCGAATGGCCGCGTCCTGCCGGGCGTGGTGCTGCAGGCGACGGCGGCCGAATCGATCATCCAGCACCGCACCCTGCTCAAGACGTCGGCCGCGGCCACCCTGTGCGCCCTGTTGCTGATCATCGCGGTGATGCTGGCGAGCTGGCGCCGTCTGTCCGCGGCCCGGCGCGGCGTGCTGATCGTGCTCATCGGCATCGGCATCGAGGCGCTCGCGCTGGTGCTGCACGACCGCTATGCGCTGGTGCTCGACAGCTCGCTGCTGCAGATCGCGCTTGCCGCCTATCTCATTGCGACCGCGCTCGACGAGATCGACTTCCGCGGCCTGCTGCGCAACGTTGCCGAGAGCCGCTTCGAGCGGATCGCGATGTCGATCGGCGATGGCCTCGTCTGCACCGATCAGAACAAGCTGATCACGGTGTGGAATCCCGGCGCGGTGGCGATCTTCGGCTACAGCGCCGACGAGATTATCGGTCAGCCCTTCGCGCGGCTGCGCGCCGAGGCGGACGGCACCTCGGATGATCTGTTTCCGCAGCAGGAGGCCGCACTGCCGGCCACCCTGCTGCCCGGCGGCGCCACTCTCGAATTCGACGGCCGTCGCAAGGACGGCGAGGTGTTTCCGGTCGAAGCCAGCTTCTCGGCCTGGCACGGCGCGGATGGCCTGCAATATGGTGTGATCCTGCGCGACATCTCTCTGCGCAAGCGCGAGGCGGAGCGTATCCGTTATCTCGCCGAGCACGACACGCTGACGGCGCTGATCAACCGCAACACGCTGCAGAGCGAGCTCGCGGCCATGATCGAGACGGCCGATGCCGGCTCCGATCAGGTCGTGCTGCTGGTGTTGGGGCTCGACGCCTTCCAGCAGATCAACGACATGCTCGGGCAGGCCTATGGCGACAGCGTCCTGCGCGCCGCCGCCGACCGGCTCCGCCGCGAGATCGGCAGCATGGGCCGCGTCGCCCGTCTCAGCGGCGACGAGTTTGCCGTCGCGATCCCCTGCTCCGCGGTCGGCGGCACCGTGGCCGAGCTCGCCCAGCATCTCGCGCGGCTGTTCGACACGCCGCTGGACGCCGACAGCCGCGAGCAGCGGGTCAAGGTCAGCCTCGGCGTCGCCGTGCATCCCGACGCTGGCCAGACCGCGGACGAGCTGCTCAGCAACGCTCATCTCGCTCTGTCTCGTGCCAAGACCGATGCGCGCGGCAGCCATGTCATCTTCGAGAGCGCGATACGCCAGGAGCTGGAACGAAGGTTGACGCTCGAGGCGGAGCTGGCGCTCGCCGTCGAACGGCGCGAGTTCGAGCTGTTCTACCAGCCGCAGGTCGAGCTCTTGAGCGGCCGCGTGATCGGCGCCGAGGCGCTGATCCGCTGGCGTCATCCGACGCGCGGCCTGGTGCCCCCCGGAGACTTCATTCCGGTGGTCAACACCTCGCCCTTGTCGGAGGCGGTTGCGACTTGGGTGATGGCGACGGCTTGCCGGCAGGCGCGGGAATGGCAGCTCGCCGGCCATGAGATCCGCATCGGCGTCAACCTCTCGCCGTCTCAGTTCCAGGCGGGTGATCTCGCCGCTTTCGTCAGCAAGCTGCTCACCGTGACCGGGCTGTCGCCTCACTTGCTGGAGCTCGAAGTCACCGAGGACATCCTGCTGCACGACGAGCCCGGCGTGCTGCAGACCTTCAACCGGCTGCAGGCCCTCGGCGTCAGCCTGGTGTTCGACGATTTCGGCACCGGCTATGCGAGCCTCAGCTATCTGAAGAAGTTTCCGCTCGACGGCCTCAAGATCGACCGCTCCTTCGTCCGCGACGTGCTGACCCAGGCCGACGACGCGGCGATCGTCGGCTCCACGGTGAGCTTGAGCAAGCAGCTCAACCTTTCAGTGATCGCCGAGGGCATCGAGAACCAGGCCACCGCCGAATTCCTGCTGCGACTCGGCTGCGAGCACGGCCAGGGCTATCATTTCGGCAAGCCGATGCCGGCCGCCGATTTCGCGCGGCGCTTCCTGCACCTGGACGAAACACGTCACGCCGGCGCGGCGTGAGGTGAGGTGGCGGGATGGGCGCCCACGAGTGGGCCGGGCCTCCCTACATCTCCGCTTCACGCATGTCGCTCCCTCTCTCCGGTGTCATTCTCAGGGCGACTCTGTGTGGGGGCCATGCCAGCGCCAAGCACACCGGTTCGTCATGGCCGGGCTTGACCCGGCATCCAGCTTCTTGGATGGTTTTCGTTGAGGGGATGGATGCCCGGGTCAAGCCCGGGCATGACGAGCTGAACAGCGCCGCGGATGACGAGAGATGCGGCTGGCGCTGCCCGCCCCCTCCTCTCACCCCTTCTTGCCGCCCTTGCCCTCGTTCTCCAGCGCCTTGCGCACGGCCTTGAACTCCTCGCGCGAGGCCGCGTCGACGCGGGGAAACTGCAGGTCGAGACCTTCCAGCGCGGCCACGATGGTCGAGCCGATCACGACGCGGGCGAACCATTTGTGGTCGGCGGGGACGACGTACCATGGCGCTGATGGCGTCGAGGTGTGGCGGACGATGTCCTGATAGACCGCCTGGTAGCGCTGCCACTTGGCGCGCTCGGTGACGTCGCCCATCGAGAACTTCCAGTTCTTCGCCGGCTCCTCCAGCCGGTCGAGGAAGCGCTCGCGCTGCTCCTCCTTGGAGATGTTGAGGAAGAATTTCAGGATCACGGTGCCGTTGCGCGTCAGGTAGCGCTCGAAGGCGGAGATGTCCTCGAAGCGCTCGCGCCAGATGTTCTTGGTGACGAGCTTTGCCGGCAGCTTCTCCGCCTTGAGGATCTCCGGATGCACGCGCGTGACCAGGCACTCCTCGTAGTAGGAGCGGTTGAAGATGCCGATGCGGCCGCGTTCCGGCAACGCCAGCACGCTGCGCCACATGAAGTCGTGGTCGAGCTCCTTGGAGGTCGGCTGCTTGAACGAGGTGACCTCGCAGCCCTGCGGGTTGACGCCCTCGAAGATGCTCTTGATGGCGCTGTCCTTGCCGGAGGCGTCCATGCCCTGCAGCAGCACCAGCACCGACCAGCGGTCCTGTGCGTAGAGCTTCTCCTGGAAGTCCGCGAGCCGCTTGCGGTTCGCCTCGATGATCGCCTCGCCCTGCTCCTTGTCGAGCCCGCCCTTGACCTTGGTCTTGTGCGACTTGAGGCGAAACTTTCCGCCGCCGTCGACACGGAATGGCAAGATGAATGGATCGAGCTCGGACGCAAGCGTGCGGGCTTTCTTGCTCATGAGGACGGCTCTCCGGCGCTGAACTGGGTCTCGAGGAAGGCGGTGACGAAACGCGGCATCGCCGCGGTCAGATCCGCCCTGCACCGAACCAGCCGAACGCCTGCGAGTTCCGGCTCGTCCTGCGCGGCGAGATTGGCTTCGATGCGGCGCTGCAGGGTGTCGCCGGTCTCGGCTGTGTCGAGCACGCGCATCAGCGCGATCGACGCGCCGGTGACCACGCAGTCCCAATGCGCCGACGCGCGATAGTCCGCCGGCGTCAGCCCGGTCTCCTCCTCGACCTCGCGCGCGACGTTCGCGGCGAGATCGAGCGTGCCGCCATCGACGTCCTCGAGATCCGGCGTCCCGGCCGGAAAATACAGCCGGCCGGCATTGGCGGTGTGGGCGCCCATCTCGCCGAGCACGAACGCGCCGTCGGCGGAGCGCAGCGCGCCCATGCCGAAGCCGTTGAACGCGGAGCGATCCGGAAAGCCCCAGTCGCGCCACGCCAGCAGACTGGCGAAGTCGGTCTCGAAGTAGCTTGCCGAGAACTGCCCGTGATCGAAGCGCGCATCACGCCCGAGCAGGATGCGCCCGTTCCACAGGCCGGGCTTCTCGCGCTGCCGCTCGGCAAAATGCGCCGCGATGTCGTCGCGGCGCAATAGCGCGAACGGCCAATCCCACGGCTCGACCTTGAGGTCGAGCGTGGTGACGCGGTGAATGACGACGTCGGTCATCCGCTTATTTCGCGGCCTTGGCCTGCTCGACGAACTTGTTGGTGAAGGTCTTGCTGACGTCGATGTTGGCCTTGGCGACGTCGGGCGAGCCGGTCGAGAACACCGCGAGCACGGCGTCGGCGCCCTTCGGGTCCATCTTGCCGGTCTGCGAATACATCGGGATGGTGTTCTTCAGCGCGGCGAGATAGAGCGCCTTGTCCTTGCCGACCAGCTCCTCCGGCATCTTGGCCATGATCTCCTCCGGCGTGTGCGAGTGGATCCAGCCGAGCGTGGCGACGATCGCGTTGGTCAGCGCCTGCGTCTCCTTCTCGTGGCCGGCGATCCAGGCCACCGTCGAATACAGCGCGCCGCCGGGATATTCGCCGCCGAACACCTCCAGCGTGTCGTGCTGGGTGCGCGTGTCCGAGAGGATCTTGAGATCCGGATAGGTCCCCTGCAGCACCGTCACCGAGGGATCGAGCATGACCGCCGCGTCGATCTGGCCCTGCTGCATGGCGGCCACGGCGGTGGCGCCGAGACCGACGCCGATCACCGCGGTGCCCGCGGGATCGAGGCCGTTCTTCTTCAGCATGTACTTCAGGAAGAAATCGGTCGAAGAGCCCGGCGCGCTGACGCCGACCTTCTTGCCGGCGAGATCCTTGATCGAGTTGATCTCCTTGTTGTGCGACGGGGCGACCACCAGCACCAGGCCGGGATAGCGGTCGTAGACGACGAAGGACTGCATCTCCTGCTTCTTGGCCGCGAGGTTGACGCAATGATCGAAATAGCCGGAGACGACATCGGCGCTGCCGCCGAGCACGGCCTTCAGCGCATCCGAGCCGCCCTTGAGGTCGACCAGCTCGACGTCGAGCCCGGCCTTCTCATACTCGCCGAGCTGCTTGGCCAGCACCGTCGGCAGATAGCACAGGCAGGCGCCGCCACCGACTGCAATCGTCACCTTCGTTGCCGCGTTCGCCAGCCCCGTGCTCAACGTCAACGCCAGCAGCGCGCCGGTCATCCGGCCGATGATCTTGTTCATTGGTTTCCTCCGTTCGTTGCGATCAGATTAGGCGTGTGGATGTGGCTTGAGAAGGCCGCCCCACCCACCGCTGTCGTCCCTGCGAACGCAGGGACCCATAACCCCAGGGAGTGGTTTGAGGCAGGCGGGACGACCAGTCATTTCCAGCCGCGAGATCACGCGGTATGGGTCCCCGCGTTCGCGGGGACGACAGTGGAGGGTGGTGCGGCACCGCGGCCCTCATCGGCCATCTGCCACATCGGGGCGCCATACCAGCAGCCGGCGTTCCACCAGCGTCACGCAGATGTCGATCAGGATGACGAAGGCCGACAGCACGAACATGCCGGCGAACACGCCGGCGACGTCGAACACGCCCTCGGCCTGCTGGATGAGATAGCCGAGGCCGGCGGCGGAGCCGAGATATTCGCCGACGACGGCGCCGACCACGGCGAAGCCGACCGAGGTGTGCAGCGAGGAGAACATCCAGGACAACGCCGACGGCCAATAGACGTGGCGCATCAGCTGGCGCTCGCTCATGCCCAGCATCCGCGCATTGTCGCGCACAACCGTCGAGACTTCCTTGACGCCCTGATAGACGTTGAAGAACACGATGAAAAACACGAGCGTGACGCCGAGCGCGACCTTGGACCAGATCCCCAGGCCCAGCCACAGCGTGAAGATCGGCGCCAGCACCACGCGCGGCAACGCGTTGGCCATTTTGACGTAGGGGTCGAACACCGCGGCGACCAGCGGCTTGCGCGCGAACCAGAAGCCGACCAGCACGCCGCCGAGCGAGCCGATCGCGAACGCCAGGATCGACTCCCACAGCGTGATCGCGAGATGCTTCCAGATCGCACCGGTCGCGAACCATTTGACGACCTGCGCTGAGACGTCGACCGGGTTCGAGAAGAAGAATGGCGGCAGCCAGATGCGGCCGAAAATTGGGACGGTGGAGAGCAGTTGCCACAAGGCAATGGCGACGATCGCGACGAGCAATTGCAGCGCGAGCAGGGTGACACGCGACATCATGCTGCTTCCATCTGCATGAGGGACGCGAGATCGCAGCGTCGCGCACTGCTGCGTCCCCCTCCCCCTTGCGGGGAGGGGTCGGGGGTGGGGGTGCCACGAGCGAGAATCTTTCCTGCGACCCCCACCCCCCACCCCTCCCCGCAAGGGGGAGGGGG
>NZ_CAFI01000290.1 GCF_000239775.1 Bradyrhizobium sp. ORS 375
ATTGATGGGGTGGCGGAGACGGAGGGATTCGAACCCTCGATAGGGCTTTACAACCCTATAACGGTTTAGCAAACCGCCGCCTTCAGCCACTCGGCCACGTCTCCGGCTGGCGTCGGTATGCCCGACGCCGCGCTGAGCCGCAAGCGGCAGATTGCGCGCGCTCTGCAAATCCTCACAGCTGCGCAGCTCTCGGAGACGCCAAAGCCGGCGGCTGGGCGAGCGAACAGCCGCCGACATCTGGCCGGACACTTCCGAGCGCCGCTCCGGGGAGCAAGTGCTGCGATCGTCGGCGATGCCCAGCGCTCTGCGGGCGTGCGCCTGCACTGGTGCGGATCTGCCACACTCCCTCCGAGCCGCTTTGATTCCTCGTGTGTCATGCCGGATTCGGGCCTGAGGCGCCCGACTTGCGCCCGGTTTCTGCCCGGCGAGTGTGTCCGGCCCTAAGCACTCAAAATTGCGTTGTCACAAAAGATTAGTATAAACAGCAACTTAGAGGCTCCCGCAGAACCACGGTCCCGTGCCTTTTGTGCAACACCATCCCAAAAAGGCGCCCGCTGAGGGCCGCAATGATGGTTCCTTTGTTGCGTGTGCAAAGGCGTTCGGTAATTCTGCCAGCACGACGAAGGGGGGCATCCCGACGTCGTCCCGTTTAGGTCGTTCGCTCAAGTCCCTCGCGTTCATGCGGGTGTGTCCGATAGCGCGAAGCGGCTGAGCGACGGGTCGAAAGGGGACAAGGGCCAAACCTCAAGGGTGTCTCACACCCAGCGGAGGCGGAACCTTCCCTGACTGAGCAACTTGGAGGTTTACAATTATGAACACGATCAAGAGCCTCGTCCTGGGCTCGGCGGCAGTTCTCGTCGCCATGTCTGGGGCCCAGGCAGCTGACCTTCCGATCAAGGCCAAGGCGGTCGAATACGTGAAGGTCTGCTCGCTCTACGGCGCTGGCTTCTACTACATCCCCGGCACCGACACCTGCATCAAGCTGGGCGGCTATCTCCGTGCGGAGACCTCGTTCGCCAGCAACGGCCAGTACAACAACGCCGTCAACGGCGTTGCCGGCGGCATGAACCGTCACAGCAACTACTACTACAGCCGCGCTCGTCAGGACCTCAACATCGACACGCGCACCGCGACCGAATACGGCGTGGTCCGCACCTATGCTGACCTGACGTTCACCTGGACCAGCGGCACCTATGCTGGCTCGGGCTCCGCGACCGGCGCGACCGCCTACTCGACCGCCGGCGCTCCTGGCGCTCAGGCCGACGGCAACATCGCCCAGGGCGGCGTTGGCGTGTACTACGCCTTCATCCAGTTCGCTGGCTTCACCATGGGTAAGGCCGTGTCGCAGTTCGACGCGCCCTGGACCAACTACCCGGGCAACAACTTCGACGGCCTGTGGGGCGGCGGCGGCACCGTGACCGGTGTCAACCAGTTCACCTACACCGCCGACTTCGGCTCGGGCATCACGGCTGCGATCTCGGCGCAGGACGCGTCGCAGTACTACACCACCAACATGTGGAACGTGTCGGGCATCACGGCCGCCAGCATCATCGGCGGTTCGTACGGCACGAACAACTTCGGTGGCAACGTTGCTCCGGACATCGTCGGCATGGTCCGCGTCGACCAGGCTTGGGGTCTGTTCCAGGCGTCGTTCGCGGCGCATGACAACCACACCGGCTACTACGGCGCGTCGGAGACCTCGGGTCATCCGGCCGACAAGTGGGGCTGGGCGGCTCAGCTGGCCTTGTCGATCAAGAACATCCCGACCGGCCCCGGCGACACCCTCAGCATCCAGGGCGTCTACACCAACGGTGCGAGCCGCTACAATGCTCAGAGCCTGGTGCCGACCACCTACGCGATGTACGGCGGCAGCAGCACGGCCGGCGTCTACGGCACGCTCGGCTTCGCCGGCGTCAGCGACTCGGTCTTCGTGACCGGCGGTGAGCAGCAGCTGACCACGACCTACGGCTTCCGTGGTGCTTTCACCCACAACTGGAGCCCGACCTGGAACTCGGCGATCTACGGTTCGTGGGCTGCCGTGTCCTACAACAACACTGCCAAGGGCCTGATCTGCGGCAGCGCGGCGATGGCTGGTATCGCGGGCGCGGGCTTCACCTGCAACCCCGACTTCAACATCTCCTCGCTGGGCTTGATCACCCGTTGGACCCCGGTCAAGAACCTGACCTTCTCGGCCGACGTGGCCTGGACCAACCTGGATCAGAAGTACTCGGGCAACATTGCCTACCCGGGCTCGGCCACGGTCTCCAAGCCGGCAGCTGTCTATCAGCTCAAGGACCAGAACTCGGTGTCCTTGCTGCTCCGCGCTCAGCGCAACTTCTGATCCTGATCGTCTGATCAGATCGAGGACCCCCGGCAGGCGACTGCCGGGGGTTTTTCTTTGTCCAGCCCGCCCATCGCCGGCCTCTGCAGACTTCGCTCTGAGCGATCGAGGCACGGTGTCGCTATTGATGAAGCGAAGGGGGGTGACTTCGCCCCTGCACGTGCTCCGGCACGCGATGGGGCCGTGGTTCGCGATGCCATCATGCCGACCTGCGCGCTCGCTTCGGGAGCGCCGCCGAGTGGCGTGGTACCGTCGGATCGGCCGCGGCTGCCCCCTTCGAAGCTCTGAATTTGTCCCTCGCGACGGCGGGAATGAACCAGAAGAGTTCGAAAAAACAATAACTTATAAGAAAGTTGCTAAGTTCGACGATAAGGTATTGAAATTAGGTGAGTTGATAAGATAATTTTGTAAATGTCGATCGCGATAAACAGTGAAACCTCCGGAACCCTCGACGATGCCCCGTCGGGGGTTTCTTCGTTTTGACAAGCGCTTCTGGCTCCTCCTGTCTCGCCCGAGCCGCCGGATACCGGCTCTGGGACGTGACACAGCCGCACGATCGGCCGAGTCTCGCGCTGTATGTCGGTCGACCCGCAAAAAACGCCGTGTCGCCGCTTGACCGTAGATTTTCGGATCTTCACAGTCTGACAGTCGGATGACGGATGCAAAAACCGTCACGAGTCGAGGAAGCGGTGCAAGATGAGTCCGGAAGGCTTTCTGAGTGCGCTAGGGCCGTTGTGTGAGAGGGAGGAGCTGTCCGACGCGTTGGCTCGCCTGCTCGAGACTACGCCGCATGACGGGCCCGAGTTCGCCCAGTGTCTGGCGATCGCTAAGCGGATCGACAGTCAGGACGAGAATTCCTGGTATCGGGAGTGGATGCGCTCGGCCGAGGAGCTGCGCGCCGAGGCTTCCAAGCTGGCGCAGGCCGGAGGCCTGGATGGCGGGCGCCGCAAATGGCTGCGTGCCGTCGACTACTACGAGGCCGCAGCGTCCGGTTTCGGGAGCTGCGCGGTGCGCCAGCAGGCGGTGGCGGTCGGCATCCGCGCTTGTGCGCTCGAGTTCCTCAGCATGGGTCTGTCGCCGGGCGAGGTGGTGACGATTCCCTGGCGCGACGACTATCCGCTGGCGGCGTACTTCGTCCCGGCGCCGCATGCGAGCGGGCCTGCGCCCACAGTGATCTGCATCTGCGAGCCCGGCCATCGGAAAGAGAGGTCGCTGCTTGCGCTGGCAAGCCATGCTGCGGAGCGCGGCCTGTCGTTGCTGGTCGCCGACCTGCACGGGTCTGGTATGTCGAGTCGTTTCGACGAGATCGTGGGACGCCGTGATCTCGAATCGGCGATCGGCAGCGTCATGGACTACGTCTCTGCTCGCGACGACGTGGATGACGCCCGGATCGCGATTCTCGCCGATGATTGGAGCTCGTCCTACGTGGCGCGTGGCATCGCGCTCGATCCGCGTTATGCGGCTGCCGTCTGCGACGCCGGATTGTGGGACATCCACGAGAGGGTCTGTCTGTCGCGCCGTTTGACGCCCGACGAGCGCGCCTGCCTGCCGGGCGCGAGCGATTGCCGGGTCGCCCGCCAGATCATGTGTCCGCTTTTGGTGGCGCTTCCGCATCGGGGCTGGTTGCGAACCGACATCGCCACACGCCTCGTTGCGCAGATGAAGCGTGATCACCTCGACGTCACGCTCAAGATTTTCGAGGCCGGCCGGGACGGGCCGCCCGACCTGGGGCAGTGCAACGACTTCATCTTCGATTGGCTGGCGACGCGTCTGGCCGGAGAGCCGCGGCTGCAGAATTGAAGCTCGCGCGAGTTGGGGCAGGGCGGGGAAGCCTCAGACCCCGAGCGACACCCTGGCGCTGGCCTTCTCGAATCGGTCCTTGAGAGCGGCCAGCTTGTCGGTGAAGGTCGTCAGCTCGGTCGCATCGAACTCCTCGAAGATGAACCCGAAGACCTGAGCTTGCTGCGCCTCGAGCTCGGCAAACTGCTCTGACGTCTTGGCGGTCAGGGACATCCGGACGACGCGCGCGTCGTCAGGCGCCGGCTTGCGCTGCATGAAGCCTTTCTTCTCGAGCAGCTTCGACTGTGTGGTGACGAAGGACGGATCGACATGCAGCCGCTTGGCGGCCGCATTGACGGCGACGCCCTCGCCCTGATCGAGCTCAGAGATCGCCATCAGGATCATCCATTGCGGGCCGCTGATGCCGATTCGCTTCGCCCAGAAGTACCGGAGCTCCTCAAGATGGACGTTGATCGTGGCGATCTCTCGCGCAAAGCGGATGACTGCCTCGCGATTCTTGGGCGCCGGCTCGGCGATTTGCGGTCGCGGGTCCGTGTCCACAGGGGTAGCAACTGTGTTCTTCGAGGGCGCCATTGCTCAGGAGGTCCAATTCCGGGAACGACCCTAGTGAAAAAAAATCTGCAACGAAATCACTTATCTAGGAGGTGCTCCGCGGCCAGCCATGCGCTGCACAATGAGCTGCCTCAGTGTTGCCCTGAGGACACATTTCGGCTTCATTCAATTACCTGACTGCATAAACTATTTTGCTTACCGAATGAGCGAAGGCATAGTTCCTAACGACGGTGGGGGGTTACTCGATCGTCCCGTGACAGGTGGTTTCGCTTAAGTCCCTCGCGTGATGCGGGTGTGTCCGATGGCGCGAAGCGGCTGAAGCGGTTTTTCGGGAGCGGAGGAAGCGGATCGTCCTGGGGGATCCTGGTCCGGTTCTTTCTCAAAAGAGCAACTTGGAGGTTTAAATGAAGACGGTTAAGAGCCTTGTCCTCGGCTCGGCGGCAGTCCTGCTCGCCATGTCCGCGGCTCAGGCGGCCGACCTTCCGATCAAGGCCAAAGCGGTCGAGTATGTGAAGGTTTGCTCCCTGTATGGTGCGGGCTTCTACTACATCCCCGGCACCGACACCTGCATCAAGCTGGGCGGCTATCTCCGCGCTGAAACGGCGATCGCGACCAACAGCGACTTCAACGGCACGTTCAGCGGCCAGGGTGGTGCTCACAACCGCCTGAGCAACTACTACACGTCCCGCGCTCGTCAGGACATCAACATCGACACGCGCACGGCGACCGAGTACGGCGTCGTCCGTACCTTCGCCGACATCACCTTCAGCTGGACCTCCGGCGGCTATGCCGGTACGGGTTCGGCGACCGGTGCGACCGCCTACTCGACCGCTGGCGCTCCTGGCGCTCAGGCCGACGGCAACATCGCTCAGGGCTCGATCGGCGTTTACTACGCCTTCATCCAGTTCGCCGGCTTCACCATGGGTAAGGCCGTGTCGCAGTTCGACACTCCCTGGGTGAACTATCCGGGCAACAACTTCGACGGTCTCGCCGGCGGCGGCGGCACGGTCACTGGCGTCAATCAGCTGAGCTACACGGCTGACTTCGGCTCCGGCATCACCTTCACCGTGTCGGCGCAGGATGCGACTGCCTACTACCAGAACAACCTCTGGAACACGGCGGGTTCGACGGCGGCTGGCGTGATCGGTGGTGCTTACGGCACCAGCAACTACGGCGGCAACGTCGCTCCGGACTTCGTCGGTATGGTCCGTGTCGACCAGGCTTGGGGTCTGTTCCAGGCGTCGTTCGCGGCGCATGACAACCACGTCGCTTACTACGGCGCGTCCGAGACCTCCGGCCACCCGGCTGACAAGTGGGGTTGGGCGGCTCAGCTGGCCCTGTCGATCAAGAACATCCCGACCGGACCTGGTGATACGATCAACTTCCAGGGCGTCTACACCAACGGTGCGAGCCGCTACAACATCCAGAGCCTGATGCCGAACAGCTACGCGATGTACGGCAGCACCGGCCTCGCCGGCGCCTATCAGAGCCTCGGCATTGCCGGCGTGGGTGACTCGGTCTTCACGACCGGTGGTGAGCAGCAGCTGACCACGACCTACGGCGTCCGTGGTGCCTACACCCACAACTGGAACCCCGCCTGGAACACGGCGATCTACGGTTCGTGGGCTGCCGTTCGCTACAACGGCACCGCCAAGGGCCTGATCTGCACCAGCCCGGGCGTGGTTGCGGCCTTCAACGCGGGTTCGACCTGTAATCCGGACTTCGATCTGGCCACCATCGGCCTGATCACGCGCTGGACCCCGGTCAAGAACCTGACCTTCTCGGCCGACTTCGCGTACTCCTGGCTCGACCAGAAGCACTCGGGTTCGGTGACGGCTCCGGCTGCTGCCGCTGTCGCCAAGCCGGCCGCAG
>NZ_CAFI01000289.1 GCF_000239775.1 Bradyrhizobium sp. ORS 375
TCGGGCGCGCCCGGCGCGGGGTAGCGCAGCTGATAGAGCTCGCGCGGGAAACCGTAGAAGTCGTAGATCGTCTCGTTCTGCGCGACGACGTTGACGGCGGGGATGTTGGTGTCCCAGTGCGCCGAGATCACCAGGATGGCCTTCGGCCGCGGCAGGCTGTTGCCGAGGCCGGCGAGGAAATCACGCGCGGCGGAGGCCGTCAGCGGCAGCATCGGCGAGCCGTGCGACAGGAAGATGCTAGGCAGGGTCATGTCATGGCTCCTCTGCGCGTTCTGGACTTCGTCAAGATAGCGTCGTCGACCACCGCTGTCGTCCCTGCGAACGCAGGGACCCATACCGCGTGATTGGGGTTTGGGACAGGCTGGCAGTCGACCAGCGTACTCAACTCATTTCCGCCCGTGGTTATGGATCCCCGCGTACGCGGGGATGACACCGAGGGTGTGGCGATGGCTGTGGACCTTTGGCGAGCGTTAGTGCGCGCTGCGCAGCTGAGCGCCGCCGAGGCTGGCGCGGAGGCCGCCGAGAGCGTAGGCGCCGTCGCCGAGCAGGGCCTGGACGACCAGGGTGACGGCCCAGAACGCCGGATATTCCCAACCGCCCTTGGGGTTGTTGAAGAAGAATCCGGCCGAGCCGTGCACGGTGAAGATGGCGCCGAGCAGGATCGGCACCGCGGCGAGCGCGACCCAGCGGGTGTAGACACCGAGGATCAGGGCGATGCCCGCGAGGATCTCCGCGGTGATGGTGACGTAAGCGAGCTCGGGCGGCAGGCCGATGCTGCCGAAGAACTTTGCCGTGCCGGCCGGCGTGAAGACGAGCAGCTTCAGGCTGGCATGGGCCAGGAACAGGCCGCCGAGGGTGAGGCGGAGCAGGAGCGCGGCATAGGGCGCGGTGCGGGAATCGATCATCAGAACCTCCGTGGGGACCCGCTCGGATATGGATCATTCCCCCCTAGGAGATAATCCGGTACAATGGAAATTCAGTTCACACCCAGGGAGTGAGATCGACAGGTGCTCGACCGTCTCACTGGTCTTGAAGTTCTCTCCAAGGTCGCCGGATCCGGCAGCCTGTCTGGGGCGGCGCGCCTGCTCGGGATGTCGCCGACCATGGTGACCAAGCACCTCGCGGCGCTGGAGGCGCGGCTCGGGACCAAACTGTTCCATCGCACCACCCGGCGGCTGACGATCACGGAGGCCGGCCGGCGCTACCTCGATCTCGCC
>NZ_CAFI01000288.1 GCF_000239775.1 Bradyrhizobium sp. ORS 375
CGGCGCCGATCACGCGGTTCTCGGCCATCGCGACGATCTGCACGATCTCGATCATGGCGCTCTCCCAGCGAGCTGCGTCAGCGCAGGCCCCGTGACCTTGCACACGGTCCATTCCTCCATCAGCTCGGCGCCGAGCGACTTGTAGAAGGTGATCGACGGTGCATTCCAGTCGAGCACCGACCATTGCAGCCGCGCCCAACCCTTTTCGACGCAGGTGCGGGCGAGATGGCCGAGCAGCGCCTGGCCGATGCCGTTGCGGCGGAACACCGGCCGGACGAACAGATCCTCGAGATAGATGCCGGGCTTGCCGGCGAAGGTCGAAAAGTTGACGAACCAGACCGCAAAGCCCGCGACGGCGCCGTTCCATTCGGCGAGGTCGCAGAGCAGCGTCGGGTGATCACAGAACAGCGCCGCGGCGATGTCGGCCTCGGAGGCGACCACCTCGTGCGAGAGCTTCTCGTAGTCGGCGAGCTCGCGGATCAACGCGAACACGACGCCGATGTCGGCAGGCCTGGCGCTGCGGATCGTGACCGGCATGCGCTAGACCGCGACCTCCGCCTTGATGTGCGGATGCGGATCATAGCCGGCGAGCGCGAAGTCCTCGTAGCGGAAGGCGAAGATGTCCTTGACGTCGGGATTGAGCGTCATGGTCGGCAGCGGCCGAGGCGTGCGGGTCAGCTGCAGGCGGGCCTGCTCGATGTGGTTGGAATAGAGATGCACGTCGCCGAACGAGTGCACGAACTCGCCGAGCTTCAGCCCGGTCACCTGCGCCACCATCATCGTCAGCAGCGCATAGGAGGCGATGTTGAAGGGCACGCCGAGAAAGACGTCGGCCGAGCGCTGGTAGAGCTGGCACGACAGCTTGGCGTTCGCCACGTAGAACTGGAACAGACAGTGGCACGGCGGCAGCGCCATCTTCTCGACGTCGGCCGGATTCCAGGCGGTGACGATCAGCCGGCGCGAGTCGGGATTGCGCCTGATCATGTCGACGACGTTGCTGATCTGGTCGATCTGGCCGCCATCGGGAGTCGGCCAGGAGCGCCACTGGTAGCCATAGACAGGCCCGAGTTCGCCATTGGCATCGGCCCACTCGTCCCAGATGGTGACGCCGTGGTCGTGCAGATACTTGATGTTGGTGTCGCCCCTCAGGAACCACAACAGCTCGTGGACGATCGCCTTCAGCGGCAGCCGCTTGGTGGTGACCATTGGAAAGCCGGCGGCGAGATTGAAGCGCATCTGATGGCCGAACACGGACAAGGTGCCGGTGCCGGTGCGGTCGTGCTTCTCCGCGCCATCGGACAGAATGCGTTCGAGCAGGTCGTGATATTGGTGCATGGTTCGTGCCGGCGGCCCCTCGCAGAAGGCGGCGAATGTAGCGGCGGGGACCGCCTCGCCCTAGCGCGAGTCGGTCCGTCCGGGCAATTATACCCGGAAAAGTGTCGATCGCCGCGCCAAATGACAAGGGCGGAACCACGTTTCGCCCTGCCTTCCACTCCGGGGGTGGTTGCCTCGGCTAGCTGGCCGGCTTCAGCACGGCGCTCCATTTGGCGATCTCGCTCTTTACGAGCGTCGCCAGCGCCTCCGGCGTCCGGTCCGCCTGAGCCGGGATGACGCTGCCGAGCTCGAGCAGGCGCTTGCGGACGCCCTCATCGTCGAGCGCCTTGGCGGCAGCAGCATTCAACTTGGCCAGGATCGGAGCCGGCGTGCCCTTGGGCGCGAAGATCGCGTTCCAAGCCTGGGCCTGGAACTTCGGCAAGCCCGCCTCCGTGGTGGTCGGGACGTTCGGCAGCGCTGGATTGCGCTCGGGCGTCGCGATCGCATAGGCCTTGATGGTGCCGGCGTTGATCTGTGGCACGGCGTTGACGATCTGGTCGCACATGTAGTCGACCTGACCGGCGACCAGCGCGTTCATCGCCGGCCCCGTGCCGTTAAAGGGCACGCCGACCGGCTTGACGTCGAGGATCGAGTTCAGGAGTTCGCACGAGACATGCGAGACCGAGCCGACGCCGGCATGGGCGCCGTTGACCTTCTCGCTGTTGGCCTTGATGTAGTCGACGAACTCCTTGGTGTCCTTCGGCGCGAAATCCTTGCGCGCCAGGATGAGGATCGGTGTGCCCGCGAGCAGCGCGACCGGCTCGAAATCGCGCTCCGGGTGATAAGCGAGCTTGGGATAGAGCGGCACCGCGGCGGCATGGGTGCCCATGTGGCCGGTGATCAGCGTGTAGCCGTCATTGGCGGCGCGGGCCGCGCGCGCGGTGGCGGTAGTGCCGCCGGCGCCGACCACGTTCTCGATGATGATGCTCTGGCCGAGCGTCTGCGCCATGTGCGCGGTGACGATGCGCGCGATGACGTCGGTCGGACCGCCCGCAGCGAACGGTACGATCATCGTGATGCTGCGCGTCGGGTAGTTTTGCGCCTTGGCGGGCGCCGTCGACAAGCCCAGTCCAGCAACCACGCCGGCGATCGCCGCCAGCCAACCGATCGAACGTGCACGAACGCACCAGCTCATCAGATCCCTCCTCGGGCCCGCTCTGCTGCGAGCCTTCGCTGGTGATAGCTACATCACAGCGCATTGTCCGAGGTCGATTCGACTTGCGGCTGCGGCGCGCCGACGCAGGGTCACCCCTCGCTCTCGACGAACACCTCGTCGCGCTTGCGGCGAAGCGTCGGCAATACCGCCAGCACCAGCAGCCCGGCGGCGATCGCGAGCAGCACGGCCGAGAGCGGCCGGGTCAGGAAGACGGACCAGTCGCCGCGCGAGATCAGCAGCGCCCGGCGCAGGTTCTCCTCCATCAGCGGCCCGAGCACCATGCCGAGCAGCAGCGGCGCCGGCTCGAAATCATGCTTGATGAGCCAGTAGCCGACGAGTCCGAACGCGCCCGCCAGGATGACATCGACCGGCGCATTGTTCACCGAGTAGATGCCGATCGCGCAGAAGATCACGATCGACGGGAACATCAGCCGGTATGGCACCCGCAACAGCCGTACCCAGATGCCGACCATCGGCAGGTTGATGATGATCAGCATGAGATTTCCGATCCACATCGAGGCGATCATGCCCCAGACAAGATCAGGCTGCTTCTGCATCACCTGCGGGCCCGGCACGATGCCGTGAATGGTCATGGCGCCGACCATCAGCGCCATCACCGCGTTCGGCGGGATGCCGAGCGTCAGCAGCGGAATGAAGGAGGTCTGCGCCGCCGCGTTGTTGGCGCTCTCCGGCGCCGCGACGCCCTCGATCGCGCCGCGGCCGAAGCGCGACGGATCCTTCGCCAGCTTCTTCTCGAGCGTGTAGGCCGCGAACGACGCGATGACCGCGCCGCCACCCGGCAGGATGCCGAGGATTGAGCCGAGCACAGTGCCGCGCAGGATCGCCGGCGTCGAATCGCTCAGGTCTTTCCTGGTCGGCATCAGGCCGGTGATCTTCTTCTGCACGAGATCGCGGTCCATCTCCGCGCCGGCGTCAAGGTTGCGGATGATCTCGGCAAAGCCGAACACGCCCATGGCGACGGTGGCGAAGCCGAGGCCGTCGGCGAGTTCGGGAATGTTGAAGGCCATGCGCGAGACGCCGGTCTCGATGTCCGAGCCGACCATCGACAGCAAGAGGCCGAGCACGATCATTGCGATCGCCTTCAGCACGGAGCCTTTGGCCAGCACCACCGCGAAGATCAGGCCGAGCACCATCAGCGAGAAATACTCCGCCGGGCCGAACGCCAGCGCGAGCTTGGTCAGCGGCGCGCCGAGAATCGCGATCAGCACGGTGGCAACGCAGCCGGCGAAGAACGAGCCGATCGCGGCGATCGCCAGCGCCGGGCCGGCACGGCCCTGCTTGGCCATCTGGAAGCCGTCGAGCGCGGTGACGACCGATGTGGCCTCGCCGGGAATGTTGACCAGGATCGAGGTGGTCGAGCCGCCATACTGCGCGCCGTAATAGATGCCGGCCAGCATGATCAGCGCGCCGACCGGCTGCAGGCCGAAGGTGATCGGCAGCAGCATCGCCACCGTGGCGATGGTGCCGATGCCCGGGAGAACGCCGACCAGCGTGCCGACAAGCGCGCCGATCAGGCACATCAAGAGATTGATCGGCGACAGTGCGACGGCGAAACCATGGGCGAGATTTGCAAACAGATCCATTCCGCCCTCACTGCAGAATAAAGCGCGGCCACAGCGGCATCGGCAGGCCCAGCACATAGGGAAACAGCAGCGCGCAGCCGCCGGTGAGGCAGATGCCGACGATGAGGGCCTCGCGCCAGCGCGTCTCCGGACTGCCGATCGCCGCGATCAGGAAGCTCGCAAGCCCCGTGATCAACAGGCCGAGCGGGCGAATGGAGACGGCGAAGGTGAGGATGGCCAGCGACACGAACAGCGGCCCGCGCCAATGATAGGTCGCAAGCTGCGCCCCGGGGCTGACGGCGCCGATCACGGCGACCGCGGCGCCGAGACCGAGCAGCAGCAGACCGAATATCCGCGGCGCCGTTCCGGCCCCGAACGAGAAGCCGCGCATGCCCTGCAGATCGCTGGAGGCCCACAATGCAAACAGCGCGATCGCCATCAGCACGACGCCGCCGAAATAGTCCTGCGGCGCCCGCGGACGCACCAGGAATGTGAACACCCCGACCGCGATCAGGGGATAGGTGTAGATCAGCGCCATCAGGACGTCCGGCGAGAGCGAGGTCTTGCCGCCTGCGGCATATTGCTGCGCCAGTGTCGGGATCGCAGCCGCCAGGGCCGACGCATGTGCCGCCACCACCTGCAGCGGACCGCGGCTCGAGAGCGGCGCGACGAGACCGGCCAGAGCGATCAGCAATTCGATGATCTGCGGCGTGAAGGCGAGGACAAGAATGATCGCTGCGCCCGTGACGCTGCGCGCGCCTGGCAGGCTTGCCGTCCCGCCTGACAACTGGCCCGTGGTCTCGGCCATGTCCTCGCCCTCCCCCGATCGGCCTTTGTTGGCCGGCACTATTTTCGTTCGGCGATCCGGAGCGCACCGGATCACTTCTGTTTTGCTAGCGGCTTTCCCTAGAGAAGGCCAGCGAAACCAAGGCAGCCGCCCGCGGCCAACAGCCAGAGCGGATTCAGTCGCGTCGTGGATGCAACGACGGCGGCGATGACGGTGAGCGCGAATGCGCGCCATGTCTGATCGGAGGCGAGGCCGAGGATCCACACGCTGGCAGCCATCAAGCCGATCGACAGCGGCACCAATGCCGCTTGCACCAAAGCGGGCCAGCGCGCGCCGCGCGCGTTCGAGAGCCAGCGGCTGACGACGTAGGACAGAACAGCCGTGGGACCGCACATCGCGATGGTCGCAACCGCTGCGCCCGCGACGCCTGCGACCGAATAGCCGATCAGGGTCACGATCAGGACATTCGGTCCTGGAGACAATTGGGACAGTGCGAAGACATCGGCGAACTGCTTGTCGGTCATCCAATGCCGCACATCGACCGCGACGCGGTGCAATTCGGGAATGGCCGCCACGGCGCCGCCGACGGCGAACAGCGAGATCAGCGCGAAGGTCCAGAACAGCTGCGCGAGCGGATTGTCGTCCCCGCTCATCGCGCCCACCGTGTCCTGGCATAGGTGATGGCGAGGCTGAGCGGCACGGCCACCAGCAGCACCTCCTGCAGCGGCAGCCGCGCCAGCCCGATTGCGACGAAGACGGCGGCCATGACGACCAGGCCCACCAGGTCCCGCTTCTTCGCGAGCGGCGTCAGCATGCGGAAGACGACCGACGCCAGCAGCCCGACAGCCACGCAGGACACGCCCGCGAGCCCTTGCCTCAGCGCATCGGCCTGCCCGAAGCGCCCATAGATGGCTCCGAGCATCGTGATCAGCAGCATCGGCGGCACCAGCAGGCCAGCAAAGGCCGCCAATCCACCCGCGATCCCACGCAAGCGCGCCCCGAACACCATGGCGAGGTTGACGATGTTGGGCCCGGGCAGGAAATGGCAGAGCGCGAAGGTCTCGTTGAATTCCTCCGCCGTCATCCAGCGGTGCTCGTCGACGATCGCGCGGCGCGCGAACACCAGCACGCCACCGAACCCCGACAGCGACATTTTCGCGAATGCGAAGAAGAGCGTGCGAAGGCTGGGCGGGATCTTGGCGATATCGGCTGCAGACGAGGCCGCCGGCGCAATCTCGGAGGACATGCGGCACTCTAGGAGGACGGAATCGCGCCTGCCAAGGGCGGACGGACGGTTCCCCACACCGACCCACATTTTTGTCGCGGTCCGTGGCGTTTGAGCCCTGTGCATCTGCCGGCGGGCCGCCTATATTGGGGGTGCCGGCTTGCCGGCTATGGAAATAAATCGCCGTCGAAATAAACCATTCGGACCCGGGGGCGGTACCCGGCGCCTCCACCAAAGCCCGCGATAAGACTGAGACGGGTTTTGGCGGGGGCGAAATAGGATCGACGAGGGCGTAAAGGGCGAGCTTTTTCCCGGTATTGTTCCGCCGTTATCGGGCTACTGCAATAGTTGCCAACGACAACTTTGCTCCGGTTGCTCAGGCTGCGTAACGCAGTTTGAAAGACCACCTTAAAGTCCTAACGGGTTAAGCTCCGTTAGGCGGGGTTCGGAGGCACCTGGCAACAGAAGCCTCCACTTTCCTTTGCTCTCTTGCCGTGCTCGGACGCGCAAACGGCTGGCCTCCGGCGTTCTCCCCAACTTTGTGATATCCCCTCCTCGTTCATTCCTCCGTTGACCTGACTTCCGTCGGCTTCTAACCGTTCCCATATGTTGCCGCGGGCCGGCTTCGCTGCTGACCTCCGCGCCAAGGCGGGGTACGATAGGCCGGATACGAGTCGGGAACGCTGCTGCCGCGACGGCGCGGCGATCCGACGCGGGCGGAGCGCGGCCCACACGACACAGGACCGATCATGGCGACCGATCATATTCGATACGATGTGCTGGCGCGCGACGCGCTGCGCGGGGTTCTGCGCCGGGTGCTGACCGACGCCGCCACCCACGGCCTCCCCGGCGAGCATCATTTCTTCATCACCTTCGTGTCCAAGGCTGAGGGCGTGAAGCTGTCGCCGCGCCTGCTCGCGCAATATCCTGAGGAGATGACGATCATCCTGCAACACCAGTTCTGGGATCTGGTCGTGACCGAGGATCGCTTCGAGGTGGGCCTGTCGTTTGGGGGCATCCCGGAGCGGCTGGTGGTGCCGTTCCACGCCATCAAGAGCTTCTTCGATCCCTCGGTGCAGTTCGGGCTGCAGTTCGAACCATCGGAGGCGATCGCGGAAACGCCGGCCGCACCGAAACTGCCGGCTGCTCCCGCTCCTTCCGCCGTCGCTACGCCGCTGTCGGCACCGGCTGCCAAGGCTAGTGAGAAGGCCAGCGACGACGAGCCCGTGCCGCCGCCTCCTCCGGGAGAAGGCGCCGAGGTGGTCCGCCTGGACCGCTTCCGCAAGAAGTAGGCGCATTCGTCGCGCGCGGAACAGCCGGCGAGCCCATAGATTGACGCATGCTTGAACTGGCCCACGCCGGTTCGCGACCAATCATGGGTAAACGTCATGGCGACATCAGCGAGTTCATCATCATCCGGCTCGATGCGAACGGAGACCGACAGCTTCGGCCCGATCGAGGTCGCGGCCGACCGCTATTGGGGCGCCCAGACCGAACGCAGCCGGCAGAACTTCCGCATCGGCCATGACCGCATGCCCATCGGGATCGTGCATGCGCTCGCGCTGGTGAAGCTGGCGGCAGCCAAGACCAATCGCGAGCTCGGGCTGCTCGAACCGACCATGGCGGACGCCATCGTCCAGGCGGCCCAGGAGATCATCGACGGCAAGCTCGACGACCATTTTCCGCTCGTGGTCTGGCAGACCGGCTCCGGCACGCAGACCAACATGAACCTCAACGAGGTGATCGCCAATCGCGCCAGCGAGCTGCTCGGCGGCGAGCGCGGGACCAAGAAGCCCGTGCATCCCAACGATCACGTCAACATGAGCCAGTCGTCGAACGACTCCTTCCCCACCGCGATGCACATCGCGGCGGCGCGGGCGATGTCGACCCACCTCGTGCCGGCGCTCTCGGAGCTGCTAGCGGCGCTGCGCGCCAAGCAGGATGCATTCGCGGACATCGTCAAGATCGGCCGCACCCACACCCAGGACGCCACGCCGCTGACGCTCGGCCAGGAGTTCTCCGGCTACGCGGCACAGGTCGAGAGCGCGATCGCCAGGATCAAGAGCGCCGCGCACGATCTCCTGCCGCTGGCCCAGGGCGGCACGGCGGTGGGCACCGGCCTCAATGCGGATCCGCAATTCGCGGCCCTGTTCGCCAAGCATGTCGCCGACATCACCGGCCTCGCCTTCACCACCGCAGCCAACAAATTCGAGGCGCTCGCGTCCAACGACGCCTATGTGTTCGCGCATGGCGCGCTGAACGCCGCGGCCACCGGGCTGTTCAAGATCGCCAACGACATCCGCTTCCTCGGATCGGGTCCGCGCTCGGGACTGGGCGAGCTGATTCTGCCTGAGAACGAGCCTGGCTCGTCGATCATGCCGGGCAAGGTGAACCCGACTCAGTGCGAAGCACTGACGATGGTGTGCTGCCAAGTGTTCGGCAATCACACCGCGATCACCATGGCCGGGAGCCAGGGGCATTTCGAATTGAACGTCTACAAGCCATTACTCGCACATTGCATGATGCAGTCCATACAATTACTAGGTGACGCCGCACGTTCGTTCCGCGAACATTGCGTGATCGGAATTCAGGCCGACGAGACGCGGATTCGCGAGCTAATGCAGCGTTCTTTGATGCTGGTGACGGCCCTTGCGCCGAAAATCGGCTACGACAACGCCGCCAAGGTGGCCAAGACAGCGCATCAGCGCGGCACCACGCTGAAGCAGGAAGCCGTGCGGCTCGGCTTCGTGTCCGAGGACGAATTCGACCGTCTCGTGCAGCCCGAGAAGATGACCAGACCCGGAAGATCGTGACGGTAGTCCCGTAGTACTACGGGGGGTGATGCAATTCTCGCTGTTAACCCCTAAAGGATAGTCTCGACTACAAGTTCTGCTGCGTTTGGTGAATACAAAACCAGCTCGCAACGACGCGAATGGCTATCGAACTATCAGGGAGCGATGACGTGATTGTCTGGAGAACGCCTAGGCTCATCTGCGCGACGCGCACGCTCTCACTACAATGTTCGATGTCTTAGATGATCGGAGCAAGCATGGGGGACGTCATCAACCTAAAGCGTTTCAGAAAGCGCGTTGAGCGCGATCAGGCAGCAAAGGTCGCCGAAAGCAACCGCGCTCGCTACGGCAGGACGAAGTCCGAACGCGCAACTGACGCACAACGCGACAAGCGCGCGAACGAATTACTCGATCAACATCGTATCAATGGCGAGGACGCGTGATGAAGTCGCCCGTCGTAAAACGTTCAATCGTGGTCGCAGGTCACAAGACCAGCGTCAGCCTCGAAGAGGCCTTCTGGAACGGCATGAAGGAGATTTCGGGTCTCCGGAACATGACGCTGTCCGAGCTGGTCGGAGAGATCGACAACAATCGCCAGCAGGGCAACCTGTCCTCGGCGATCCGTCTGTTCGTGCTCGACCACTTCAAGAGCCGCGCCGCGGCGTCCTCGGCCTCCTCCGGGATCGAGCCGAAGGCCACGGTGGACAGCCGACACACGGCCTCAGCTGCCGCTCCTTGAGGCAGATCAGAGGGCGGCCGGCCCGGTCTGTTTAAAATCGCTCTAAGATGCCGCGGCATTGCACATGCCGCGCTTGACCTCTTGGCACGCGATTGAAAATACAGGCTATGAGCGAAATCTGCGACACACGGCCGCCTCTGCCGCTCGGTCTGGCCCGGCGTGGCTATACCGGAACGATCCAGCACCTGACTGCTGAAGGGACGAGTTCGTCCCTTCCGGACGTCGAGTTGGAAAGCCGGCTCATCGAGCTCGGCTTCGTCGAGGGCGCCCGGGTCGAGATCCTGCACGAAGGGATCGTCGGGCGCGACCCGATCGCCGTGCGTGTCGACAACATCACCGTCGCGGTCCGCCGGCGTGAGGCCATGGCCGTCATCGTGGCATAGGCCGCGCGGGAAGCGTCGACCATGGAAAGCCCTCTGCTGCATCTGGCTCTGGTGGGGACACCCAACAGCGGCAAGACCTCCCTATTCAACGCGCTGACGGGAAGCCGTCAGAAGGTCGCGAACTATCCTGGCGTGACTGTCGAGCGCAAAGAGGGCGCGTTCGTGACGCCGCAGGGCCGCCAGGTGTCGCTGGTCGACCTGCCCGGGACCTATTCCCTGCGCGGCCGCAGCCCGGATGAGGAGATCACCCGGGATTTCGTGCTGGGACGTGCCACCGGCGAGGTCTTGCCCCACCTGGTGTTGTGCGTTGCCGACTCGACCAATCTCAGGTTGACAATCCGCCTGCTGCTCGAGCTCAAGAGCACCGGGCGGCCGCTGGCGCTCGTGCTCAACATGTTCGACATCGCCAAGCGGCGCGGCGTGACCGTGGACGTCGAGAGCCTGTCGCAGGCGCTGGGCGTGCCGGTCGTGACTTCGATCGCCGTCCGCAAGGGCGGCACCGACGACCTGCTGCAGCTGACCGATCAGCTGCTTTCTCACGCGGCCACATCCACCGCCGATCGCGCCAACACTTGGCGGCCGCTGACCGTGCCGGAGCTGCGTGCTACCCAGCGCGAAGCCGATCGCATCATCGCCGCGACCGTGAGCCTGCCGGAGCGCCCCGACACCTGGACGGCGCGGATCGATTCCATCGCGTTGCACCCGGTGGGCGGCCTTTTCATCCTGCTGGCCATCCTGTTCATCATGTTCCAGGGTGTGTTCGCCTGGGCGCAACCCCTGATGCAGCTGCTGTCGGCGGCGTTCGATGCGCTCGGCCAGCTCGTGCACGACCAGCTGCCCGAGGGCCTGCTGCAGAGCTTCCTGCAGAACGGCGTGATCTCCGGCGTCGGCAGCGTGATCGTCTTCCTGCCGCAGATCATCATCATCTTTCTGTTCATCCTGCTCCTGGAAGATTTCGGCTACATGGCGCGCGCCGCGTTCCTGATGGACCGCATCATGGGCGGCGCCGGGCTGCATGGCCGCGCCTTCATCCCGCTGCTGTCCAGCTTTGCCTGCGCGATTCCCGGCATCATGGCCACGCGCGTGATCGACAACCGCCGCGACCGCCTCACGACGATCCTGATCGCGCCCTTGATGACCTGCTCGGCACGGATCCCGGTGTACACGCTGATCATCTCGGCCTTCATCCCGCCGACCAAGGTCTGGGGCCTCGTCAATCTGCAGGGGCTGGTGATGTTCGGGCTCTATGCCGCGGGCATCGTCAGCGCGCTGCTGGTGTCGTTCCTGGTCAAGTTTTTCCTGATGCGCGACTATCAGCCGGCGCCGTTCATGCTGGAGCTGCCGGACTACAAGCTGCCGCGGCTGCGCAGCATCGCGATCGGCGTCTACACCCGCGCCAAGATGTTCCTGCAGCGTGCCGGCACCACGATCTTCGCCATGATGGTGCTGATCTGGTTCCTGGCCTCGTTCCCGCAGCCGCCGGCCGCCGCCACCGAGCCCGCGATCAATTACAGCCTGGCGGCGATGATCGGCCAGGCGATCGCGCCGCTGCTCTCGCCGGTCGGCTTCAACTGGCAGATCGCCGTGGCGCTGGTGCCCGGCATGGCGGCCCGCGAGGTCGCCGTCGCCGCGCTCGGCACCGTCTACGCCATTGAAGGCGGCAAGGAGGCGGCCGAGCAGATCGGACAGGTGCTCGCGAGCAAATGGAGCCTCGCCACCGCGCTGGCGTTGCTCGCCTGGTACATCTTCGCCCCGCAATGCGCCTCGACGCTCGCCGTCATCCGCCGCGAGACCGGCAGTTGGAAGTGGATGGCCGTGACCTTCGTCTACATGTTCGCACTGGCCTACGCGGCGGCTTTTGCTACCTACCATATCGCCGTGGCGATGGGCGCGGGCTGAGCCCCCGGTCCGCAGCGGCGGACGACCAGGCGCCCTTGCCTAGAGCCGCGGCATCGTTTCCGGCCGCACCTCGCGGGCCTGCGCTGCCAGCCGGATCGAGGCATTGACAGCACCGAAGCCCTGGTAGCTGCGCCGTTGCACGATCTCGAAGAAGAAGCGTTCCTCGAAGATGTGGGTGTAGACCTGGAAGAACTCGGCATCGCCGTCGCGGTCGTACAGGATCTCGTTGGCGCGGAGCGCCGCGATGGTCTCGGGCGCGAGGTCGTATTTGGCTTCGAGATCGTCGTAATAATTGTCAGGGATGTCCAAGAAGCCGGCGCCGCGGGCGCGCATCTCGGCGACAGCCGCAAAGATGTCGTCGCAGGCAAACGCGATGTGCTGCACGCCGGAGCCGAAGAACTCCGAGATGAAGCGCGACGACAGCGTCCGCGTCGCCGTGGAGCCATTGAGGATGAAGCGCAGGCTGCGATCGCCATTGACGATCGCCTGGCTCTGCACGAGGCCCCGGGGGTCCGCGATCTCCATCTGCGGCAGGCGCGAGAAGTCGATGATGCCGGCATAGAACAGCAGCCAGGACAGCATCTCCTCGTGCGGCATCGATTGCGCGATGTGATCGACCGCCAAGAGCCGGTCGGTTGCCGCATCGCTCGCGATGGCTTCGAAGTCGACGTCCCAGTGCCGGCCGTGCGTATCCAGGAAATACAGCAGGCTGCCACCGACGCCGTGGATCGCGGGGATCTCCAGCTCGCCCGGCCCGACCGGCTGCGTGAACGTCCGCGTCTTCAAGGATTGCGCCCGCGCCATGGCGCGATCGGCGCTGTCGACGTCGAGCGCGAGCGCGCAGACACCGGGACCATGCGTGACGTAATGCGAATGCGCGAAGCTCGCCGGCTCGCAATTGATCACCAGCTCGATCTTGCCCTGTGACCAGCGCTGCACCGCCTTGCTGCGATGCCGCCCGGTCTTTCGGAAGCCGAGTTGGCTGAGCAGCGTGGCGAGCGTCTCCGCCTTATCCTCGCTGACGGCGAATTCGACGAAGCCGATGCCATGACTCTTGACCCGCGGCTCGAACCTGGGCTCCGCAACAGCAGGCATCTTGGCGGCGAGATCATCCTGCAGCAGCAGCAGCGAGCGCATGCCGTCGAGCGCAGTGCGCGGCGCCGAGCCGGCGCGGAACTGGTCGTTGAAGATCTCGAGCGACAACGGCCCGGCATAGCCGGTCGCGGCGACCGCCTCCATGAATTCGCCGACCGGCAGATCGCCCTGCCCCGGAAAACTGCGGAAGTGCCGGCTCCAGGACAGCACGTCGAGCTCGAGCTTGGGCGCGTCGGCGAGCTGCACCAGGAAGATCTTGTCGGCCGGAATGGCGCGGATCGCGTTGGTCGGCAGTGCCGGCGCCAGCGCGTGAAAACTGTCGAGGATGACGCCGATCGCCTTGTGATCGGCGCGCCGCACGATCTCCCAGGCATCGCGATAATCGTGCACGTGGCGGCCCCAGGCCAGCGCCTCGTAGCCGACGCGCAGCCCGCGCTTGGCAGCGCGCTCGCCCAGTTCGTGGAAGTCGGCGGCGGCGCGGTCGATGCCGCCGAGCGAAAGCGGCGAGACGCTGCTGCAGATCAGCAGCAGGTCGGTGCCGAGCTCCTGCATCAGGTCGAACTTGCGCTCGGCCCGGATGAAGTTGCGCGCGCGCTGCGGCTCCGGCATGCCCTCGAAATCGCGGAACGGCTGATAGGCGCAGATCGTAAGCCCAAGGTCGCGGCACATCTGCCCGATCTCACGCGGCCGCATCCCGAAGGCGACGAGATCGTTCTCGAAGATCTCAACCATCTCGAAGCCGGCGGCGGCGATCGCCTTGAGCTTCTCGTCGAGCGCGCCTGAGATGGAGACCGTTGCGATCGAGCGCTGATTCATGCCGCCGTCTCCTCCATCGCGCCGCCGAGGAACAGCTGGCCGATGCGCGGATCGGCGAGCACACGGTCGGCCTTGTCGACGATCCGGGTGCGGCCGAGCTCGAGCACGATGCCGTAGTCGGAGATTTCCAGCGCCGAGCGCGCATTCTGCTCGATCAGAAGCACCGAGACGCCTTTGTCGCGCAGCTGCTTCAGCATGTCGAACGTCTGCTGCACCATCAGTGGAGACAGGCCGATCGAGGGCTCGTCGATCAGCACCAGCTGCGGCTCCAGCAGCAGCCCCCGCGCGATCTCGAGCTGCTTCTGCTCGCCACCGGACAAGGTCGAGGCCTGCCGATCCGCCTTCTTGCGCAGCACCGGGAACACGTCGAGCGCCCCTTCGACGCGTGCCGGCAGATCGATGTTGGCCGGCGCTGCGACGCCACCGAGTTCGATGTTGTGACGGACCGACAGCTCGCCGAAGATGTTGCGGCCCTGCGGGATATAGCAGATGCCGGCGCCGAGCAGCGCACGCTGGCTGAGGCCCGTGACGTCGCGGCCCTTGAACACGACCTTGCCCTCGCGCAGCTTGAGCAGGCCGAAGATCGCCTTGAACACGGTCGACTTGCCGGCGCCGTTCGGACCGATCACGGTGGTGATCGATCCCTTCGGCACCGAGAACGTGGTGCCGTTGAGGATCGTCATCTTGCCGTAGCCGCCGACGAGGTTCTGGACGTCGAGAATGGTGTCGCTCACGAGCGTCTCCCTCAGTGGCCGAGATAGGCTTCGATCACGGCCGGATTGGCCCTGATCTCGTCGGGCTTGCCGATCGCCAGCACCTTGCCTTCCGCCATCACCATCACCCGCGAGCACAGCGACATCACGAACTCCATGTTGTGCTCGATGACGACGAAGGTGGCGCGGCGCTCGCGGTTGATCGCGATCAGACGATCCTTGAGATCGCCCAGCATGGTCGGATTGACGCCGCCGGCGGGCTCGTCGAGCAGCACCAGGCGCGGGCCGCCCATGAAGGCCATGGCGGCGTCGAGCAGCTTCTGCTGGCCGTAGGACAGCCCGCCGGCCGGCTCGTTGGCGAGATGCTCCAGCTTGAAGAAGCCGATCATCTGGTCGGCGGTTGTGGTGAGGCCGGCGTCCGATGGACCGAACAGCCGCGACAACATGCTGCCGCGATGCTCCTGACCGGCGAGGATCAGGTTGTCGCGCACCGACAGCTTGGGAAACACCTGCAGCAGCTGAAAGGTGCGGCTGACGCCCAGGCGATTGAGCTCCGCCGGCCGCTGCCCGGTGACGAGCTTGCCATCGACCCTGACCTCGCCCGCGCTCGGCACGAGTTGGCCAAGAATGCAGTTGAACAGGGTCGACTTGCCGCAGCCATTCGGTCCGATCAGGCCAAGGATCTCTCCCTCCTGCACGTCGAAGCTGACGCCGTCGACGGCGGTGATGCCGCCGAAGCTCTTCTTGACGTCGCGAACATCGAGGACTGCGGTCATTGCGCGGCCTCCAGCTTCGATTGGGCGGCCGCGCGCAGCGCCGATGCCGCCTGAGTCCGGCGTGAGCTGAGATAGCGGTCGAGAATGCCGAGGATGCCAGTCGGCGAATAGATCAGCAGCAGGATGACCGCCACCGCATAGAGCATCAGGTAATAGCCCTCGGCGACGCGCAGCCACTCCGGCAGCAGCACCGCGATCATCGCGCCGAGGAACGGACCCATCATGAAGCCGGCCCCTCCGACGATCACCATCATCAGGAGATCGAGCGAGAGCTGCAGGTTGAATGGGACGGGATCGACATATTGCGTCAGCGGCGCATAGAGCACGCCGGCGATGCCGCCGAGCACCGAGCCGATCGCGAACGCCATCAACGTGTAGCGACGCGTGTCGATCCCGAGCGATTGCGCGCGGATCGGATTCTCACGCAGCGCTATGAAGGCGCGGCCCCAGGGCGAGCGGATCAGCCACCACATCGCGAGCGTCACGAGCGCGAGCGAACCGAGGCAGAGGTAGTAGAACGGCAACGGCTTCCGCGTCGGGAAACCGAGGATCTCGGGGCGCGGGATGTTGCTGATGCCGTAGATGCCGTTGGTGAGCCAGCTCTCATTGCGGAACACCAGGAACATCAGCGTCGAGAACGCGAGCGTAACGAAGGCGAGATAGTGATGCTGCACACGCAGCGCCGGATAGCCGAGCAGCCAGCCGACGATGAAGCAGAGGACGATGACGAGGCCGAGCGCGGCGATCAGCGGCCACCCATGGGTGGTGAGGATCGCGGCTCCATAGGCACCGATGCCGACGAACGCGCCCTGCGCCAGCGACACCTGCCCGGCATAGCCGAGCGTCAGGTTGAGCCCCATCGCTGCGATCGTCATCACAGCCCACTGGCTGAGGATGTACAGGCCGTAGCGATTGAAATTCATCGGGATGATGATCAGGCCGGCGATGACGACGACCGCCAAACCCACGAGCAGAAGCTTGCTGTGCTTGGTCATACCGTCCGCTCCTCAGCACGTCCGAGCAGCCCCTGCGGCCGAAACAGGATCATCATGATCAACAGCAGCATCGGAACGGCAGCGCGGTACTGGGTCGAGACATAGGCCGCGGCGAGGTTGTCGACGACGCCGATCAGGAGGCCGCCAGCGATGGCGCCTCGCACCTGATTGAAGCCGCCCACGATCGCGGCGATGAAGGCCGCCTGTCCAAGAACTTCGCCGCTCGAGAATTTCGCCAGATAGATCGGCGTGATCAGCAGCGAGGCCAGCGCCACCAGCACGGCATTGATGAGGAAGGTCAGCATGATCATGCGCTCAACTGGCACGCCGATGATGCGGGCCACCGTCGGGTTCTGCGCCGCGGCCTGCATCTGATGACCGAGAGAGGTGCGGTTCAGCAGCGCGGTCAGGCCGACGACCGCCAAGATGGCGACGGCGAGGACGCCGAGGCTCTGCAGCGAAATCGCGCGCCCCAGGATCGAGACATCGCCGACCGGCACGATCGACGGGAACGGCGAGGCCTCGGCGCTGAAGAACTGCTTCACCGCCTCCTTGATCCCGATCGCCAGCGCCATGGTGGCGATCGCCAGCGGCAGCACGCCATGCCGCAGCATCGGATCGACCAGAAGCATCTTGAAGGCGAGACCGAGCAGCAGCGCCGACAGCAGCACGCCGAAGAGGACGGCGAGCCAGAACGGTGCGCCGACATGCATCACCGCAAGCATCAGGAAGGCCGGCAGCATCACGAACTCGCCCTGGGCGAAGTTGATGGTCTGCGAGGTCTGCCACAGCAGAGTGAAGCCGACGGCAACAAGCGCGTAGATCGCGCCGGTGGCGAGGCCCGCCACGATCAGGTCGAGCAGATTGGACATGGTTTCCCCGGGGACCCTTGGTGACGGCGGCGCTGGACATCACCCATCCAGCGCCGCCGATCGGCCGGTCTCGTTAGTTGAGCTTCGGCAGCACCTGCTTGACGACCTGCTTGCCTTCGACCACCTCGACCAGGAAGCCCTGGCGATCGATGTCACCGTTCTGGTCGAAGGTGACATCCATCAGGATGTTCGGCTCGGTCGAGGTCTTGATGGTCAGGCCGTGCAGGGTATCGGCAAACGCCTTGGGGTCGACCTTGCCCATTTTCTCGGTGGTCGCCTTGACCATGTAGATCGCGAGATAGCCCTTCAGGCCGTTATGGTCAGGCACGTAGTTGTACTTCTTCACGAAGCGATCGCGGAACGCCTTGACGGCTTCGACCGGGGCGTCGGTGGTCAGACCAACGTGGCCACGGGCGCCGTTGGCGGCGTCGCCGGCGAGCTCGATCACCTTCTGGCCGACCAGCGTGGTCTCGCCGATCAGCGGCACCGTCACGCCCTGGCGCTTGATCTCCTTCAGGATGCGCGCGCTCTCTTCCTCGTTGACGTAGATGAAGACTGCGTCGGGTGCCGCCGCCTTGATCTTGCTGACGTCGGCCGCGAAGTCCGCCTGGCCGGCTTCGGTCGACAGGTCGGCCGCGACCTTGATGCCGAGACGGTTGAACTCCTTGGTGATGACGTCGCGTCCGCCGCGGCCGAAATCGTTGTTGACCCAGACCACCGCGACCGACTTCGCCTTCAGCTCATCGTTGATGTACTTGGCGACCTTCGGCATCGAGGACTGCTGGCCGAACGAGGTGCGGAACAGGAATTTGTTGCCGGCCTGGGTCAGCTCGGCCGCCTCGCCGCCCATGATCTGGGTGATGCCGGCCTCGGCCGCCAGCGGCGCCGTGACCTTCACCGAGCCGGAATAGCCGGGCCCGAGCAGCACGTAGGGCTCGCCGTCGAGCGCCTTCTGCACCTGCGCACGAGCGACACCGGGGTTCGACTGCGAGTCAGCGTGGCTGACTTCGATCTTGCGGCCGAGAATGCCGCCCTTGGCGTTGATCTCCTCGACGGCGAGGTCGATGCCGTTCTTCCAGTTGGTGCCGACGGTGGCGCCACCGCCGGACAGCTCGGCGACGTTGGCGATCTTGATGGGGGCGCCGGACTGCGCGTAGGCGGCTCCGGACAGCAGCACGGCCGAGCACAGGCCAGCCAGGATGATCGATCTCACGTTGTTTCCTCCTCTGTCTTAAACGCTTGTTTGCGTTTCTTGCTTGAACGACTTGTTCCGCCGCGTATTGACGGTCGGCTCAGGCGGCGTCAACCGCCTGGTATCTCTCCGCCATGTGGTTGTCGAAGGCCGCGCCCATCGCCTCGGTCGACGCTGCAAGGCCGGTGAACAATTCGAAAGCGTCCGCCGCCTGGTAGATCGCGAGCTCACGTCCGAGCAGCACCTGGGCACCCCTGGCCTTCGCAGCTTTCAAGAGCGGCGTCCAAAGCGGCGAATAGACCGCGTCTGCGACCCAGAGATCGGCGCGCAGCAAATGATCCGGCACCGGCGTACCGCGGTTCGGCAGCATCCCGATTGGCGTGCCGTTGACGACTCCGACGGCGTCTTGCAGCGCCGCTTCGACGCTGTCGACGACCGTCACCTTCGTTCCGGTTGATAGCAGCTGCGCGAGCCTCTCGGCACGGGCGCGCTCAGTGTCGAAGATTCGCAGACCCACGACGCCGAGGTTCGCAAGTGCGAAGGCAATCGCCTTGCCCACTCCGCCGGCCCCGATCAATGCGACGACACCGCGGCCGGTCTGGTTGACCAGCGGCGCCACCGCACGTTCAAAACCGGTGGTATCGGTGTTGTGGCCGATCAGCCGGCCGCCGCGCACCACGACGGTATTGACCGCGCCCATCGCCTCAGCCTTCGGCGCAAGCTCGTCCAGCAGCTCGACCACGGCTTCCTTGTAGGGATAGGTCACGTTGACGCCGGCGAAGCCCAGCCGGCGCACCCCTTCGAGCAGCGAGGACAGGCCGGCACGGTCGGCGCCCGCGACCTCGATCAGCTGGTAATGGCAGCGCAAACCGAGCGCCGCCGCAGCATGTTCGTGCATGGCGGGAGATGCCGAATGCGCGATCGGCGCACCGATCAGGCCGGTCAGGAATTTGCGGGCTTTGAGCGCGGAAAGATCAGGCACGTTCGGTTCAGTCTCTGCTGCCGCCTCGCGCGATCGCCGCACGAGCGATGAATGTCGCTACGGACGATAGCGCGTCCACGGCCTAACACAATTACCCAAATATCCGCCAAACCTAACATCATGTTATCTTTTGCTGGCGGCCGCCTTTGCTGGCTTCGTCACTTGGCGCCGTCCCGGCTCGAGCGCGCGCATCTCCGTCCGCAGACAATCGATGAAATGCTCGGCATAGAGCGACAGCGGGGTGCCACGCTTGACAGCGATGTAGGTGTCGAACCGCGTCGGCTCGGCGATCCTGATCAGCTCGATGCCGGGATAGCCGCCATGCGCCACCGTGAACTGATCGATCACGGCAATTCCGAGCCCCGCCTTCACCAGCGCGCAGACGGTGGTGCCGAAGCGCGCCTTGATCGAGATGTTGTAGCTGAGTTTGTTGCGCGCGAAGATCTCGGCCATGATCCGACCGTAGGGATCGTTCGGATCGATGCCGATCAGCGGATAGCGCGTCATCTCGGCGGCCGACACCTGCTTGCGTCCCGCCAGTTCGTGGCCGGGCGGAACGATGCAGTACAGCTCGCCCGAGGCCAGCGGCATAAATTCCAGGCCGGAATGGTCGAGCCGGTAGCTCATCGCCACGCACTCGCCCTTGCCCAGCATCAGGTAATCGATCGCCTCCTCGATCTTGAGGATGTTGATATCGATGCCGAGATCAGGATAGCGGCGGCGGACGCGCTCGATCGCGCGCGGCACCATCACCTGCGAAATGCTCGGTACCGAGCCGACGCGCAGCTCGGACAGCGCGCCGCGGCCGATGTTGGAGATGATGTAGCTGAGATCGTCGACCTTCTCGTAGACGCTGTTGATCTGCTCGAAGATGTTCTGCGCTTCCGGGGTCGGGAAGTAGCGGCCGTTCTGACGCTGGAAGAAGCGGATGCCGAGCGAGCGCTCGGTGTATTTCACGAGACGGCTCACACCGGGCGCCGAGACCTTCAGCAGCCGCGCGGCGCCGTTGATGGTGCCGGTCACCATGACCGCGCGGA
>NZ_CAFI01000287.1 GCF_000239775.1 Bradyrhizobium sp. ORS 375
ACCCCGCCGCGCGCTCTGCGCGCGTCGACCCTCCCCCTCCAGGGGAGGGTGGGCAGCGCGTGTATGGTGACGGACGGTGTCGAACATGATCAGCGCTGCGCCAGTTGCTTCGTGTCGGTGCCATCCCGCGCGCCCATCTCGGCGACCTGCGTCTTCAACAGCGCCCCCGGGCGCACCCGTTGCAGGCCGTTGACGACCACGCGTTCGCCTGGCTTCAGCCCGGCCGAGATGATCCGCAATCCCTCGACGCTGCCGCCGAGCGTCACCGGGCGGTACACCGCACGCTCGTCGTCGCCGACGACCATGACGAACTTCTTGTCCTGGTCGGTGCCGATGGCGCGCTCGTCGAGCAGCACCAGGGATTGCTGCTGCGGCTGGCCCATGCGGACGCGGGCGAACTGGCCGGGGATCAGCGTGCCGGTCTCGTTCTTGAACACGGCGCGAACGCGGATCGTGCCCGTCTGGCCTTGCACCTGGTTGTCGATCAGCTGGATGTGGCCGGACGCCGTGGTGCCGCCGGATGTCGTCATCTCCACCGGGATACGGTCGAGATTGCCGCGCTTGCCCGAGCCATCGGCCACCGCGGCAAGCGCGCGCAGCACGACGTCCTCCGTCGCGTCGAAGCTGGCATAGATCGGGTTGACGGAGACGAGATTTGTCAGCACCGGCGACGCCGAGCCGGCAGCGACGAGGTTGCCGACCGTCACCTCGATCCGGCCGACGCGGCCGTCGACCGGCGCACGGACCTGCGTGTAGTCCAGATTGAGCTTGGCCGCCTGCAAAGCCGCTTCCGCGGCCTTGACGTTGGCGATGGCCTCGCGATTGCCGTTGTCGCGCTGGTCGTAGTCGCGCTTGGTCACGATCGAATTGCCGACCAGCTGCGCGCCGCGCTCGAGCTCGTTCGCCGCGAAGGATGCGCGGGCGCGCGCGGCTTCGAGCTGGGCCTGGGCGCGGTCGACCTCGGCGGCGTAGGGCGCCGGATCGATCTTGAACAGGACATCGCCGGCCTTCACCAGGGAGCCCTCGGTGAAGTTGGTGGCGAGGATGGCGCCGGCGACGCGCGGCCGGACCTCGACGCGCTCGACGGCTTCGAGCCGGCCGGAGAACTCGTCCCACAGGCTCGCCTTGCGCGGCTCGACGACGGCGACGGTCACCGCGACGGCCTGCTCCGGTGCGGCGGCGCGGGCGGCCTGCGGCACGGGGCTGAAATGGACATATTGCGAGCCGGCGTACGACCCGGCGGCGATCACCACGCCGACAACGGCGACGGTGCTCAGCCACCGCTTCAGGCGGCCGGAGGAATGGGTATTGGGCGAAGGCATTGGCGCGCTCCAGATTTGTAGTGCTCGCTACAAATGTGGCGCTGGCAACTCGTTCGCAAGAGACTTATGTAACAGATGCTACGAAAATCCTAGACGGAACTTTGGCGGCTGCGGCAGATCAAAGAAATGGCTAGGAATCGCAAATAGATAAAATCCAATCGGGGCGGAGACGAGAACAGGAGTTTTGCAGATGGGCATCGGACGGCCCCGGAATTTCGACCGCGACACCGCGCTGGAGCAGGCGATGGAGGTGTTCTGGCGTCATGGCTATGAGGGCGCGACCATCGCCCAGCTCACCGACGCCATGGGCATCAACCCGCCCAGCCTCTATGCCGCGTTCGGCAGCAAGGAGGCTCTGCTGAAGGCCGCGCTCGATCGCTACACCGCGCGTCGCGAGGCCTGGATGGCGGAGGTTCTGGGTGCGCCGACCGCGCGCGAGGTCACCGCGCGGATGCTGATGGGCGTCGCCGAGAAGCAGACCGACCCGTCCAACCCGCCCGGCTGCCTGCTGGTGCAGGGCGGCCTCGCCTGCGGCTCCGGCTCGGCCAACGTGCCGTTCGAGCTGGCCGCGCGCCGCGCCCAGACCGAGGAGCAGCTGCGTCATCGGTTCGAGCGGGCGAAGGATGAGGGCGATCTGGCGGAGACGGCTGATCCCGCCGCGCTCGCGCGCTATGTCTCGGCGGTCATCACCGGCATGAGCGTGATGGCGTCGTCCGGCGCGGATCGCGAGGCGCTCACGCAGGTCGCTGTCGTTGCAATCAAGGCCATCGAGGATCAGTCGGTGCGAGTTCCGGTCGCGGCGAACTGATCAGCCTCATGCGCGCAGCGACGGGGCGCTCTGTCCTCGCGCTGTCTTGTGCTCGCGGGCGCGATGCGATCCCCTTCGGTCGCCTCATTGTCAGCGCGAACCAAGAGCCAAGCCTTCATGCGTGTCTTCTCCGCCGCCCTCGCCACCGAGACCAACACCTTTGCGCCGATGCCGACGGGCCTGGCGACCTTTCACGAGCGCGCTTACTTCCCGGCGGGCCAGCATCCCGACAAAATGCAGATGCATGGCGGGCCGCTGTGGGCGGCGCGGCAGGTCGGGCCGGCCAAGGGCTGGACGCTGATCGAGGGCCTGGTGGCCGCCGCCGTGCCGAACGGGCTCGTCACGCGTGCCGCGTTCGAGACCTTGCGCGACCAGATCCTCGCCGACCTCAAGGCCGCGCTGCCGATCGACATGGCGCTGATCGGCCTGCACGGCGCGATGATCGCCGACGGCTATGATGATTGCGAAGGCGAGCTGCTGTCGCAGATCCGCAAGATCGTCGGCCCGGATGTGGTGATCGGCGCCACGCTCGACCCGCATGTCCACATGAGCGAGCTGATGGTGGAGAGCGCCGATCTGCTGATCTGCTGGAAGGAATATCCGCACACGGACATCTTGGAGCGCGCGCAGGATCTGGTGAGGCATTGCACCGAGCTTGCCGAGAAGCGATTGAAGCTGCGCTCGGCGCTGGTCGACACCGACATGATCGTCACCCTGCACACCACGCGCGAGCCGGTCCGCAGCTTCGTCGACCGCATCACCGCGATGGAAGGCAAGGACGGCATCGTCTCGGCGTCGATCGTGCACGGCTTTGGCTGGGGCGACACGCCCGCGATGGGCACCAAGGTGCTGGTCTATAGCGACGCGGCCGTCGATCCCGATGGCTCCAAGGCGCAGGCGCTGGCGCGCAAGCTCGCGGACGAGCTGATCGGCATGCGCGAGGCGGTGACCGAGCGCATGCCCGGCGTCGAGGCCGCGCTCGACCAGGCGCTGGCGAAGGACGGCACCATCGTGCTCGGCGATGCCAGCGACAATCCCGGCGGCGGCGCGCCCGGCGATTCCACCTTCATCCTGCGCCGCGTGCTCGAGCGGAAAATCGAGAACGTCTGCGTCGGCCCGATGTGGGACCCGATCGCGGTGCGCATCGCCTTCGATGCCGGCGTGGGCGCCAAGCTGCCGTTGCGGATCGGCGGCAAGATCGGCCCGTTGTCGGGCGATCCGGTCGACGCGACCTGGGAGGTCAAGGCGCTGAAGGAGAACATGGTGATGACGGGGCTGGCCGGCACGCCGGCCAAGCTCGGCGATTGCGCACTGATCGCAACCGCCGGCGTCGAGGTCGTCATCACGACGTTCCGCTGCCAGGCCTTCGGGAAAGATTTCTTCACCCAGCTCGGCTGCGATCCGGCGACGCGCAAGCTTGTCGTGGTGAAATCCGCGCAGCATTTCCGCGCATCCTTTGCGCCGATCGCGGCCGACATCATCATGGTCGATGCGCCCGGCGTGGTCGCGCGCGACGTGACGACGTTGCCCTACAAAAAGATCAAGCGTCCGAAATGGCCGCTCGATGAATTGCCGCAACCCTCGCGCGCATGATGTGCCAGAATGCGACGCCCTGGCGCGATGTTGTTAACGTTCGGAACGCGGCTGGAACGAACCGCGTCCGAATCAGCCGCGACTCGCGGTTTGAAGTCTGTTCACGGCTAGATGTCGTAGCGCGGAGAGTCGACGCGCAACATGCAGAGACGGCGCTTGTTTGGCGCGGCGCGCTCTCGGTTCAAGCGTTAAGCGCAGTGCTCGCGCACCCACGCATGCGTCGGCTGCGTGCCGATCGGATGAGCTGCGGCCGAGGCGCTGAGGCCGAGCACGACGGCGATGCAAGGATCGACCTCGCGCAGCAGCCAGACTGACATCGGCACCAGCACGATCGTGGGGCATCGGCGCGGGTGACCGCAAGCAAGACCCGGAATGTCCCGGAACGCGACGTCGGAACGCTCCGCCATTAACGCTCGGAACGCTGCTGGAACGAATCGCGTCCGAATCGCTGGCGATGTCCGGTACCACACCTGTTCACGGCCAGATCTCGTCGCCGTGCCTCGTGTTGCGCTAGATCCAGCGTCTGCTCGATCCTGCCGGCCGGCAGATGGCGACGCAACGGTTAACAGCCGCGGCGCCCAGTTGCATTTGCTCCGGCTGCAACGCTCGCTTATGGTGCTCCGCATTTGAAGCTCCGCTTCATCCATTGATTGCAGGTCCAAGGGCATAACGACTGATGAGTAGGAAAGGCGCGATCCTGATCGCCGGCGGTGCCGGCTACATCGGAGCTCATTGCAGCAAGGCGGTTGCCGAGGCGGGGTTCACGCCGATCGTTTATGACAATCTGACGACCGGCCATCGCAGCTTCGTGCAATGGGGGCCGCTGGTGGTCGGCGACATCGCCGACAGCATCACGGTCGCGCGCACGATCCGGCAATACGACGTCAAGGCGGTGATGCATTTCGCGGCGTGGAGCGCCGTCGGCGAGTCGGTGGCCGATCCGCAGAAATATTACCTCAACAACGTCGCCGGCACGCTTGGCCTGCTGCAGGGCATGCGCGAGGCCGGCTGCACCCGGCTGGTGTTCTCCTCGACCGGCGCGGTCTACGGCAATGCCGGGCGCGAGCCGATCCCGGAAAGCGCGGCGGGGCCGACGGTCAATCCCTACGGCCGCTCCAAATACATCATCGAGCAGATCCTGGCCGACTATCGCGCCGCCTACGGCTTCTCCGCCACCGCGCTGCGCTACTTCAATGCCTGCGGCGCCGATGCCTCAGGCGCGATCGGCGAGCTGCGCGATCCCGAGACGCATCTGATTCCGCGGGCGCTGATGGCGGTCCTCGGCCATGTGCCTGACTTCGCGATCTTCGGCACCGACTATGAGACGCCGGACGGCACCGCCGTGCGCGATTACATCCACGTCGACGATCTCGCCGCGGCTCATATCGCCGCGATCGGGCGGCTGCTGGAGGGGCATTCCGGCGGCGCCTACAATCTCGGGACGGGCAGCGGCTATTCGGTGCGCGAGATCGTCGATGCGATCAGGAACGAGATCGGCGAGCAGGTGCCGCTGGTGGTTCGGGAGCGACGCGCCGGCGATCCGCCGATCCTGGTCGCCGATCCCAGCCGAGCCGAGCAGGAGCTCGGCTTCAAGGCACGCCGCTCCGACCTCGGTCATGTCATCCGCTCGGCCTGGGCCTGGCACCAGAAGGCGCATCCGCGCATCGTCTGAGCCCGGCAAGTCCTGCGGAGACCGCGAGAGAGCGTGCTACGCCGCCGCCGGCGGCGTGTGCGCGAACGCGTCCATCACCATCAGCTCCACGCGCTCGTCCTCGACCGACCAGCGGCCGATCTCGGCGCCGTCGCGGAAGAAGTGGATGCTGTGAACCGGCGAGCGGTGATCGTCGCCGCGAATCATCCGGAGCAGGTTCTGCGCCACGCGGCAATGATCGCCGGGCAGCCTGAGGTCGAAGAATGCGTCGCCATAGCCCGGCAGGATGGTGCCGGCCGAATCGCGAACTTCCATGCGCAACTGTGCCATGCTCGCATTCAACGACAGCAACGGTTTCCGCCCGGTAAATGCCGCCGCGCCGGACGTGACTTGCGCGGCGATCACGGCGTGACGATCTCGCGCGCGACGGCGCGCGGCGCGGTGATCTCCTTCCAGGTGGAATTGGCGACATGCACCGGCGGGAAAGCGGGACGCTCGACATAGCGGCCGTCGCCGGCTTCTGCGCGCAGCGCGCCGTCGCGCCACGCGATGCGACCGCGCGACACCGTCGTCGCCGGGCCGCCGGTGCAGGTGAAGCCCTCGAACACGTTGTAATCGATGCGGCTGACCTGATGGCTGGCGCGGATCGTCTTGTGCGCCGCCGGGTCCCACACCACGAGGTCGGCATCGGCACCCGCCATCACCGCGCCCTTGCGCGGGAAGATGTTGAGGATGCGCGCGATGTTCGCCGAGGTGACGGCGACGAACTCCTCCTTCGTCAGCCGTCCGGTGCCGACGCCGGCGGTCCACAGCAGCGGCATGCGGTCCTCGAGCCCGCCGGTGCCGTTGGGAATCCTGCGGAAGTCGCCGCGGCCGAGCCGCTTCTGCGCCAGCGTGAAGGCGCAGTGATCGGTCGCGACCACCTGCAACGAGCCCGACTGCAGTCCCGCCCACAGGCTGTCCTGGTGCGACCGGTCGCGGAACGGCGGCGACATCACGCAGGACGCGGCGTGGTTCCAATCCTCACAGCGATACTCGCCGTCATCGAGCAGCAGATGCTGGATCAGCGGCTCGCCATAGACGCGCTGGCCGGCGGCGCGGGCGCGCGCGATCGCCTCGTGTGCCTGCCGGCAACTGGTGTGCACGACGTAGAGCGGCGCGCCGGTCATGTCGGCGATCATGATGGCCCGGCTGGTGGCCTCGGCCTCGACCTCCGGCGGCCGCGAGAAGGCGTGGCCCTCCGGCCCGTCGATGCCGCGCGCCAGCATCGCCTCCTGCATGCGCGCGACCACATCGCCATTCTCGGCATGGACCAGCGGCATGGCCCCGAGCTCGGCGCAGCGGGCGAACGAGTTGTACAGCTCGTCGTCGTTCACCATCAGCGCGCCCTTGTAGGCCATGAAGTGCTTGAAGGTGTTGATGCCGTAGGTCTGGACCACGACCTCCATCTCGTCGAACACCTGCTTCGACCAGGAGGTGACGGCCATGTGGAAGCCGTAGTCGGCCGCCGCCTTCTCCGATTTGCGCCGCCAGTCCTGATAGGCCGCGAGCATCGACTGGCCGGGGTCGGGAATGCAGAAATCCACCACCATCGTGGTGCCGCCTGACAGGCCCGCCTTGGTGCCCCATTCGAAATCGTCCGCCGACACCGTACCCATGAAGCCGAGCTCGAGATGGGTGTGCGGATCGATCCCGCCGGGCATCACGTAGCAGCCGCCGGCGTCGATCACCTCGGCCGACAGCGGCGGCTCGATCGCGGTGCCCACCGCAACGATGATCCCGCTCTGGATCAGCACGTCGGCGCGCCGCGAATGATCATGGTTCACCACCGTGCCGCCGCGGATGAACAGGGACATGGGTCGCCTCGCGCTCGTCGCGACGCTGTTCGAGGCGTCGCCGGCGGACTCTAGCGCGGCCGCGCCGGGCTGCCCTGATGAAATTTTGATCAAAAGCGGCGCGACCGGAAGCAGCGATGACACGCAACCGCTACGTGCGCAGAGACTCGCCGTCGGCCGACACCGCCGGTCGCCCGCCCTTCGATCCCGGCGATATTGCACCATGAGAGGGGCGAGTACGACGTTGCAGGATCAAGAGCCGTAGGGCTAGTTTCATCCGCGCGATCGATCGGTGTCCATTCGACGCTGTCCCGTCGCAATGAGGTGCACGCGCGGGCATCTAACGCATGTCAGGCTGCCGTCAAACTCGGGAGAAGGTGATGATCAACTCCGGAGTCAGACGGGTCATCCTCGCCCTGATCGTCCTCTTGTCCCAGATCCAGGTGGCTGCCGCAGGTCTGGACGACGTCAAGGTCAAAGCAATCGAGTTCGTCGATGATGTCGACAAGGCCGACATCGGCCCGATGGGCCATCGGCCGAGGCCGATGATCAAGGTGACCCTTTCCTCGGACGAAGATCTTCGGGATTATACCCGTCGAGGCTTTCATGTCGGCGTGAATGTCGGTGTCTGCCTTGAGGGGAGCTTCACCGTCGATGAGACCAAGAACTTGTTGGGGGCATATGTGTACGACGCCTCCGGCAAGATCAACGGCCGCCAGGAGCAGTTGCCGTGGGGGGCGTCCGAATACACCTATCACTTCTACTTCAACGTTGCCTTCAAGAAGCTCTTTCAACCAACGCCGGGGCAGCCTCCGTCGTTTTCTTGGAATTTGCGCACGAAGCCGGAAGACGTCTGCTTCGTGATCAGGGGCGGCACGATGCTCGGAACGGGATTCGGGACGAACCCCATGATGATCCCGGCCACTGACATCGCCGAGGCCATCGCGCGCAGTGAGCGTACGAAGAAGGCCGCGAGCGCCAAGAGAAACGACGTTCGCGACCGACGCTGACCGCCGCTCGCGGTCGCCGCCATCCTGTCCGATGGACGTCGGGCCGGATCCGCTACTCCAGATCGATGGCGTGATACTGTCCGGTCTTGTCGAGCTGCGTGCCCCACACTTTGTGCAGCGCCTGGTGGTCGGAAGGACCAAAGCTCACCTTAGAGCCGACGCCGAGCTCGTAGTTCTGCAGCGACTCGAGGCTGTTGACGAGCAACTCGGTATCGACGGCGGGGCCCGTGCGCCGCAGCCCCTCGATCAGGATGTTGGCGGTAAGGTAGGCCTCCAGCGAGGTGTAGTCCGCCGGCTCTCCCGGAAAATACTTGGCCAGCGCCTTCTTGTAGTTCAGCGTCACCGACGCGTAGCCGTCGACCGCCGGCGTGACCTGGGTGCAGATGACGCCGTCGGCGTATTTCGGGCCGAGCACAGTCAGCTCGCTGGCGAGGCCGGTGCTGCCGACGCCGGAGATCGTCGCGTAGATCATGTCGGGATGGGTGTCGCGCGTCTTCTCGATGAACTTGGCGGCGGCGCGGAAGGTGGCGACGAGCACGACGGCCTTGATCGCCGGACGCTGCCGCTTCAGTTGCGCGATGGCGTCGTCGACGTTGACGGTGTTGCGGTTGTAGCTCATGCGGAAAATGTCGCCGGCATTGCCGCCGCGCAGGCCGCGCATCGCCTTGACGACGCCGTCCCAGCCGGCGTCGCCATAGGCGTCCTGCTGGGTCAGGACGCCGATCTCCTGCGGACGCAGCCGGCGGTTCTTGACCAGATAGCGCACGAGCGCGTCGGCCTCCTCGGCGTAGCCGGCGCGATAGTTGAAGACGTAGCGGTCCGGCGGATCGCGCCGCAGCGACGGCGCGCCGGTGAAGGCGCCGAAATACAGCGCGTGGCGCTCGAGCGCATAGGGGACGGAGATCAGCGCAGTCGGGCTGCCGTAATTCTCGACGAAGCCGAACACCTTGTGCTGCTCGTAGAGCTCCTTCATCGCGTTCAACGTTCGCGTCGGTTCGTAGGCATCATCGGCCGTGGTGAGCTTGAGCTGACGGCCGTGCACGCCGCCTTCCTCATTGACCTGCGCGAACGCGAGCTCGATGCCGAGCTTGAGCTGGTGTCCCATCTCGCGCGCCGGGCCGGAGAATGGAGCTGCCATGCCGAAGCGGATCTCGGTCTCCGTCACGCCCTGGACGGCAGGCTGCGCGCTGGCCTGCGCCGGCGCGGCGGCCATTCGCGTGTCGAACTTCGGCAGGCGGTCCTCCTCCCTCAGTCGTGCGCCCGCGTCGGGTGCGACGGCCGGGATGGCGCTCGAAGGCGGGGTAGCCGGAGCGGCGTCCTGCACCTGAGCGAAGGCCTGCGTGGCGCGGGCCGAAGCTGGCGGCACGGTCGCGGTGACTGCAACGTCGGCGGTGTTGTCCCCTGTGAGCGTGGCGGTCCAGCGGGCCGGCAGTTTGAGCGCGGCGAATCCGGCCACGCCCGCCGCCAATGCGACAAGTCCGAGGATGCTGAGCAGGCCGAGAGAGCGTCGCTGCCGTGGCACGGGAGGGAGCTCCTGCACGCCGAAGCGTGCGGCGAATTCCGACGGTGTCGGGCGATCATGCTCGTCGCGCCAGGACTGTTCATACAGCGGACGCCGGCCGTCCTCATAGCCCGGCGAGAACGGCGGATCACGGTCGTCACTCGGCGCACGCAGATGTCTCACGATGTCCCCCTTGGCGCGCGCGTTCTGGCGTGGATGGAGTTTTTTCTTGGATCGCGCGGCGGCCAAACGCTGCAGATGCTGCAGGCCAGATGAACCTAGCCATTGAACCTAGCCATGCGCCTCGGTGCAGGCCCTCAGAACGAGCACTCATCGTCGAGTGCTGATTGATCGGCAGGTTCCCGACAAATTGTCTGGATCAAGTCCGAACGTCGCCATGATAGTGCGGAGCAATGCGGCGGTAGTTTGTTCGCTTTGGTCGGTGCTGCGTCTGAGTGAAATGTCGGCAGGAGAGACGCGGGCGAGGCGTCGTCTCATATGATTGTTAGCAGCGGCTCCGTACCAACTTCGTTCGAGCGTCAGGCTACACTCGTTCGGTCTCGCTTCACTCGGTCGGCCTTGCCGCTGAAACAAGTCCCGTCACCATCGCATTCACCATGGCCGCGATCTGCTGGCGCAGCGCGGCGAGCGGCACCGCGATCAGCTTCTGCTCCAGGCCAAGCGCGACCATGCCATGGACAGCGGAGAACAGGCTGCGTGCCGTGACGCTGATGTCGTCGAACGAACGCTGCGGAAACAGCTCGGCGAGCGGCTGGTGGATGTGACGGAACAAATGCATCTGGTCGGCAACTGCCCACTCCGGCAGCGGCTTCTCGGGCGGCATGCGATGTTCGAACAGCGCGCGCCAGAGCTCCAGATTGTGGGCCGCGAAGTCACAATAGGCGATGGCGATGCGCACCAGCGCGGCGGTGGGGCCGGGCGGGCCCGCGCTCTCGGCGGCCGACAATTCGGCATCGAGCCGTGACAGGGTGCGTGAGCCGACCATCAGCACCAGCTCGTCGACGTCGGCGACCAGATTGTAGACCGCACCATTGGCGACGCCGATCTCCTGGGCGAGATCGCGGGTCTTCAGGCCGGCGAGCCCCCTTGTTCGGATCATCCGCTCGGCCGCCTCGATCAAGGCCTCGCGCTGTTTCGCGCGTCTTTCCAGAGTTTTAGACATCGTTAACCAACATCTTGAGCGTCGTTCAAAAAATATCTTGAGCGTCGCTCACGATTGCGCTACAAGAAATGTCATGAGCGATGCTCATAGCAGGGAGTTCACAATGTTCAAGACCGTTCTGACGCTGTTTCGGGGCACCGTGGCCGTCGCGGAGGAGGAGCTGCAGGACCGCACCGCTCTGGTGATCCTGGATCAGCAGATGCGTGACGCCGCCGCCGCGGTCGAGCGCAGCAAGCGCGCGCTGGCGCTGGCCATCGCGCAGGACCAGCAGGAGGGCAAACGGCTCGAGGCCACCCTGGCGCGGATCACCGACCTCGAAGTGCGCGCTACCGCCGCGCTCGATGGTGGCCGCGAGGATCTGGCCCGCGAAGCCGCGCAAGCCATCGCCGGCCTCGAAGCCGAGCGTGATGCCGCCAAGACGGCACGGGCGCTGTTCGCCACCGAGATCAGCCGGCTGAAGAAGCATGTCGCGGGTGCCGAGGCCCGCATCGCCGAGCTCGACCGCGGCCGCCGCATCGCCCGCGCCTCGGAGGCGGTCCGCAATCTCCGCCGCGGCGGCATCGAGGCGGCGCGTCCCTATGAGTGCACGCTGCCCGAGGCCGAGGCGACGTTGAAGCGGCTGCGCGAGCGGCAGATGGAGGCGCAGGCCGCCGACGAGGCGCTGATGGAGCTCGACGCCGCGACGGGTCCGATCACCACTGCCGAGAAGCTCGCCGAGCAGGGCTTCGGCCCGCGCCTCAAGACGACCGCCGACGACGTGCTGGCGCGGCTGAAGGCCGGCCGCACCGCCCCGGCGAACTGATTTCCTTGAACGACCGATCTCAACGCATCCAACCCACCCATCTACAGGAGCCGACCATGAACCAGAACGCCCAGCCCCACAGCGGTGCCTTCGTCACTTTCTCCTACGTCTCCTTCGCTGCCTCCGCCTTTCTCGTCGCCATCGGCGTGTTCTTCATGCCGATCGATCTCTGGATGAAGGGCTATCTGACAATGGGCATCGTCATGCTGGTGCAGACCTGCGTCACCCTGACCAAGACGCTGCGCGACCGTCACGAGAGCAGCAAGCTCGTCAACCGCATCGAGGACGCCCGCGCCGAGCGCCTGCTGATGGAAGTGTCGAAGGCGGCGTGAAGTCTGCCGCGGCAGCTCTTCGCCTCTCCCCGCGCGCGGGATGACCCCACCTGCTGGCTCGGGCCGGCTATGCTCCCTCTCCCCG
>NZ_CAFI01000286.1 GCF_000239775.1 Bradyrhizobium sp. ORS 375
TGAACTTGGGTCGGAGTGTGGAGCCTCACCCCACCCCGATCGCTTCGCGATCGACCCTCCCCCTCCAGGGGAGGGTGAGAACCTCACGCCGTGTCTGTTCCATCTTGTCGCAAAGTCGCGCGCGTCGCCATATCGCAGATGGCTTTCATGACCGCGTCGCGGATGCCAGGATCATAAAGATTGTGACCTGCGGCTTCGACGACACGGATTTCGGCCTCGCGCCACACTTCAGCGAGCCGCGCGGAGGTCGAGGGCGGGCAGAGCAGGTCATAGCGGCCCTGCACGATGATGCCGGGAATGCCGGCGAGCCTGGTCGCGTCGCGCAGCAGTTGGTCCGGCGCCATGAAGCTGTCGTGCGAGAAGTAATGCGCCTCCATGAACGGCGTCGCGGGAAGCGCGCTGCCGGAGCGGATGGCGAGACGGTCGAGATGGCTGCGCGCCGGCTTGATCTCGGACAGCGCCCGCTCGGTGTCGTGCCACGCCCGCGCCGCGGGCCCGTGGATGGCTGGATCGGGGTCGAGGATGCGGCGGAAATAGGCATCGCAGGGATTGGCGCGCTCGGCTTCCGGCAGCATCTCCAGGAAGTCGCGATGGAGCGCGGGATGAAAGCGCGCCAGCGTCTCGCCGAACGCCATCTCCACCTCGGCGCGGGTGCCGAGAAAGGTCGCGCGCAGCACCAGCCCAGTGACGCGATTCGGATGCGCCTGCGCATAGGCCAGCGCCAATGTTGCCCCCCAGGAGCCGCCGGCAACGATCCATTTCGCGAAGCCGAACTTGGAGCGGATCGCCTCCATGTCGGCGATCAGATCGGGCAGGGTGTTGTTGTCGCGGCTGCGCGCGGGACGCGAGCGGCCGGCGCCGCGCTGGTCGAACAGCACGGCATGGAAGCGCTCGGGATCGAACAGGCGGCGGTGATCCGGCTGGCAGCCGGAGCCGGGGCCGCCGTGCAGATAGACGGCAGGAATGCCGCCGGCGCACCCGCTGCTCTCGACATAGATCTGATGCCCGCCGGAGACGTCGAGCCATTCCGACGTCAGCGGCGCGAACGGATCGTTGCGGCGCGCGGCGGCGCGGCCGGCTTCGGCGTCAGGCATCGCGGCTCTCGGGCGTGCCGCCGGCGAAGTTGCGATACAGGAAGCGGTCCTGACCCGAAGCCGCGTCGCGCTCCGCCTGCTTGAAGATGCTCTCGTGCAGCGGCGACAGCGTGCAGGCGGGATCGGTGTTGGCGGCGTCGCCGGTCAGCGCGAAGGCCTGGCAGCGGCAGCCGCCGAAGTCGATCTCGCGGAACTCGCAGGATTTGCACGGCTCCTTCATCCAGCCGGTGCCGCGATAGCGGTTGAAGGCTTCGGAGTTCTGCCAGATCCAGGCGATCGAGTTGTTCGAGCGCACCGACATGAACTCGAGCCCGGTGATGCTCTCGGCGGCGTGGCAGGGCAGGATCTTACCCGAGGGCGAGATGTTGAAGAACTGCCGGCCCCAGCCGCCCATGCATTTCTTCGGCCGCAGCGCATAATAGTCCGGCACGACGTAGTCGATCGTCAGCGTGCCCTTCAGCCGCTCGCGCGCCTCTTCGACCAGGCGATCGGTCTCCTCGAGCTGCTGATAGGTCGGCATCAAGCTGGCGCGATTCTTCAGCGCCCAGCCGTAGTACTGAACGTTGGCGACCTCGAGCCGGTCGGCGTCGAGATCGACCGCCATCTGGATGATGTCGGGCAACTGATGCAGGTTCTGCCGGTGCATCACGGCGTTGACCGTCAGCGGCAGGTCGAGCTCACGGGTCCAGCGCGCCACCTCAAGCTTCTTCGCATGGCCGCCCTTGTAGCCGCCGACGCGGTCGGCGACGACGGGCTCGTTGCCCTGGAAGCTGATCTGCACGTGGCAGAGGCCCGCATCGGCGAGCTCCTTCAGCCGCTCGCGCGTCAGCAGCACGGCCGAGGTGATCAGGTTGGTGTAGAGGCCGACCTCGTTGGCATGAGCAACCAGCTCGACGATGTCCTTGCGCGCGGTCGGCTCGCCGCCGGAGAAATGCACCTGCAGCACGCCGATCTCGGCGAGCTCCGACAGCACCTTCTTCCACTCGCCCGTGGTCAGCTCCTGACCGGCGCGATCGAGCTCCAGCGGGTTGGAGCAATACGGACATTGCAGCGGGCAGCGATGGGTGAGCTCGAGCAGCACGGCCAGCGGAATGCCGTAGGTCTCGGCGACGGAGCCGCGGCGTTCCAGCACGGCGAGGCCGTCATTGCTGTCGACCGGCGGTGTTGTATCTGTCAGTTCGGTCATGATGTCGTCTCCCGAACCTCGGTGAGAAAGCCCTTGTCAGCGAGGTCCTGCAGCATCGCGACGACATCGGTTGCGATGACGTCACGCGGCGCGGCGTATGTCGCCGCGAGCTCGTCGATGATATCAGCGACGCGGCGCGCGCCGTCGCACAGCTTCAGCACCTCGACCGCGATCTCATCCGGCGCCAGCACCCGCTCGGGCGCCAGGATCACCCAGACCTGCCGCGTCTCGTCATACTTCAGCTTCGTGTGCCGCGGCAGCACCACGCGGCTGGTTTCGGTGACCTGGATGTGACGCGGGGCCATGGCGGGGTCTCTAGGGCTTTTCGTTAAGAAGCGCGATGGCCGCGCCGAGCATAACTCGACTCCCCTCCCCGCAAGGGGGAGGGGGGCGCACCGATCGCGGCGCTAGAGCGGTGGTCCAGACAACGCACGCTCACCCCTCCTTCGGCACGAACGCGCCGGGCGGGATGTGGCCCTCGACATACGCGTGATACAGCGCGTCGAGCTGGACCCACAGCACGTTGGTCTTGAAGATCAGCGCATTGCACACCGCGGCGCGCTGCTCGGGCGTGGTGGCGTGCTCCTTGACGTAATGCAGCGCGAAGTTGGCGTCGCGCGGCGCCTGGGTGAGACGGCGCTTGAAGTAGCTCATGGTGTCGTTGTTGACGAAGCTGTAGTGCTCCAGCATCCCGGAGATGCGCTCCTCGTGAATGCTGGGCGCGAACAGCTCGGTCAGCGACGAGGCGATCGCCTCGAGCGGCGAGCGGTCGCGGCAGAAATGCACATAGGCTTCCACCGCGAAGCGCGTCGCCGGCAGAATGCCCTCGGTGGATTCCACATAGGCCGTGTCGAGGCCGAGGCCTTCGGTCAGCTTGATCCAGCGCTCGATGCCGCCCTCGCTGCCGACGTCGCCGTCGTGATCCTCGATGCGGTGACGCCATTCCAGCCGCGTGGCCCGGTCGCGGAAGCGGGTCATCACCATCGCGTCCTTGAGCGGGATCGTCGACTGATAGTAGTAGCGGTTCAGCGCCCAGGCCTGCACCTGGCCCTTGTTGAGCTTGCCGCTGTGCAGCAGCTTATGGAATGGATGGTGATTGTGATAGCGCGTCGCGCCGATGTGGCGCAGTGCGGCTTCCAATTCACTCGCATTGTTCAGCGTCACGCCGCGTCCGATCGACAGCGCCGTCATTCCGCTCAGATTGACCTCACTCACAGCACGATCTCCATCCCTTCAGCGGGGATTTCCCATCCCTCGCGTTCCAACGTTTGCCGCTCGGGTGAGGCGTGCAGCCACGCCGGATTGGAGTTGTTGATGTGCAGGAAGATCTTCCTGCCGATCCCGAGGTCCGCCAGCTGCTTGATCGCGCCGCTTTCTCCGGACATCGCGATATGTCCCATGCTCTGCCCGGTCTTGTTGCCGAGTCCGGCCTGGATCATCTCGTCATCGCGCCAGACGGTGCCGTCGAACAGCACCAGCGGCGCGCCTTTCAATCTCAGTCTCAGCTCATGATCGACTTCGGCGCAGGCGGCGATGACGTAGGCGTATTGCCCGCTGTCGATGTCCTCGATCTTCAAGCCGAGCGTGTCGCCGGTCGAGGAGCTGCCGCCGGGATGCTGTTTGTCGCGCAGATACCAGGCGCTGGTGCCGGACACCGCGAACGCCGTGATCTCCAGCCCCGACGGGGCGCCGTCCTGCAGCAGGGGGCGGAACGGAACGTCGATCACGATCGGAACGCGCTTGACGTTCTCGTCCTTCAACACATCGAAGATGTTGTTGGAGCGGAGGATCGCAAGCACCTTCGGGTGCGCATGGATCGAAAAAGGCGAGCTCTCGCGCATCGACAGCAGGCCGGTGACGGCGTCGATCTCGCCATTGGTGAGGATCACGCCGGCGATCGGGCTGTGGCGCAGCGCGCCCGGCTTCGGATGCAATTGCGGCGTCGAGGTGACCTGCTGGCGCAGGTCGGGCGAGGCGTTGATCAGGAACCAGTTGGCGCCGTCGGCGCTGACCGCGACCGAGGCCTGGCTGTTGCGGATCTCGGGATGGTCCGTGCGCGCGGCGCGGCACACGGCGCAGCCGCAATTCCACTGCGGGACTCCGCCGCCCGCGGCGGCGCCCAGGACGACGAGGCGAAGCATGAGCCGTCTCCTGGAATTCAGCTGTGGTGGCGCACGCGATTACCGGCGGCAGGATGACCAGCAATCTCGGGGGATCAGCAGGTCAGGAGGGCGACGAGGGTGGGACATCTGACCTGCACATGGCAGCAGCAGACGGCTGGCACACAGGCGATCGCTGACCGCCCACCCTCAAGCGTCGACGTCCGGATCGGGCGGGACCTGGACGTCACACCCGCGAATTATTTGCGGGCCGCGCAGGCGTACATGTTGATTTCCATGCCGACCGGCACTTCAACAATCTTCGGTGCTTTCCAGGCCATTGTCCTCTCCTTCAAGACGGGACGGTTATCGTCCTCAGCATTAAACTACCGTGCTACGAAAAGTTCGCCAGTGGAATCTTTTTGTTTGAGCGTCTCAGGCCCGCTTATTGCAATGCGAAGTCGCAAACGCGAATGACTCCAGTTTTCGTCGGTTTGAGCCGCGAAAACAACGAATTCGTGATCGATGGCTTCGCACCACCGTCCTGTTCCGCCATTAGCTTGGGGCGAAACGGGTCGGATAAAGCGGTTGTGAGAGGTTCGAGACTTCAAAATCCCAGCGTGTGACCCCATTGGAAGCTGACGATGCCTAGATATTTCTTCAACACACGGATCGGCGAGGAACTGGTCTCCGACACCGACGGCGAAGTGCTGCGCAATCCCGATCGCGCCTGGGAAGTCGCGCGCGACATGATCAAGGAACTGCTGCGCACCGAAGGTGGCAATGCCGCGCTGATGACCGCGGTCATCGAGGTCACCGACGAGGATGGCGAGATCGTGCTGGAGTTTCCGTTCTCGGAGGCGATCTTCAACATGACCGCGCAATCGATGACGCGACACTGAGTGCGGCGGCCGGGCCGCCGCCGATCGCACGCGGGCGGGGCCTGGATGCGACCCGCCGGCTTAGACGGAATGCCGGGGCCGGACGAGCTCGCCGCGGGTGCTGGCGATCCCCATCTCGAAACTGTCGGCGATCCGCCGCGCCCGGACGATGAAGAGCTCGGCGAGCTCCGGCGAGAACAGGTCCTTCGCCGTCGCCTCGAATAGCTGCAGCCAGCGGTCGAAATGCGGGCCCTGCAACTCCAGCACAAGATGCGGCCGCATCGGCGCGCCGCTGTAGCGTCCCGTCTTCAGGAACATCGACGACCAGAAATCGCTGATCCGGCCGATGTGCTCGTCCCAGTCCTCGACGGTGCGGTTGAAGATCGGCCCGATCAACGCGTCCTCGCGCGCCCGGCCGTAGAAGGTCTCGACCAGTAGGCGGATCGAGGCGTCATCGAGTTCCGGATGTTGAACCGCGAGGGGATGGCGGTCGGGCTGTGCGGCGGGCATGCTCATGGCGCTGTATATAGGGATTGATAGCGGGAAAGGACATGCCGCGCCGCCATGGGCCTCATGGTTCGATCAGGGCTCATGGTTCGAGACGCGCCGAAGACGGCGCTCCTCACCATGAGGGTGAGCAGGGCGGTATGTGGAAAGTACCCTCACCGCACATTCCGCCCTCATCCTGAGGAGCGCGCCTTCGGGCGCGCGTCTCGAAGGATGGCCGCGGGCTCAGTTTCTCCACCCGCCGCTCACGGCAGGGTGACGAACTCCACCCAGTTCGGCTTCTTGCCGACCACGTACGACGTCACCTTCTCCAGCGCGCCGCTGGCCGGATCGATCTTGTACACGGTCATGCCGTTCGACACCTCGCCGACGGCGGCGAGATAGCGCCCCGTCGGATCGATCGCGAAGCCGCGCGGCTGCGTCTCGGTCGGCACGCTGCCGATCAGCGTCACGCGCCCATTGACGGCATCGATCTTGAACGCGGCCAGTGTGTTGGAGCCGCGCTCTGACGCATACACGAACTTGCCATCCGGCGTCGCATGAAGATCGGCGGCCCATGGCTTGCCGGTGAAGCCGGCGGGCAGCGTGGTGATGCGCTGCTGCTCGGTCCACGTGCCCTTGTCAGCGTCATAGGCATAGACGGCGAGATCGGCGTTGAGCTCGTGCAGAAGATAGATGAACTTGCCGTTCGGGTGGAAGATGAAGTGCCGCGGGCCGGATTTCTCCGGCGTCTTCACCGTCAGCGCATCCTTGGCCGTCAGCGTGCCGGTTGCGGCATCGAAGGCGAAGCCGAGCACCTGGTCGGAGCCGAGATTGGTGGCGAACACGAAGCGGTTGTCGGGCGAGGGCAGGACCGCATGCGCGTTCAGCCCGGTCGGGATCACCTGGCTCGGCGCGGCAACCACGCCATTCGCCTGGAGCGGATTCACCGCGACCTTGTTGCCGCCATAGGACGCGCTGAACAGCACTTTGCCGGTGCGGTCGAAGGCGATGTTGGCCATGCTGTCGGCGAGCGGCCCGTTGCCGATATGGGTGAGCTGGCCGGTCTTGCCGTCGATCGCGAAGCTCTCCGCCTGGAAGGGTTGCGAGCGGACGCCGGCGACCAGCACGCGCTTGTCCGGGCTGACGGCGAGCGGGGTCGACGAGCCCGGCTTCTCGACGCCGACGAACGCTGCCGTCTGCACCGGGCTCACCTCGCCGGTCGCGGCGTCGAACTTGAACACGCTGATGTCATTGCTGTCGGCATTGCCGACATAGGCGTAGGTCTCGGCGTGGCCCACACGCGGCGAAAGTGTTGCTGCTGCGGTGAGAACGAGTGTTGCGGCCATGATGGTGCCCGATCTGATCATGTGGTTTCCCCCTCTGGTGATGTTCTTGCTTGAGGTCTTAAAGTCGTTTGCGAAGCTTGACCAAGCCTGTTTCCGGATCGATCGATGCAGGACGGGTATTGATCGGGTGAGCTCAGCCATCGCTGAACCCGCCTGATCTGCCGCTCGATGTGCCGTCAATGTGTTTCTCCGTCATGCCCGGGCTTGACCCGGGCATCCACGTCCATCCACACGCGACGAGCAACGTGGATGGCCGGGTCAAGCCCGGCCATGACGAGGAGGAGAGGGGAGGCACGAAAGTGCCATGCGCCTTGCTGCATGGAGCTGTGGTGAGAGCTGCGTGCGGACGACTTTCTCCGATCCCGCGTGCACGCTAGAACAGCCCCGACACCACGGAGCTCCCCATGACCGATCTCTGGCGCCTGCCGGCTGCCGATCTCGCCGCCCTCATCAAGTCGAAACAGGTCTCCGCCAGGGACGCCGCGACCTCGGCGCTGGCCCGGCTCGATGCGGTCAACCCCGCCATCAACGCCGTGATCGACCACCGCCCTGAGGACGTGCTGCAGCAGGCCGACGCGATCGACGCGCGGCTGGCGCGCGGCGAAGACCCGGGGCCGCTCGCCGGCGTGCCGGTGACGATCAAGGTCAATGTCGACCAGGCCGGCTACGCCACCACCAACGGCCTCAATTTGCAGAAGGACGCCATCGCGTCCGCGCACAACCCCGTCGTCAACAACTTCGTCAAGGCCGGCGCCGTGCTGCTCGGCCGCACCAATACGCCTGCGGTGTCCTATCGCTGGTTCACCAGCAACCTCGTCCACGGCCACACCAAGAACCCGCGCGACCCCGGCATCACGCCGGGCGGCTCCTCCGGCGGCGCCGGCTCGGCCACCGCCGCGGGCATCGGCCATATCGGCCATGGCACCGATATCGCCGGCTCGGTGCGCTACCCCGCTTATGCCTGCGGCATCCACGGCCTGCGCCCGACGGTCGGTCGCATCCCCGCGTTCAATACCTGCCTGCCGGAGCGTCCGATCGGCCCGCAGATCAGCGCGGTCTCCGGCCCGCTCGCCCGGACGATCAACGATGTCAGGATCGCGCTCGCGGCGATGTCGGCGCGCGACGTGCGCGACGTCTGGTGGATGCCGGTGCCGCTCGAGGGACCGCCGCTGCCGAAGCGGGTCACGCTCTGCGTCAACCCCGACGGCCTGAACCCGGTGCCGGAAGTCGTCGCCGCGCTGCGCGACGCCGCCAGGCGGCTCGAAGCCGCCGGCTGGACCGTCGAGGACATCCAGGACACCCCGCCGCTGCAGGAGGCCGCGCTGCTGCAGACCCGGCTCTGGCTGGGCGACGGCTACGAGGCACAGCTTGCTGCCGCCGAGAAGGAGGGCGACCCCGGCGCGCTCGCCTGCCTGCGCGGCAACCGGGACAAGGTGCATCCGTTCGACCTCTCGGCGACGCTCGCACGCCGCGCCGCGCTGACCCGGCAGTGGCTCCTGTTCATGGAGCAGCATCCGCTGCTGCTGCTGCCGGTTTCCGGCATGCTGCCGTTTGCCGACCAGCTCGACCGCAAGGACGAGGAATCGTTCAAGCAGGTCTGGCACGCGCAGCTGACGCAGATCGCGATTCCGTTCTTCGGCCTGCCGGGTCTCGTCGTCTCGACCGGCATGGTCGGCCGCGTCCCTGTCGGCGTGCAGCTCGTCGGCCAGCGCTTTCGCGAGGACATGTGCCTTGCCGCGGGCGAGGCGATCGAGGCCGGCGGCGTGCCGCCGTCGCCGATCGATCCGGTGCTCGGTTGATGGCCGGCATCTACGATTTCACTGCGGCCTCCCTGACCGGCGAGGAGGTGCCGCTGAAGCGCTTCGAAGGGCAGGTGATGCTGATCGTCAACACCGCCAGCGCCTGCGGGTTCACGCCGCAATATCGCGGCCTGGAGGCCCTGCACCGCGCCTACGCCGACAGGGGCTTTGCCGTGCTCGGTTTTCCCTGTAACCAGTTCGGCGCCCAGGAGCCCGGCACGGCCGAGGAGATCAGCGCGTTCTGCTCGGCGAAGTACGATGTCACCTTCCCGCTGTTTGCGAAGATCGACGTCAACGGCGCCGCGGCGCATCCGCTGTTCAAGTTCCTGAAGGGCGAGAAAACCGGCCTGTTGGGCTCGGCGGTCAAATGGAATTTCACCAAATTCCTGGTCGATCGCTCGGGCCGCGTGGTGTCGCGCCATGCGCCGACCACCACGCCCGAGGCGCTGAAGAAAGAGATCGAGGCACTGCTGTGAGCGACAACGAGACCTTCACCTTCCCGGACCGCCTCTCGGTCGATCCGAAGAGCCCCTATTACAACGCGGAGATCCTGTCGCGCGACGTCGGCATCCGCTTCAAGGGCGCCGAGAAGACCAATGTCGAGGAATACTGCATCAGCGAAGGCTGGATCCGCGTCGCCGCCGGCAACGCCAAGGACCGCCACGGCAACCCGCTGACCATCAAGGTGCACGGGCCGGTGGAGCCGTATTTCAAGGACTGAGGAGTGGGGACGCTGCCCTGCTCATAGCCCTATCAGCCGGTCTCTGGCCTCTGCGATCAGGCAAATCGCCAACCCAGACCTCGTCATGCCCGGGCTTGACCCGGGCATCCACGTTTTTCGACGAGGCACGACGTGGATGGCCGGGACGAGCCCGGCCATGACGCTCGTGGGGCGGACGGCGCCCCCCTCACACTCCGCTGTCATCGTCCGCGCAGGCGGACGATCCAGTATCCCAGAGGCGGCAGTAATTGATCGAGAGGCCGCGGCGGGGAATGATACTGAGGGTGACGTGCGAGCGTCGGCACGGACAGGAACCGATGCGCGGAACGAGGCGCTGACCCCTGACCTCAAAAATATTTGAGCGTCGCTCAAAATATTTCTTGAACATCGCTCACGTTTGGCTACACTCACCTTTATCCGCCCCGCCGGCGTCGGCCCGCGACGCGCAACGCGAGCAGCGTTTGCGCGGCCGGATTCGCATGCCTCCGGCGGACCACCCGAGGTAACGACGATGTCCTATTCCGAATCCGACCTTCGCGCCGCATCGAGTGCCGGCGCCATCAGCCCCGACGAACTGCAACGCCTGCTGGCCTACCTGCAGCAGCGCGCGCCCTCCACCGACACCCCCCGCGCCAAATTCGATGCCGCGCATCTGCTCTGGTACGCCGGCGCGCTGATCGTGATCGGCGCCATGGGCCTGTTCTCGACCGTCGCCTTCTCGCAAATGGGCGGCCGCGCTTTGACGGCCTGCGCGCTCGCTTACGCCGCCGCCTTCGGCTTCGCCGGCGACCAGCTCTGGCGCCGCAGCCTGCGCGTTCCCGGCGGCCTCTTGATCGCCATCGCCGTGTCCATGGCGCCGCTCGCCGTCTACGGCGTCCAGGCCGAGCTCGGCTGGTGGGGCAGGTTCGGCAAGCCCGGCACGGTCCAGGACTTCTATGTCTGGATCAAGGGCAGCTGGCTGTTCATGGAGCTCGCCACCGTCGCGGCGGGGGCCATCGCGCTGCGCTTCTACCGCGTCCCCTTCATCTATGCGGTCATCTCGGTGGCGCTGTGGTTCATGTCGATGGACCTCACGCCCTGGATCTTCAACGTCAGCCACCTCGATTGGGAGATGCGCCGCATCGTCTCGATCTGGTTCGGCCTGGGCATGCTCAGCCTGGCCTGGATCGTCGACTACACCAGCGACAACCGCGACTTCGGCTTCTGGCTGCATCTGTTCGGCCTGATGGCCTTCTGGGGCGGCATCAGCGCCACTGAAGGCTCAACCGAACTGGGCAAGGCGATCTACTGCCTGATGAATGTCGGCCTGCTCGCGATCGCCGTCATCATCGTCCGCCGCGCCTACGCCGTGTTCGGCGCCATCGGCATCACGATGTATCTCGGCCATCTCGCCGAAATGGTCTTCAAGGACTCGCTGCTGTTCCCGTTCGCGCTGTCGCTGATCGGCGTCGCGGTGGTGGCGGCGGGGCTGGCGTATCATCGGAAGCAGAAGGCGATTGCGGAGTGGCTGGCGGCCAATCTGCCGCCGGCGGTGCTGAGGTTGCGGCCGCAAGGCGGAGCCAATTAAGAAAGCGGCTGCGACAATTGGTGCGGCCGTCCCCGAATGCGCCTCTTGAGGACGTTCGCATCCGCAGGCATTGTTGGAGCCCTCACGAGGCGCGCGCACGTTGGCCGCAACACTTGATCGAACATGAGGTCGACGCCGGGTCATGCTTTATCAGACGCTGACACTGATCCACATCGTCAGCGCCACGGTTCTGTTCGGTGGCGGCGTTTTCGCTGGCGTGCTCGGGACGCTCGTCTACGGTTCGCACAAGACAAGATGGATCGCGGAATTCGGGCCTCATATCGTCAAGGTCGAGCTCTATTCCACCGTTCTCGCCGCGCTCACTCAGGTGGTCACGGGATTTTGGATGGCCTCGATCGCGGCCTACCCGCTTTCGAGCGGCTGGCTCGGATGGGCCTTGATGCTGCTCTGCATCGCGGGCGTCTGCTGGATCTTCGGCGTGTGGCTGCAGCACCGCATGGTCGCAATTTCGAACAAGGCTGTTGAGACGAGCTCGGGATTGCCCGCCGAATATCACAAGCTGTTCAAGGTCTGGACCTTCCTGGGCCTGCCTTCAACGACGGCCATGCTCGGGATCTTCTATTTGATGGTGTTCAAGCCGGCTTGAAGCCTTGAACTGGATTTCCGCGACAGTGCTGTCGGAGCAGGTCAGCCTGGATCGTCCTTGGGACGAATACAAATCCTGCACTCGTGCAGCGAGCCGTCCCAATCGAACCAAGGAGCAATCATCATGCGGATCACCGTCGAAACCACCGTCGCAGCCCCGATCGATCAGGTCTGGCGCGCCTATACGACGCCGGCCGACATCGTCAACTGGAACGCCGCGTCCGACGACTGGCATACGACCAAGGCCACGGTCGATCTGCGGGAGGGCGGAGATTTCTCGTCGCGGATGGAGGCCAAGGACGGCAGCATGGGCTTCGACTTCGCCGGCACCTACACGAAGATCGTCGAGCACAAGCTGATCGCCTACGCCTTCGGCGACCGGAAAGCGGACGTTCATTTCGAGACCGGTCCGAACGGCGTTCTCGTTCGCGTTGTCTTCGATCCTGAAACGACGCACCCGGTCGAGATGCAACAGCAAGGCTGGCAGGCCATTCTCGACAGCTTCAAAAAACACGTGGAGGCAAAGGCGTCCTGAGCGTGCGGAACGCGGGGCGGTCCGATGGGGACGTCGTGATCGGCCGGAATCTTCGCTCTTGACAAATTCCGAAAATCAGTAATACTGCCTGCGTCCTGCCTCATCGCAGAGGGGCGTACGCGTCGTCACGAACGTCGGGGCAGGGATGCGGTGGCCGCAGCGGCGACGGTGGACGACCGGCGTCGTTGCGGACGGAGAAGTCGTGTGGTCCTGGCCTCTCGACGCTGAGGTCAAGTCTGCGGTCGGTTGCTTGACGGCACGCGCGGACGACGGGGGCAAGAACGCCGATCCCCGGGGAGAGCACGAAGGACACCGTGAAAACCATCGCGCAGGGAGGGCCGGAATGCACCGGTCGTACCTGTGGTTCCTGCCCCGTGCATTTTCTCACGCACGGGGGCCATGGGTGTGGCCAGCACCCGGTCTTCCCTGCGCCCTCTGTCGTTGATCAGGGGGACATGTCGATGCAGCACTCGGGCGTGACGCGCCGCGAGGCTATGGTCGCACGTCCCCCGGCTGTTTGAGATGTGAAAGCGATTCATCCTCACGCCGTCCACCGACGCGGCCGCTTACCTCCGCTGTCGTCCCGGACAAGCCGTGACGCGCAAAGCGCGTCGCGGCGCCGATCCGGGACCCATACTCCGCGGCGGTCGTGGCGTGGCGCGGTGTAACGACAAGCCTGCCCCAAACGATACCCTGTGGTTATGGATCCCGGATCTGCGCGCGCGTGGCCGCGCGCTTGTCCGGGATGACGGCAGTGGTTGTGGCGCGACGCGCATGTCTCATGCAACGCCATTGCGAGCCACCGACGCGGCCGCTTACCTCCGCTGTCGTCCCGGACAAGCCGTGACGCGCAAAGCGCGTCGCGGCGCAGATCCGGGACCCATACTCCGCGGCGGTCGTGGCGTGGCGCGGTCTAACGACGGGCCTGCCTCAAACGAGGTCCTGTGGTTGTGGATCCCGGCGTTCGCCGGGATGACGACGGTGGTTGTGGCGGGAGCACAGTACATCACCGGCGTCATTGCGAGCGAAGCGAAGCAATCCAGGGCTGCGCGCGAGACTCTGGATTGCTTCGTCGCTTCGCTCCTCGCAATGACGGAGTTTTGGCGTGGGCGGCGTGCCCGAACAACGGCGCGAGGCGGATGCGAGGCGGTGCCGCAGTCTGCCGCAAGACTACGACGACAACCTCATATCCAGCAGCCGCCGGCCTTCGCCGCGCAGCAGCTTCTTCACGGCGCTGGAGGCGACGACCTCGCCCTCATTGGCATACGCCTCGTGGTTCTTCTCGATGTCCTCGAGCCGGTACAGATAGTTCACCATCACGGTCGCCGACTCGCGCTGGCCCTTGGCGGAGAGGTCACCAAGCCAGTTGATGCGCTCCAGCCTTGCGCCGTTGCCGAGGTGGAAGCGCGCGACGGGATCGATCAGCTTGCCCTTCGCCGTGCGCGCCTTGAGGAAGTAGTGCGCAGCGAGCGGCTCGATCACGGCGCGCAACTCGGACGTGATCGATGCGTCCTCGACCCAGCGCGGCTCGTTGAGGAGCTTGAGCACGTTGCGATCCTCTTCGGTCGCATCCTCGGTCGATTTCAGCCAGCCCATGAAGCCCGGCACCGGCGACAGCGTCACGAACGTGTCGAGCTTCGGCAGCTCGCGCCTCAACTCCTCGACCACCTGCTTGATCAGGAAGTTGCCGAAAGAAATGCCGCCAAGGCCGCGCTGGGTGTTGGAGATCGAATAGAACACAGCGGTGCGGGCGCGATCGGCCGGCACCGGCGTGCGGTCAACGGCAAGCAGCGGCGCGATGGCGCCGGGAATGGTCTCGGTCAGCGCGATCTCGACGAAGATCAGCGGCGCATCGGGCATCGCCGGATGGAAGAAGGCGTAGCAGCGACGGTCGACCGGATCGATGCGGCGGCGCAGATCGTCCCAGTCGTGGATCTCGTGCACCGCCTCGTAGCGGATGATCTGCTCAAGAATGTTCGCCGGCGTCGACCAGTCGATCTTGCGCAGCACGAGAAACCCCCTGTTGAACCACGAACTCAAGAGATGCACGATGTCGCGATCGAGCGCGGCGAGTTCCGGATTGGCCTTGAGGAGATCCAGAAGATCGGTGCGCATCGCGACCAGCTCGGCCGTTCCGCCGGGCGCGCGGTTGAGGCGACGAATCAGCTCCTGCCGCCGCGGCTCCGAGGCGAAATGCAGCGCGCTCGCGCCTTCGTCGGACGGCGCCGCGCGCCAGTCCTCGATCGCCTTGCCGAGCTTGGCCTTGTCGGGCCCGAAATCATGCACCAGCGCGGTGAAGAACGCCTTGCGGCCCTCGGCGTCGAGATCATGATAGCCGTCGAGCACGTCTCGAGCCATCGCGGTGCCCGAGGCCTCGCCGGCACCGGACACCAGCGCCTCGCACAGCTCGGCGAGGCTGGTCGCATCATGCTTGTCGACGGCCGGGGTGCCTCCGGTCGCCGCAAC
>NZ_CAFI01000285.1 GCF_000239775.1 Bradyrhizobium sp. ORS 375
GGCGGCGCCGAAAGTCGATTGCGTCCCCCTGGCGAAGTACCTATCAGGTTGTGGGGAGCGCCATTGGAACCGTGCTCTTTTTCCGATGTTTTCCTCGGATACCCGTCATGGGATAGGTTGGATTGGCCAAGGAAGCGGACAAACGCGGCCCGGATATAGAAGAGTCGGTGCAGGATCCCGATGCCGCTGCGGCGCTGATCGCCGAGGTGACGGCGAGCCTGTCCCAGCTTGCGCAGCGGCATAATCTCGACATGCTCGATTACCTGCTGCGCATGGCCAATCTGGAAGCCGAGGAGCACCTGCGGCTGCGGAGCAAACGCAGGCTCAGCTGAGGGGCATATCGGCGGCCATTTTACCGACGTTTACTCAGGGGTCGACACTGGGGCTCAGAAAGCGGCCAATTGTCGACGCTATGGCTCTCGAAAGCCCTGGCATTCGCGGCCTCGGCGATTTGATGTATTGATCATTGGAAACCGACATCGAGTGCGTCTATTCTGGAAGCAGGATAGGAGGCTCTGTTGCAAGATGCCTGACCTATGAGCCGAGGTACTGAAATTTGAACGCTGCACAAGAAATCGACGCTCTATTGTTCGAGAGTGTCTCTGCCTTACCGTGTCAAGGTAAAGCCTCTGCAAACTTGATCGGACGTTTGGGCAGGCAGCTAGTGCCTTGGAGTGGCGAGGTCTCTCTCGACAGAGAGGGGATCCGAGCGCTGATCCTCGATCGCTCCAAGGAGCAGGGTGATGAGTCCATCCTGCTGAAAGCGGCAAACTGCTTCGGGCTTGAGTCGCTAGAAGATTTGATGTTCGTGTCAAACGACCTTCCGAACACTGCCAACCTTTTTTGGCTGAGAGACCAGGGCGTCAGAACCTTTGTCTTCAGAGAACTAATGCAGAATGCGAGGTATGGGACTCAAATAAGTGCGAAGATATTCATGGACGGCTATTTACATCAGGCCATCCATGAACTGTCCCGTACTGGGGTGAACTTTGTTCAGCTTATTGAATTGCCGTCCCGGGAACTTCAAGCAAGAGTTTTCTCTAACGGCTTTTGGTGTTTACCTGAGGCTAGACGGCGGGCTGGCCGTATCACGACGTTTGTCAACATGTATGGGTGGGCTCGCGACGAACTCCTCCCACATAGCGAGAAAGAAGTAGAAGTTCTTTTCCTAAAGCTAAGAGAGTTTGTCGGCCAAGAACATCTGGGCGTCATGCATGGTAAGGGCGCCGGATACATGGGACTTTCAGATCGGCTGGCGCGTAAGCTATCTATCGCATCGGTCGGCGTCGGGATAGATCTAGAGAAAATTGGAGAGATTCCGAATTTTGAAGCTGATTTGGCGTTGGACTTCTGGAGTGAAGAACGAGCCTACAGACAAAAAATCATGGATCAACTTGGTCTCTTGAAAATCTTTAATATCGGTGGATATGGGACCTTAGAGGAAGTCGCCATCACGCTGTCAAGCTACAAATTGCTTGAGAGCTTTCCTGCGCCGGTTGTTTTGGTCGATGAGAGCGCAAGTAAAGTGTTTCGGTATGACCGTGGTACGCCACTGACAACGTCGCAACATCTGTGGTCGCGACTCAAGGAGCATATCGAGAATATTTCCTGCATCTCGCAGTTTACCTACCCCACAGGTAGATCGATCGACGTCTCGCGAACTCCGCTCGGGCCTAGATGGATGAAGAACGTTGTCCACCTGGTCTCATCATATGCGGAGGCTACCCACGTATTGTTGAACTTCCTTCGGCATCCCGAGACCTATTGGAAATCTATTGAGATCTCACCAGCAGAGCTCGAGGTGTGTAGCCAGAACTACAGAGCCCGGCTGCAGAACTATGGCTTTGTTCCGCCTAGCTTTCTTGGCATTTAGGCTGAGGTAAATCCTATCTTTGAGTAACAGCAATATCGAACGGATCGACGGTCGTGAAATATGGCGACTTTACAAGGCCGAAGTAGAACTCCAAGAGTGCGCCAACGTGAGACGCAATTATAAGGTACCAGTATTCGCCTTGGGTCTTAATTGCTGCGTAGATGAATATACCCGTTAGCGCTACCCACATGTAAAAAAAGCCAAGCTCAAATAATACCTTCACCACGACTGTGTGAACGGGGAGGGGTGACGCCCAGTTTAAGTAATAGCGGTCGATTGCAGAGAAACACTGCTCTGGGTGTCCAAGCGAGGTGTTTCTAATTATTAGCTTGTCCAGAGATGTAAATCTCATCACGTTCAAGTATGCCTTGCTAGTTCGGATAAAAAGGTGAGCGAGAGTAAGAAGTAAAATAGAGGTCAGAATCTCTGTGTTAATATTGGGGAACTTTTCGTTTATTACAATGGCGCCAACTCCTCCCGCAAACACAGTGATAGACCAATTGATGGTGTTGTGGAGGTAATTCATGCTGACTTCAATGTGAGAAGGAATTGCTTCAGCAAAGAACAGGACCGCTTCTTTGTCGCAAACAATATTTCGAGTGGGTGGCGTAGCACTAGACATTTGCGGCCCGTTGATTGTCTGTGTAGAAGTTGAACGCTAAGGTTGTGAGGATAGAATCTTTAGCTCCCAGGGGGGCGGTCGGATGAGGGGCACGGGAGCGCGGGGAAGGCTTTTAGCATTCTTTCCGAAGGACGTGAAATGGCCGTCGGGCTGGCCAATTGCGGAAATCACATTCAGCCCAGCAATAGACTGCTTCACCGCCGGCTCGAATGGGACCACAAGTCTGCCGCCTCAGCGCGGGCCGGCAGGGGACGAAAACATTGCTCAATTGTCCTTATACTGCATGGATGACAGCAATTTTATCTCGCTTAACAGTACAGGAATTGTGCGATTCTGCCAGGACCTAGGCGGGGCGATTGTTACATCAGAGCGGGGTCTGCAGTCATTCAATCGCTTTATGCGCACTGCCGAAGGATTTGATCGGATCATTTGCGCGCTAGCGGGAGAGATCAACGTCATTCCTTTTCCCTCCTGTGCAGTTACCCTTCGGTTTCGGCGTGGGCTCGTCTCACGGGGGCAAATCGATGGTCTTTTTGTTTGCTGGCTATATTCTCGCAGAGGGCCGATCGCCATTGCGTTGAAGTGGGCAAAGATGCCTGGTGGTCGGGACAATGAGGTAGCTCAGTCTGCCCTCGCTTCATTCGCGTGGTCAGTGCTGCCGGGTGGTCTGGTTGATCGCCTTCTAGCGACTGATCTGGATATCATCGTAACTTCGGTCCCCAGCCGAACGAGCGTTGCTGATAGGCTGGCTGTTGAGCTAGCGCGCAAGTTGGTATCGGCGAATGTTCCTGTTTCAGTGAATTTGCAGCTGCTGCGTCGAATTCAGTCAATAGAAACTAAGGAGATGCCGTGGAGCGAGCGACGAGAACAGACAAAGAAGATGTTTGCAGCGGGCTCCGACTCCATATCTTCCAAGTGCGTTCTGCTGGTTGATGATGTCGTTACCAGCGGCGCGACAATGGAGGCCTGTGGAAGTTTGCTTAAGTCAATCGGCGCCGCTGAAGTGATATGTGTTTCTATGACGGCCGCGCCAGAAGATGATCCGAACCTACAGGCGGTAAGAGCACATGATGTCAGCGCCCGATTATGATGCCAGCGTGGACAATTGGCTAGAGAAGGAGCCAGAGCAGGGATGGGTTCATCAGTTGATAGCCCTGGGAGTATCTCCTGGCAGTCGCCTGCTTGACTGTGGTTGCGGTGGAGGCAAGTACGCAAGAAATTTGCGAAGAGCGGGTCTCGATGTGATCGGTATGGATCGATCAGCGGAGGCTCTTCGTCTGTCTGACAAAAACAACAATGGTGAAATGCCGATCGTCAATGCTAGGATTTCCAGCTTGCCGTTCAAGAGCGGGGCATTTGAATACGTGCTGATGCGTTATGTGCTCCATCACATTTCTAAGTCAGACTATGTCACGTCGTTTCAGGGCTTGTATGACATTATTCGCCCGAGCGGTGCGCTCCTGATTGAAACGTCTTTTCATGAAGATGTACTAACCCATTTTGATCACCAGCTCTATCCTCCTTTAGGTAGAATAGCGTTGGAAATGTATTCTGAATGGAAATTTACTTCGTCAGCTCTTTCGGTTGCTGGCTTTGTTGTCGAGCGATGCTTGCCAATGTTTAGAAAGGCCGGACAGTTCACAAGCGTGTATTCGGCTCTGGAGAACTCTCGAAGGCTAGTTGAACAGGGCCGTGGGCCCACAACTTGGTTGAAGCTGTCGGAAGCGCAGAGATCGGAGTTTCACAATGTTCGGATGCTAGAACTCGCGCGCCGGTTTCCTGATGATCGGGTCCCGCGAGAATGGAGAGGATCTCTGGTTTTGGCGAGGAAAAATTGAGCAAGGTAGCTGTATTTGGCCGGGCAATCTGGGACCAGTGGGAGGAGGGGCCAGCTTCGTTTGGTGGTCCCGGTGCTAATATAAGTGTTCACCTGAAGAGATTGGGTCTCGATGTCTCTCTAGTTACGGCCTTTGGGTGCGACGAGTTTAGCGCAAAGTACGAGGCTTACCTTGAGAACTTAGGCGTGGATATTTCGCTCGCAAAGCACGTGAACGGAGAGTTGCCCCGTTGTCAGATGTCTTTGCGCTCATCAGCGTTTAGCTGGGCGAACGGAAATGATGGCTTCCGCGCGCTTGCCGAGGTTGATGTCCCGGCTGCTCTCCGGCTAGCGTCGTCTACAGTGTTTGTTGATTTTCCAATTTCCGGAGCTTCGATTTCCAAACTGAGCGGGCCTATCTTCGGCGTTCCGGGTTCGACTTTGGCTAGCGGGTTGACAGCCGTTGACGTCTTCTTGGCTGTTCCATTTTCGGCCGTAATTCTCAATCGCAAAGAAGCGAACTGGCTGGAAGCAACTGTTCCAGTTATTCAGCTCAGTGCTCGGTCCAGTTGCATATGGATAATTACCGATGGGGCGGGTCCTATAAGCGTGTTTCGCAACGGGGCGATGCGCCAGTATGCACCTCCAAACGTCGCTGTAATCAACCCAGTGGGTGGAGGGGACGCATTTTCGGCGGGTGTTATTGCCGCTATCCACCGCGGGCTCAATATTGACTCCGCGATTGGAGTGGGAATCGAATGTGCGCGGATAATCGTGTCTCAGGTGGAAACGCAGAGCGAATCTATGAGTTGGGAGACCTTGTTCGGCGTTCCGGGTCCATCTAGCTATTAACCGCCTAGCTGCTCGATAACGCGGGAGATATGGATGTGATCGTCGATGACGAGCCGATTTTCAGCAAGAGCGTTCCGGATTGCCTGTTGCTCTTCGTGAGTGGCAGTTTGCGTAAGAACTTGGGCCGGAAACTGCGTCGCGGCATGCAAGTGCAGGAGCTTGTTCTTGAGCAGCATGGAAAGTGCCGTCGTAAAAATCGACAGAGCTCGCAGATCCGTGACCATGACGATCGCGGTTGGAGCTGACTGAAGAAACGCGGTCTTTGAGCTCCTGTCGCTCTTCATCGAGTCTGCAGTCAGGATCGGATCATTTGGAGCAAAATACTCCACGTTCAAGTATCGGCTATTCCCAGCTGGAAATAGGCAAAGAAGGGACTTGCCTTTCAGCGATTCTGCCAACTTCGGAAGAATCTCTTCTTTCGGGTCGTGTATTGTTACATCGTATTTCTTCATCAGATGCTTCTCTGGCATTCAACACGTCCGCTTCGCAGATATGGCAGCCGGGCCGAAAGTATTTTACATTAGTACCACAGCCCGCATGTGCAAAAAAACAAATTGCGTGCAAGGATATTGGCTACAGTATTTTCGTTTAAGAAGGTCTAGGGCTGCGGACTCACACGTGCGCGGCCCGACATTATCGGAGCGGATCAGGCGCAGCCGGTCGCGCCGCTCGGTTGCGCTCAGCTCGATGGTCGGATTGATGGCGTCCACGCAAAGCCCCCTCGCAGAGGGGCCAGCATGGAACAACCCGAGGGCGCAGGGAAGAGGGCGCGCTACGTCAGCGCAACTTCGCGCGCATCCGCCGGCGAGGTAACCGGCTGCTCGTCCTGGACGGTCGGCACGGTGCCGGCCGGCGCGTGTCGCAGCCAGCGGTCGGCCGCGTCACGCCCGCGCTGGTGCAGGGTGGCGATGAAGTCGCTGCCGAGGTCGGTGGCGTCGCGCTGTGCCAGGGCCTCGATCTCGTCCTCTGCAGTCAGCCGATGCACCCGCGGCGGATGCAGGCCGTCGCTGCGGGCCCATTCGAGCGCCGCGAGCTCGGCATTGAGCACGGCATTGGCCGAAACCTGGTCCAGGCGGCGATCGATCGCCGCCGAGGTGAGGGGCACATAGCCGTCGCAGGCCGGCGTGACCTGCACCACCAGCAGATCGGCGGCGCTGGAGTCGTGCGCGATCTGGATCAGCGGCGGATTGGCGACGTAGCCGCCATCCCAATAGGCCTCGCCATCGATGTCGACCGCCGCGTTCAGCTGAGCCGGGCAGGTGGAGGCGAGCAGCACGTCCGGCGTGATCTCGGTGTTACGGAACAGCTGCGGACGGCCGTCACGGGTGCGGGTCGCAGCCAGCAGCAGACGAGGTGCGCTCGGGCTGTGCAGGGCCTCGAAATCGATCGTCTCGGCGAGCATCTCGCGCAAGGGGTCGAGATCGAGCGGGTCGGCGCGTCCGCCGCGCAGGCCGGATCCGAACGACACCGCGCTGCTCGCGGGCGAAAAGGCGCCGATGACCATCAGCGAGCGGAAGGACGCCTCTTCCATCAGCCGGGTCCAGAACAGCGCCAGCCGGTTGCGTGCCTCGTCGCGGCCGCCATGAGCGAGGCCGCTGGCGAGCAGCGCGGCGTTGATTGCGCCGGCGCTGGCGCCGCTGATCGTGTCGAAATCGCAGGCCGGCTCCTCGAGCAAGCGGTCCAGCACGCCCCAGGTGAAGGCGGAGAAGGTTCCGCCGCCCTGCAGCGCCAGCGACAGCTTGCGCGGCGGCCAGATCCGCGGTGGCGGCGGCAGGGTGGCGCTGGCGATGGTTTCGGCGAGCGAACGCTCCGCCGTGTCGGCGGGCTTCGGCTCGGCGACCTCAGTCGCGGTGATGCTCGTTTCGACGACTGCGATGAATTCGTGGGGCGCAACGGCTTCGCGGGGCGCAACGGCTTCGTCCGGCAAAGTGTCCGAGGAAGAGGGCGTCAGCGCGCTTTCGGCGACCGGCTCGTCGGCCTCGACCGGCTCGCTCGCCTGGGTGGGGGTCGGTTCGGCGGCGTCGGTGACGGAGCCGAACGGATCTTCCGTCGACCAGATTTGAGCCGCGGACAGAAGCACGCTGGCGCTCGAACGGACCGGTATGGACATTTGCTGCGCCGTCTCCTCATCAGGGCGTTCACCGCCGTGGCGACGAAGCACTCGAATTGGTCTTGCGTAATCAGATGCCGGAATCATGACAGGCAATCATGATTCACACCAGAGTCCGGCGTTAACTTATTAGTTAAACCTGTGGCGGTGTTGCGGCGCTGCCGCTCTCAGCCCAGTGGCCGACACGTATTCTCCGTATTTGTCCGGAGTGATTACTTCTTCGCGCCGATCTTGCTCTCAGTGCCGGCCTGCAATCGCCTGATGTTTTCGCGATGCATGTAAATGAGCAACAGCGTGAGCAGGGCGAACAAGGCGGCCAGTGCGGTGTGGCCGAAAGCCCACAACACGATCGGAGTCAGCACGCTCGCGACGAGCGCGGCAAGTGATGAGTAGCGGAACGCGAACGCGGTCGCGAGCCAGACGAGGCAGAAGAAGATCGCGTAGGGCCAGAGCAGGCCGATCAGAATACCAATATAGACCGCCACGCCCTTGCCGCCGCGGAATTTCAGCCACACCGGGAACAAGTGCCCGAGGAACGCGCCGAGGCCGGCAAGCATCGCCGCGTTCGGGCCGCCGAGATAACCGGCGATGATCACGGCCGCCGTGCCCTTCAGCGCGTCGCCCAGCAAGGTGGCGGCGGCAAGGCCCTTGCGGCCGGTGCGCAGCACGTTGGTGGCACCGATGTTGCCGGAGCCGATGCTGCGCAGATCCTGCGTGCCGGCGAGCTTGGTCAGGATCAGGCCGAATGGAATGGAACCCAGGAGATAGCCGATCAACAGCGCGACCGGCAGCATGGCTTCGGATCCCATCACGCAACTCCTTCCACGCTCTGGCGCGGCTCAGACATGTTCGAACACGGTGCGGCCGCCGACGATGGTGCGGACCACGCGGCCGGTGAAGCGGGCCTCATCGAACGGGGTGTTCTTGCACAGTGATTTCAGATCGGCCGGATCGAGGATCCAGGGCACGTCCGGATCAATCACAATGATATCAGCCGGCGCGCCCGCGCGCAGCGTGCCGCCGGGCAGGCCGAGCAGTTCCGCAGGCCGTGTGGACATCGCCCGGATCAAGGTGGTCCAGCTCAGTTCGCCGCTGTGCACCAGCCGCAGCGAGGCTGCGAGCATCGTCTCCAGACCGACGGCGCCGCTGGCGGCTTCCGCGAACGGCAGCCGCTTGACCTCGACGTCCTGCGGATTGTGGTCGGACATGATCACGTCGATCAGCCCCGAGGCCAGCGCCTCGACCAGTGCGCGGCGGTCGACCTCGGTGCGCAGCGGCGGCGTCAGCTTGAGGAAAGTGCGGTAGGGACCGATGTCGTTCTCGTTGAGCGTGACATGGTTGATCGAGACCGAGGCGCTCACCGACAGGCCGGCGTCGCGCGCGCGCTTGAGAACGTCGAGCGAGTCGACCGAGCTCAGCGCCGCCGCGTGGTAGCGGCCCTTGGTGAGGGCGACGAGGCGCATGTCGCGCTCGAGCACCACGGCTTCGGCTGCCGGCGGAATGCCGGAGAGACCGAGGCGCGAAGCGAACTCGCCTTCGTTCATCACGCCTTCGCCGACGAGATTGGGATCCTCGGTGTGATGCACGATGAGCGCGTCGAAATCGCGCGCGTAGGTCAGCGCGCGGCGCATCACCTGCGCGTTCATCACGCTGGTGTGACCATTGGAGAAGGCAACCGCGCCGGCGGCGCGGAGTAGCCCGATCTCGGTCATCTCCTCGCCGCGCAGGCCCTTGGTCAGCGCCGCCATCGGCTGGATGTTGACGATCGCGGTGTCGCGCGAGCGGCGCAGCACGAAGTCGACGGTGGCGGAGTTGTCGATGACCGGCTCGGTGCCGGGCTGGCAGATGATGGTGGTGATGCCGCCAGTCGCGGCGGCCTGGCTCGCGGTCGCAAACGTCTCGCGATGGCCGAGCCCCGGCTCGCCGACGAAGGCGCAGATGTCGATCAGGCCCGGCGCGACGATCTTGCCGGCGCAGTTGACGACGTCGGTTCCTTCCGGCACGCCGGCGGCGCCGATGCCGCGCTTGAGGTCGCGGATCACGCCGTCGGCGATCAGCACGTCACCGGGACCGTCGATGTCGCGGGAGGGATCGATGACGCGCGCGTTGGCGAGCAGGATCGGGCGGCGATCGGTCAGCATGTCGTTTCGTCCCGAGGTCTCAATTCAAGCATTGGGCAGGTTGCGGGCCAGCGCCTCGAGCACGGCCATGCGCACGGCGACACCCATTTCGACCTGTTCCCGGATCAGCGACTGCGCGCCGTCGGCGACGATGGAGTCGATCTCGACGCCGCGGTTCATCGGCCCCGGATGCATGACGAGCGCATCGGGCTTGGCGTAGGCGAGCTTCTTCTGGTCGAGGCCGAAATACTGGAAGTACTCCGACGAGGACGGCACGAAGGAGCCGTTCATGCGCTCGCGCTGCAGGCGGAGCATCATCACGATGTCGGCGCCGTTGAGGCCCTCGCGCATGTCCCGCGCGACCTCGACGCCCATTCGCTCGATGCCCGGCGGCAGCAGCGTGGAGGGCGCGACGACGCGGACGCGGGCGCCCATCGTGTTGAGCAGGAGGATGTTGGAACGGGCCACGCGCGAATGCAGCACGTCGCCGCAGATCGCGATGACCAGCCCCTCGATGCGGCCCTTGTTGCGGCGAATGGTCAGCGCGTCGAGCAGCGCCTGGGTCGGATGCTCGTGTGCGCCATCGCCGGCATTGATCACGGAGCCGTCGACCTTGCGGGCGAGCAGCTCGACCGCGCCGGAGGCGTGGTGGCGGACCACCAGAATGTCCGGGTGCATCGCATTGAGCGTGACCGCGGTATCGATCAGGGTCTCGCCCTTCTTGATGGACGAGGACGACACCGACATGTTCATGACGTCGGCGCCGAGCCGCTTGCCGGCAAGCTCGAACGAGGATTGCGTCCGCGTCGAGGCCTCGAAGAACAGGTTGACCTGGGTCCGGCCGCGCAGCACGGTGCGCTTCTTGTCGACCTGACGGTTCAGCTCGACATACTCCTCGGACAGATCGAGGAGACCGGTGATGTCGTGGGCGGAAAGGCCCTCGATTCCCAGCAAATGCCGGTGCCCGAGGACGAACGTCGATTTCGGAGAGGTTGCCATTAAAGCCAGAGCTATAGGGGTGGTTTCGGTGGGGGGCAAGGCCGAAAGCCGGGGTTCCGAGTTATCCCCCGTTCGGTACTTCAAGCCTCTCCGGGGACTCAAAACCAGGGTGTGGCCGGCCCGCGCCGGAGGAGGTCCGCTCCGATATGCCCTGATCCTGTTGGCGGCGATCGTGCCGGCCTGTGCGGCCGCATTGCCGTTCGACTTCGTCTATCTCCGCGACGTCGACCCGACGATCCTCCAAGACATTCGTTATGCCGGCAGCAACAATTTCGTCGGCCGACCCTTGCCAGGCTACGAGGCGGCGGAATGCGTCGTGAAGCGTGACATCGCGCGGCGACTGCAGGCCATTCAAGTCGAGCTGCGGGCGCGAGGCCTGTCGCTGAAGATGCTCGACTGCTACCGGCCGGTGCGTGCGGTGGCGGAGATGCTGGCTTGGTCGCAGGACGGCCTCGAGACGACGGCCGATCGCCGCTATGCTCCGCGCGTCGCGAAGCAGGACTTGTTTCGTCTCGGTTATATCGCGCTGCGTTCGAGCCATTCGACCGGTGCGGCGCTTGACCTGACGCTGGTCGAACTCTCGGCCGAAAATTCCGCGGTGTTCGATCCCGCCAAAGACTATGCGGACTGCACGGCGCCGGCGGCGCTGCGCGCGCCGGAGGGCAGCGTCGACATGGGAACCGGCTACGATTGTTCGGATGTGAAGGCGCATACCGCAGCTCAAGACCTGACGCCCGAGCAGCGCCGCTGGCGCGCCGAGTTGGTGGCCGCCATGGCGCGGCAAGGGTTTGTGAACTATGCCAAGGAGTGGTGGCACTTTTCGCTGCCGGGCGCCGGCGCGACCACCTATGTTTTTCCCATTCGGCCGCGCCGATGATCTGCTTGCACAGGGTACGGCCATGACCCAGCCTTCGTTCGAGACCCACGAGGTCTTCAACCAGTCGCCGCCGTTCGAGGACGTGAACCTGCTCAAGGCCGACCGGCCGTTGATGGACGCCGTCAGGGCGAATGGCGGCGCTGACGCCGAGCAGGAGCTTATCGCCTTCGGCGCGTTGTGGGGCTCGGCCGACATGGCGGAGCAGGGCCGGCTCGCCAACGAGAATACGCCGAAGCTGCGCAGCTTCGACGCCAAGGGTTTTCGCCGCGACGTCGTCGAGTTTCATCCGGCCTATCATCAGATGATGGCGCGCTCGATCGAGGCCGGCCTGCACAATTCGACGTGGACGGCGCAGGGCAAACCCGCTGGTGGCAGCTCCGAGGTGGTGCGCGCGGCCAAGTTCTACATCGCCTCGCAGGTCGAGAGCGGCCACCTCTGTCCGATCACGATGACGCGCGCCTCGGTGGCGGCGCTGGCTTCGCAGCCCGAGCTGCTCGCGCGGACCATGCCCGTCATTGGGACCCGCAACTACGACCCGGCGTTTGCGCCGTGGTGGGGCAAGCGCGGCATGACGCTCGGCATGGGCATGACCGAGAAGCAGGGCGGCACCGACGTCCGCGCCAACATGACGACAGCCGAACGAACCAGCGACGGCTATCGCATCACCGGCCACAAATGGTTCATGTCGGCGCCCATGTGCGATGCCTTCCTGGTGCTGGCGCAGGCCGAGGGCGGCCTGACCTGTTTCTTCTTGCCGCGCTTTGCGCCCGACGGCTCGGTGAACGCGCTGCGCTTCCAGAGGCTGAAGGACAAGCTCGGCAATCGCTCCAATGCCTCGTCGGAGGTGGAGTTCGCCGGCGCTTACGCCGAGCGCGTCGGCGACGAGGGCAGGGGCATCAGCACCATCATCCAGATGGTGCAGCTCACGCGGCAGGATTGCGCGATCTCGTCCGCCGGCCTGATGCGTTCGGGGCTGGCGCATGCGCTGCATCACGCGCGTCATCGCAGCGTGTTCCAGAAGCATCTCGCCGACCAGCCGCTGATGCAGTCGGTGCTGGCCGACATGGCGCTGCATGTCGAGGCCACGGTCGCGCTCGTGATGCGGCTGTGCCGCGCCTTCGATCGGGCGCTGGGCGACCCGAGCGAAGCGGCCTACATGCGGCTGCTGACGCCTGCGATCAAATATTGGGTATGCAAAGGCGCGCCGCCGTTCCTCTACGAGGCGATGGAGTGCCTCGGCGGCAATGGCTATGTCGAGGACGGCATCCTCGCGCGCCATTTCCGGGAGTCGCCGGTCAATGCGATCTGGGAAGGCTCGGGCAACGTGATGTGCCTCGACGTGCTGCGCGCGCTGTCGCGCGAGGCGGAGGCGGCGACTGCCGTCCTGAAGATTCTGGCCGAGGAGACGCGCGGTCTGCCCGGCGCAGCGGACGCAGTCGCCAGTGTCAGCCAGGCCTTCCGGCGTGGCGACAGCGAGCGTGTCGCACGCCTGGCCGTCGAGAAGTTGGCCCTGCTGGCCGCTGTGGCCGCACTCAATGCGGTGACGCCCGCTCATGCTGAGCTGTTCGCAGCCACCCGTCTCGCCAACGTTCATCCGAGCATGTATGGCGCCGTCGATCTCGATCCCGCCGCCATCCGTGCCTTGCTGGAGCGCGCCCTGCCTTGACCGACACGCCCGACACCGCCGTCATGGATTCCCTCGATCCGCTCCAGCCGCCGCAGCAGGTCGCGCCGGCGCAGCATCAGCCGCGCACGCTCGGCTTCTGGCGGACGACGTTGTGGGGCCTCCTCATCATCGTCCTCTTCTTCATCGGTCAGCTGACGCCGATCGTTTATCTGCTGCTGCGCCATGACGGCGCGTTCACTGGTCCGGTCGAGCTTCAGACGGCCGCGGTCCAGATCGCGAGCCGGTCGCTCACGGTCTCGCTGTCCGCGATCATGGGCGTGCCGGCGATCCTGCTGCCGATCTATTTCGCCGTCCGCCACACCCGCATGTCATTCGTCGACTATCTGGGCCTGCGCTGGACCAGCTGGAAGAATTTCGGCTTCGGCGTGGTCGGCATGGTCGTGATCCTCGGATGCTGGGAGCTGGCGGCTCACCTCACGGGACGCGGCGACACGTCGTCGAACTTCATGGTGGACATCCTGAAGACCGCCAGAGGCGACGGCGTGGTCTGGCTGATGATCATCGCCTTCTGCGTCGCGGCGCCGGTGTCGGAGGAGCTGATGGCGCGCGGCTTTCTCTATCGCGGGTGGTCGGATTCCTTCCTGCGGGTGCCCGGGGCGATCCTGCTGTCGTCGGCGATCTGGACCGTGCTGCATCTGCAGTACGACTGGTTCGCCCTGCTGAACGTGTTTTCCCTCGGCGTGTGGTTCGGCTATCTGCGCTACCGGACCCACTCGCTCTATCTGACCATGGTGCTGCACGGCCTCAACAACCTCGCTGCCACGATACAGACGATGTGGCTGGCGAGCGGACAATCCTGACGCGATGAGCGTTCAGCCGGCCCAGGCGATCGCGAGGGGCATGGTCAGCGCCGCCAACACCGTCTGCAGCGAGATGATCTGCGCCAGCAGGGGCGCGTCGCCGCCCATCTGCTTGGCCAGCACATAGGCGCTCGGCGAGGTCGGCACCGCGGCGCAGATCGCGACAACCACGAGGCTCGTGCCGGTGACGCCGAACCATCCGGCGAGCCCGATCGCGAGGATCGGCATCAGCACGAGCTTGAGCACGACGCCGAGCGCGGCGGCCGGTCCGGCGCGTCGCAGGCCTTCGAAGTGCAGGCCGGCGCCGGTGACCAGGAGGCCGATCGGCAGCGACGCCTGACCGAGTGCGTCGGCGGCGTCGTTCCAGAGCTTCGGCAGCGGCGCGTGCACCAAGTTGAGCGCGAGACCGACGACGCAGGCCCAGATCAGCGGATTGCGCACGATCGTGGCGAGGATCTCACGGATCGAGCGGCGGACCGGCGAGGCGTAGTGGGCGAGCACGGCCACGCTGAAGATGTTGACCATCGGAATGATGGCGATCATCGCGACCGAGGCCACCGCAAGGCCGGTCGGTCCGAACAGGCTCCGGGCGACGCCGAGCGCGACATAGGTCTGCCAGCGCGTTGCGCCCTGAAAGATCGAGGTGAAGGCCGGGCCGTCGACGCCGGCCCGCGCGAGCAGCGGCCGCAGCGCAAGGCACAGCGCGGACATCGTCAGCATCGCCAGGAACAGCGCGCCGCCGACGCCGGCGACCGGCACCGCGCTCAGATCCGCCTTGACCAGGCTCTGCAGCAGCAAGGCAGGGAACAGCACGTAATAAGTGAGGCGCTCGAGCCCGTGCCAATGCGCGTCGAGCCGGATCAGGCTGCGGCGCAGGCCGAAGCCGATCACGATCAGCAGGAACACCGGCGCCAGCGCCGCGACGACTGCGCTCATGGGCTTACTGGCCGGACCGCCGCAGCGTCGTCAGCCGGTCGAGCGCGCCCTGCAGGATGAAGATAGCCGCATGGGTGTCGATGACCTCGGCGCGCTTGGCGCGGCTGACATCCATGCCGATCAGCTCGCGTTCGACCGCCGCCGTCGACAGCCGCTCGTCCCACAGGCCGATCGGCAGATCGGTAAGGCCGGCGAGATTGCGCGCAAAGGCGCGGGTCGACTGCGCCCGCGGCCCCTCGCTGCCGTCCATGTTGATCGGCAAGCCCAGCACGAAGCCGACCACCTTGCGCTCGGAACAGATCGAGAGCAGCCGTGCTGCATCGGCCTTGAACGCCTTGCGCTGGATGGTCTCGACGCCGGTCGCGAGCTTCCGGTCGGGATCGGAGACGGCGACGCCGATGGTCTTGGTGCCGAGATCGAGGCCGACGAGCGCGCCGCGCTCGGGCCAGCGACCGGCGGCTTCGATGAGAGGGAGGATGGGAGCGGGCATGGCGCGCCGCTTAGCACGCGTGTCGCCGGCGGGCCAGCAGGCGCGACGCATGCTTGCGTTGTTGGCTCGAGTTGTCGTGGCCGACCGATCGGCCTATATGGAGCATCGTACCGTGAACAGGAGTGGTGCCGTGGATCGCAGGACCAACATTGCCCGCCGCTTTGTGTCCTCTGCCATCACGGTTTCCCATGCCCTCCTTTCTGACCCTCGACGCGGTCGCCGCCGCGACACCTGACCATCATCTGCTGTTCGACAAGCTCTCGCTCTCCATCGGCACTGAACGCGTCGGTCTGGTCGGCCGCAACGGCTCGGGCAAATCGACCTTGCTCCGGATTATCGCGGGGCTGTGCGAGCCGACCGCGGGCACGGTCACGCGAACCGGCACGCTCGGAGCACTGGCGCAGCACTGGGATCCCGGCTTGCGTGTCGACCAGGCGCTCGGCGTGTCCGGCGCACTTGCGACACTCGACCGGATCACCGCCGGAAATGGAGACGACGAGGATCTCGCCCGCGCGGATTGGAGCCTGCCAGAACGGGTCGACGAGGCGCTGATCGAGGCAGGTCTTTCCGGCGTGGGGCTCGATCGCGCGATGCACTCGCTCAGCGGCGGCGAGCGGACGCGCGTCGGCATCGCACGGCTGCTGATCGAGGCGCCGGATCTGCTGCTTCTCGACGAGCCCACCAACAATCTCGATGCTGAGGGGCGTGCCGCGATCGGCCGGCTGGTGCAGAATTGGCGCGGCGGCGTGCTGGTCGCCAGCCATGATCGCGCGCTGCTCGAACGGATGGACCGGATCGTCGAACTGACGCCGGTCGGCGTGCATATCGTCGGCGGCGGCTGGTCGATGTTCGTCCAGGCCCGCGACGAGGCGCGGGCGCGGGCAGCCGCCGCG